>NZ_JAPWDU010000008.1 GCF_027257155.1 Cerasicoccus sp. TK19100
CAGCGGATTCGGCAATTGACGCTTGGCACAAAAACCGAAATACCATCGTAGTGTAATCAACTACGCCTCCCGCTGCCAGTCAGACAGCCCTGGCTTATCCTGCAAACACGATGTCACCCAGTCATACATGTCGAATAAGTAATAGGGGACAAATCGTCCCCTTTAGTAAGTATACATATTTCAACAGCATGTGCGACTTTCACTCAGAAATAGGTGCACAAGGGCCACCATCGTCTCTTTACGCCATTCACTTATGCGACATAATTATGTCGCATAACTAATAGTTCACAAAGGAAATGGATAAGAAGAAAAGAAAGTTCCTCTCAAAGTGGTCTGCTTTATCTGACCGACAAGAGATACTTCACCTTGCAAGGGCGCATGGATTTGAACGCGATGGCAAAGTAGTCATTGAAAATTGCTCCATCACTACCCAAAGAGAGGAAGTCGATCTCTCCGGCCACATCTTCAAAAATGTTTCCTTTGGTCACTCTCGATTCGTAAACTGCAATGGAGAGGGATCTGTTTTTGACTCATGTAAGTTTTCCGGATCATGGATAGCTGCTGAGAAAGAAATTAAGTGCTCATGGGCTGGCGCTCAGTTCGCGAACTGCGAGTTTGAATCCACATCTTTTGGTCCACGAACACTGATTTTAGAAGGAACGAGTTTCTCACGCTGTAAGCTAGTAGAGTGCAATTTCAGGACGGGGAACCTTCCGAAGTCAGAATTCCTAGATTGCCATCTGGACTATACTACTTTTCGTCAAGCGATACTCGATGAATCCTCATTCGAAGGTTCTACTCTTAATAAGGTGAGTTTCGAAAAGACAGAATTAATCAACATCGACTTCACGAACGCGATTTTCATCAACATGGACTTCTGGGGGCCACTAGACCTCTCTAAATGCAAAGGAGCCAACAAGACGAGATAGCTGACCCTTCATTCCGCGCCTTGCGGCGCTCCATGACGGTCAGCTACTCTTAGCGTTAGGCAGAAATGAAGCGATCCAAATACGTCATCGCGGTCGCGCTGACCGTATATCTTGCGATATATACAGGATGCAGAGCCACTCATCGCCTAATTCATCGACGCTCTTGGGACAACCGAGGCGCAAACCACCACTTAATCACTGCCGGCATGCCACCTGACGACGCACGGGACCCGGAAAGGTATTGGTCATGGAACGAAAGAATCGAGGCAGCATTCACTCCCGTGATCGTGCTTGAGTCGTTATGCTGGAAGATTGCACAGCCAAACTATAAGCCAGGCGCCTGACTTGAGAAATGAAACATACAGAGCCTAACAACGCGATGGAGCCAATTCCGGTATCTGTCACAGTTCGTGCTTTCGCACGACCTGCGCCATCTACCTCCATGGCTCATCTTTGACGTTATCGAATGAGAAAGCCAATTGCCATCGCATCCATTGCAGTTGCCATCACAGCAGCGGGATTTCTAGGTGCCCTTTGGGAACGTAAAGCGAGAAGTGAATTTGTCTACGAGCAATGGCAGACCCTTTACGGATGGACAGATTCTGAGGGCATAGAATTCCAAAGCCTTATCGAGGATATTGAAGTCACACCGGAACAGGTTCGTGACGGACTCAAGAATATGATCCAGCACAATAAGTCGATGAGCAGCATGATGGAGAACGATGAAAGCATGACTGCCATAGTGTGCCTGACTATCTTGGGTTTGCTTGAAGACGGCGACATCACTGAAGCTCGTACATTCTGTATCTCACGATTAGCTTACTATGCAAACTCACCTGTCTGGCCTGACTCCGAAATCTCTGATCAGCGTGAGAAAATCAAAGAAAAGATACTAGCCTTGGCAGAGAGCATACCCGACCTTAGAACTCAAATCGATAACCAGTCGGAGTAGGTGACGAAAAATGCTGGCGCATTTTCGCCACCTATCCTCAACGTTCGCTACAAAACATGAGCCTATTTAAAAACATATTTGGCAAGAAGGTTGCCGATCAAATCACTCCCAAGCGAGATCGAGAATATAACGAGTATTTGGTCGAACGGGTCAAAGAGGTCGAAGAGCTCAACTCCAATCTATCTCAACAGTATGGATTAGGAAGCTATGAGCGCTGGGACATAGACCAAGAAGTTGGAGATCTGCTATTTTCCAATGCTGGAGAAGTTCAGTTAAGCTGCAAAGTCGTGATTTTGGGATCATACTCTAGCGTATCGGAGACATGGATGTGGGGATGGGCAAACCCATCCCTTCTAGATCATCTCACTAAAGATACCGAAAGGTTAATTGAATATGGTGAACAGCACAATATCTCTGATCTAACTGAACCTAAAACGGAAGCGACTGAAGATGAGGCATGGGCATTATCCGCCTTCGCGTGCAGAATCCTTGGGGGACGTGGGCTGTATCGAGGTCCCACAGGAAATGGTTTTATCATCATGATGATTACTGAACTTACCAAAGCGAACAAGACGAGATAGCTGACCCTTCATTCTGCGCCTTTTGGCGCTCCATGACGGCCAGCTACTCTTAGCGTTAGTGTAATTCGTATGAAATGCATACTACTGATAATTCTCTGTATATTATTCTCGGGCTGCACATCCAGAAGGGAACTCGGCACGCGCGGAGATGCCACTCTTTATGAAGTTTCCTCCTTTCCCCCGATGGCTTATCCTTATGTTTTTGAATTTCCTACTATCTCCCTTGAAACCGAAAGTGAGACCATCTACATGATCGACGATGTAGGTGATATAGATTTTTGGCAGATTAAAATTGAAGTCACTTCGATGTCTCCCCTTGTGGAAGATGACAAAGCAAAGTTAAGTAAGCGCATTATAAGCGAATCGCCATTAATCGACTTCTCTCTGACTATAGAGGTGAATGATGCGCAAGGCGATGGATTGATAAAATGGAGCAACTTACAATCAAATACGCAGTGGAGGAAGAGCGATCTTTGTCATGATGCCGGATATGAAGTCACTCAGATTCTTAACCTTCCAACCAATGCCAGCCAAATTAATGGGTACGAATTCAAAATAAGGATTGAGAATGTTTCTGGCAGTAAAGATGACACTCTAAAGGTGATCGGTCTAGGATACCCAAGAGCTGAACACTAACAAATCTGGATAGGCGACGGCTCATAGCCGCGCCTACCTTCGACGTTCGGTCAGTATCCCCTTCCCCAGCAACTCTTCGCGCCTTTGCGTGAGATCATTAGGCAGGAGTGGTTCACGCCAAGACCCGGAGACTCATAGGCCCTCACCACAGAAAAGGCATTCCCATCACACTGAAGAACTGCCATCAGCCTGACATGCAACTACGAGGATTCCCGCTCCACGACCATGCAACCGCAACCAGCAACCGAACAAGACGGGATAGCTGACGAAATGCGTCCGCACCCTCAGCTACTTTCAACGAGAGATCATTCCGCGTAGCGCTGGCCTACCAATTGCCCGTGCGGGCCCAGGTGCGATAATGAACGAACTGCTCCGTGTTTTTCCAACAGCTATCCACGTAGTTGTCTTCGATTTTTTCAAACAAAGCCTTTGCCATCTCCTGATCGTTGCCCAAGACCGCCACACGAGCGGCGCTGTTGAGAATGGTCAGTGAGTCCGGATACTTCTCCAATAAAATTTCCAGGCCCTCTTTCGTTGGTGCCCACTGCGCGTCGGTTTCACGATAGATATTCCCATAGAAGCCGGCCATGCGAATGATAATCCGCGCGTACACCTCGCTGCCGAGGCCATCAGGGCGCTCGGACGTAATCTTAGCAAAACGCTCCCAGTCGCCCTCCTCGCCATGCCAACGCGGCAAGAGCGAATAGGCGCGGCTGACATCGTAGCCCCAATATTTCGGATAGCTAGCGTGCAGGTAGCTCATCAGCTTGCGGTAGTCGCCAGCGTCCCAGCCCTGCCCCAGCGCGATGCGCAGCATCACCGAGCCCCAGTAGGGGTCCAGGTTTTCCGAGTCCCACATTGGCGAAAGCACTTCATTGGCTTCCTGCAATCGGCTGCCAAACTTGCGCCAACCTTCGTTCGTGACCGTGCTGGCGTAGCCCGACCCTCGCGCATGCCAGGCATATTCAGTGAGAAAATCGGCGTAGGCGATCCTGGCGGTGGTGGAGTCCGGTCGCTGCTCCATCCAACGCTCCAAGCGTCGCTTATCATGTAAAAACTGATCTTCACTACGGCCAAAGCGCTCGCCAATGCCGACGTAAAACTGATGAATCTTCCACGAGCCGTTATCGAACACCTGCTTGCCTTCCGCCAACTCGCCCGCCTGCTGATCCAGCGCCTCGTAGTTTCCGTTTTCAAAAGAACTGCGCACATCAGCGCGAAACAACCGCACCTCTTTCATGATCGGCCCCAATGTGGGCGTGAGCAAGGCGGCCTGTCGGCGTTCATCGGCATCGATGTGTTCGACCGGTCCTGGCCTAGTATCATCTGGTTTGATGAAGCCCTTAAAATCAAAGTCACAGCCAGCGGTCAAGAGAAGCGCCGAAGCCAGTAAGGGAATAGGAAGAAAACCTTTCATATAATGAGAAGCATCTTGCACAACTATGGCGCTTGCAAGCATCAGTACTAGATTAATTGGTTTGGCTCTAGGCGATCAGAGCAAAAATTAGCGCCATAATCACGCGTTTTGTCCATACAATGACTTCAATTGACCTAATAAACGATCTAGCTTTCGGGAGAGCTCGTTTCCAATAATAATCTCCATGCAAAAGCAAACCGTCCATGAGCCCGCAAGAGAAACCCCCGTCGTTGGAGATTTCGATCTTTGTGTGCTGGGTGGGTCGTGCACGGGCGTCTTTGCGGCGATTCGTGCGGCGCGGCTAGGGCTGTCCGTCGCGATCGTTGAAAAGATGGGCTGCTTTGGCGGCGTGGCAACGCTGTCACTGGTCAATGTCTGGCACACGCCGCTCGACGAAGCGTTCAAAACACGAATTTTTTCCGGACTGAGTCAGGAGATCATAGACCGCCTCAAGCAGCGCGACACGGTCAACGAAAACCTGGCCAATGCCAGCGTCGCCTGGCGCTTCAACTCGAGTGAGATGCAGATCGAGCTGGACGAACTTATCATTGAGCACGGCATCACGCCTTGGCTCCATACTTCGTTTGTCGCGCCGGTCATTGAGAACGAGCAGTTAACCGGCGTCATTGTGGAAAACAAAAGTGGCCGCCAGGCAATCAAGGCGCGGTTCTTCATCGACGCCACCGGCGATGGCGACCTTTGCCAGCGACTCGGTTTGGAAACCTACATTGCCGCGCGCCGCCAGCCCTCAACCACCTGCGCCTCCTTCAGCAACTGGGATAAGCTACAAAACGAAACCGACTGGGGTGCCCTACTCCGTATGCACGGTGAAGAGTTTAACCTGCCGCAGGGCTTTGCATGGGGTGGCAAGGTTCCCGGCTCAGACGTTTTCATGCTCGCAGGCACGCGCGTTTACGACAACTGCTCCGATGCCGAGGGCTTTACCCGCGCCGAGATTGAAGGCCGTCGTCAAGTCCGCGCGATCCACGACATTTTCCGTAAATACGCCAACGGCAACCAACTCGCCCTGCAGTCCCTACCCGCGCGCATCGGCATTCGCGAAACACGCCACGTGCGCTGCCTGCACCAGCTAACCGGCGAGGAAGTGCTCCACGGCAAGCGCTTCGACGACGCCATTGCCAACGGCAGTTACCGCGTGGACATCCACCACGACAACAAACCCGGCCTCACCTTTCGCTATCTCGATGGTCGCGAAGTGTACGCCCGCCCCGGCTATCCGCAGGAGCAAGGCCGCTGGCGCGCTGAAACGCGCGACAACCCGACCTACTACCAGATCCCGTATCGCTCACTCGTGCCCCAGGGGCCGTTTGGCAACCTGCTTGCGGCCGGGCGCTTCATCGATGCCGACACCGAAGCCCACGGTGCCATCCGCGTCATGGTCAACATGAACCAAACCGGCGAAGCCGCCGGAGTGGCCGCCTACCTTGCTCTAAAGCATAAGCAATGCGCACGCGAAATCGACCCCGCCAAGATTCGTCGCGCGCTGGCCGACGGCGGCTCGATCATGCTTTAGCGCGATCCTCGGTTGGCGACTTGCCCCAGAATTTTCGATACTGGCGCGAGAAAAACAACGGATCGTTAAACCCGCATTCCCCCGCAATTTCCTTCGCAGACAAGTGACTTTCATGCACCAGAAAACGCGCATGCCGCAGCCGGATTCGGTTGAGCCGTGTTTGCATATTCTCGCCATAAGCCAGTTGGAACTGTCGGCGAAAATAGTCCGGGCTCAGCACGAGTGTTGCGTAAAATTCCGCCAGCGCATCCGGCCGCGCAAAGTGCTCGCTCAGCCATTGCACCGCCCGGCGAATTTCCGGGTGCAGCGCCTCGGCAAACTGCGTGTTGGCAAACACCGAATCGTGCAACGCGCGAGCCGTGGGCCAAAAACGCCCAAGCATCCCCTTGAGCTCACCCTCCACTTGCAGCAGCGTTCGCGATTGCGCCGCGCCTTCATCCCGCGCAGTACGCATTCGGTCCATAGCCGCGCATTCCAAGTCCAAGCAGTCAACCGTGCGCCAAAACAAAGTCAGCGGGCTGGCGTCCAGATGCTTCAAGACAAAGTCGACGAAGTAAATCTCACAACCACGATTGGTGCGCCAGGTGCGGCGGACCCAGTTCGGCACAAGCAGTTGATTGCCTGCCGCCATGCGCTTGGTCTTCCCTTCAACCGTGTAGTTCAGAGATCCGTCGACGATCAGGATCAACCGGTTCGACATCAGCACTTCGTCGCGAATGACGGTGCGTGGCCCATGCCAACGGCGATCAATCTCGCGCACTTCAATAGGCATGCGCAGCATTGCAGCAATGAACTCATCTGGCGGTGTATGGTCCTGGCTCATCCAATAAAAAACGCGCAACGGTATCACCGATCACGCGTTGAGTCACTATTGGATTTTTCTCGTGCTCTAGCCGGGGATCAGCACCGTTTGGCCGCCATCGGGCACGATGTCTACCAGGCCATATTTCGCGCCTTCATGCTCGATCACCTGAGTGGTCAGCTCCTCGCCCTCACCCTGCTTTGCGCGGAATCCATTCCAGCCGTCCGGCAGGCGCACCTTAACCGTAAGCGGGTAGGTGTAGAGGTCGTCTTTCATCCAGTCGGTGAGGTTCAGCACGATGCGGTTATTGCCATTCTCCACGACTTCGAGTGTCGAGGTATCGCGCGACTGCGCATACTTGGCCGCATCGGAGAACGAGGCGCACCAAAAGTCGTCGCGATTGTTGTAATAGAAATCCATCTGCTCACGCGTCTTGTCCATGTTATCCCCCTTGATGTAGTGGTAGATGAACACGCCCCAGCCGCGATAGGCCTTACTCTCCGGATCGATCAGCAGCGAGCAATCGCTGAAAGACGCCTTGGGGTTATCCCCGATGTTCGGCCGGCTCATCGCGTTGATGCTCATGTAATCCAGCCCGCGCGCGCCGTTCGTCGTGCCACGGGTTCCGCGTGCGGCGATGTAAATTTCTTTCGCCACTTCGGCATCGTTTTTCGAAGAGTTGCCACCGCCGGGATAAGCGAGCGCGGTCACGGTATTGCCCGCGATGTTGGCGTCGATGGCCTCCTTGGAATCTTCGTACTCCCACTCGATGCCCTTCCACTCGGGCTTGCTCGCGCCGCCGAGGTGCGTGACGGTATGCGACTCCACCGAATGCCCCGCATCGTAAACGGCCTGCCATTGCGACCACTCGCCGTTCATCGCTGGGTTGCTGTTGCTGATGCCTCCGGTGACGACAAACCACGTCAGCTTCATCTCGCGCTGGGCGGCTTCATTGAGCCACCAGTCGATGTTCATCGCGCAATTGTCGTCGATGGTGTAGCTGATCGCGGCCGCCTTGTCGTCCTTCCAAAGACACACCGCCGCCTCGCCGGCATTCTCCGGCCAAACATATTCGACGGGCACATTCATGCGCTCCTTCGACGGAATACCGGACAAATTCAGGAGCTGCTTTTCGCCAGCCAGCAGCGAGCCAGCGGCACAAAACGTTACGAGGGCAAGGGGGAGTTTCATACTTATAATTTTCAATATTTAACGCGATTGAGCAATCGTTAAATCCAATAACGATCCTCATCGCGACTACTGTAAAATTCATCTATTAAAAAGACTGTTCACATGGAAACATACGACATCGTAGTCATCGGCGGAGGCCCGGCCGGGTTCCCCGCCGCGATACAAGCAGCCCGGATGGGTGCCCGCGCTCTGCTCGTGGAAAAGAGCGGCCAACTGGGTGGCACCACAACGCTAAACCGCGTGTCCTTTCCCGGGATATTCCATGCCTGGGGGCGGCAGATTATTGCGGGGATCGGCTGGGACGTCGTCAAGCGAACCGTCGAGCTGGAGGGCGGCGAGCTGCCGGACTTTTCGGCTCCACCCGAACAGCAATGGCGGCACCAAGTGAGGCTTTGCCCGGTCCTGATGGCGGCGCTGATCGATGAAGACCTGCGCATGTCCGGCTGCGAGCTAATGCTCCACACGATGCCCGCCGCCATTGAAAAAAGCGACGAACACTGGCGCATCCAGCTGTGCGGCAAGGAGGGGCTCTTTGCGGTGCAAAGCAAGTGGATCATCGACGCCACGGGCGATGCCAACGCCGCGCATCTGGCGGGCTGCCCGCTCAAACCGCGAAATGAAAAGCTCCAGCCCGGCACGCTCGTTTTTAGCTTCGACGGCTACGACCCGCAAAACATCGACATCGACGCGCTCAACAAGGTGGCCTTGAGCGCGCGCGCAAACGGCGAGCTTGAGCCCGGCGACTTTGGTTGGCACGGGGATTCGCTCGCGCATCTGGTCCATTCTCGCGGCAAGAACTCCATCCACACGACCGGCATCGACGCCTTTACCAGCGCAGGCAAAACCACTGCCGAGCTGAAAAGCCGGGCAGCTCTGCTGCGCGTCTTCCGTTTTTTGAAGACACAGCCGGGCTTTGAAAATTTATCCGTTGCCTGGGCGGCCCCCGAGTGCGGGGTGCGCGAAACGCGGATCATCGACGGCGAGTCGACCATCACCTACGAAGACTACTTGCACGGCAAGCGCTGGCCCGACGCGGTGAGCTACAGCTACTACCCCATCGACCTCCACACCGACCACGGTCTGCGCAAGGAAATGCTTGCAGAAGGCGTTGTGTCGACGATCCCGCTGTCGGCAATGATTCCGCGGGGCGTGGGGCAATTTTTGGCCGCCGGGCGCTGCGCCTCGGGTGATCAGTTGGCCAATTCCGCCTACCGCGTGCAGGGCACTTGCATGGGCATGGGGCAAGCCGCGGGCGCGGTTGCCGCCCTCGCCAGCCAAGTCGGGATTACCAATGCTCAGCAAGTGGATTACGCCAAAATCCGGCAGGCAGTCGTGGCGGAGGGCGCGATATTCCCCGATTAATCACTTAAATGATCGCATTGATTACTCATTTAATCTTGAAATAATTCAACAACCGGGCGAATTATGTAGGCCTTCACGACGTTAAAGGTGATAGAAAACCCTAACTCATTATGTTGCCATTCCCCCGCATCCCCTGCTTCATTGCCGCCACCCTCACATTAACGACCGCTCTTTGCGCCGAAATGGCACGAGAGATCAGCCAATACGGCATCACTTGGAAGTTCGACAAGCCACATGAGGTCGGCCAGTTCGTGTCAGGCGATTACTGGGTCGTTGGCCCGGTGACGATCGTCAGCGTCAGCCCTGAGCCTGGACCGTCCGACTCCGATGCCAAGGACAGCTCGAAGAGCATCTATGGCGCGACGGCCAATATCGATGACAAGCGCATGCGCAATGGCTCGATGGTCAATCCCGGCAAGGATGTGAGCCTCGAGCAGCAGGGCTTGGACTCCCGCAACAAGAGCTACAACGAGTCGCTGAGCGTCACCTTTCCGCTGGAGCTCAAGCCCGCGGATATCCTCGTCTCGTCCGTGAGCAGTGAAAAATACGACGACAAGGGCAAGCTAGCGACGCCAGACGTATTGGGGGAGCAAAAGATTTTCTATACAAAAGCAAAGGGCGATTATGTCGTGGAATCTGCCGCCCTATTGACCTGTGTCGCGCAGGCACCGGCCAAGGACGCTTTCCGCCCACCCTATGCCGGCAGCAAACGCCCGGTCTACTACGCGCGCGACATTAAATGGGACAAATTACCGAATCTGCCCGCACCGAAATCCATGCCCAAATGGGAAACCTATGAGCGCGTGCACGAACGCCCGTGGCTGGAAATTCCCAGCAGTTGGCTGGTGCAGTACTTCGGGCCATCTCTCAATGGTAACGGCTATGGCCGCGAAGTTTCCCGCATGAACAACATGGCCACTTTGATGCTGATGACTGATGCCCCCCAGCAGCAAAAGGAAAAGCTGATGTATGAAATGATCCAACGCGGCATCGACCTGCGTGGCGTCGTCGACAGCGGTCGGGTATTCTTTGCTGACGGCGGCTGGTGGCAGGGCCGCAAGTGGCCGATCATGTTCGCCGGCATCATGCTCGAAGAGCCATCATTTTACGATTGGCCGGCAATGCCCGCCGGTGACAAGCGCGTGCGCCCCAGCAAGGCCGCCCCGCATCCGACCGTAGTTTTCCAGGAGGACCTCGATACCTATTATGGCAAGGGTGCCGAAGGGCAGGATGTGCTTTGGCAAATGTGCTGGCACAGCGGCCCTAAGCCTCCCTACCAAGAGAAGCCCGAGAGCAAGTGGGACAAGAATGACAAGCGCTCCAACGGCTATTGCCTCATCAACTCAACTACCTACGTTGGCACGGCCTTATCGGCTTTGCTCATGGGTGCCAAAGCGGACTGGAACCACGACGCATTCTTCGACTACACCGATTACTGGATGAGCGATGAGAATTTCCAAAAGTTCCCCAACTGGCTTCCCGGCAAGCGCACGGCTGACCCCTTTGTCGAAGATATGTGGGCCATGTATCGTGACAAAGTTCCCGCCCAGGCAAACGGAAAAGACAACTGGAAATTCGTCTGGGTCGACATGAACAAGCGCATCGGCGAGTGGGTTGAAAATCCCAAGCCGTAAACGCGGTCAACCGAGCACTTTCGATTACCACTTGTGGGCGCGGATCAATCTGCGCCCACACTTTTTTGGGCTGCCACCTCCGCCGGTAGTATCTGCACCATAGCGGTGATCAGGTCGTCATGGGAGTATGGCTTTCGCAGCAATGTCAGCCGATCATTTTCCAGGACCGTCGTCTCGTAGGAGTCATTCATGTTGCCGGTGATCAGGACACCCGGCAAATTCGGCATCAGCTTGTGCAACTCCGCGAAGAGCTCCAAGCCATTGAGTCGCGGCATGCTGAAATCGCAAATGGCTATGTCATATTCTTCGCGGTTCACCTCACAGTTTCGCAGGGCCTGCACTGGATCGTGATAGGCGTCCACCTCATAGCCATGCAACATGAGCAGCTGAGTCGTCACTTCAGCAAGGGCGACTTCGTCATCCACCAAAAGGATTCGCAGCGAACTGGGCTCGAAATCGACCGCAGGGAGCGATTGCTCTTCCTGCTCGGGCGGTGTACCACGCGGTAAAATAATGCTGAAGCAAGCACCAACATCGAGCTCACTCTGCACCTGAATACGGCCACCATGGGAGTTGATAATCCCCTTGGAAGTTGCCAAGCCCAGACCGGTGCCCTCCCCTGCCTTCTTCGTGCTGAAAAATGGTTCAAAAATAGTTTCCAGCAAATGCTCGGGAACACCTGGGCCTTCGTCGCGCACATCAACCCGATACCCCTGCCTCACAATGTGATTCAAGGCCTCTCCCGGCGAATGACTGATCTCCACTTCACTGATTGTCACGTAGATGGAGCCTTCGCGTCCATTCATCGCATGGATGGCGTTGGTTAGCAAATTAACCAATACCTGCGAGATTTGCCCGGAGTTCGCCTCAATCATGGCCTCCTGAATCTCAAACTGATGAACGAGCTGCACATCAGGCGGAACGACGGCGCGAATAAAGCGGATCGCTTCCTCGACAATGGACACCAAATTGACGGATCGAATTTCCGGCGCTTCCCGGCGGCTAAACAGCAGAATTTGATCAATAATTTCACGGGCGCGCTTCGCGGCCTCGCTGATGTATTGAGCGTTTTTTAGAACGTAATCTTTATCGCCCGGATTTCGCTGGGTCAGCTCATTGTAACCCACGATTGAGGCCAGGACATTGTTGAAGTCATGAGCAATGCCGCCTGCGAGCGTCCCCAGCATATCGACACGCTGAGCGCGGCGCAGTTGCTGCTCCACCTCATCAAATTTCTTGCGGGCAGTCACATCGTGCAGCGTGCAAATCGCGCGTGTGGCGTCTTCACTATCAGCTTGTATCCATTGGGCTTCCACCCAGCGGACTTCGGCATCGGGCGTGTTCACACGGAACTCGGCACCAAAGTGCTGCCCCTTATCAAAGTGTTCAAGAAAGGTTTCCCAACGCTTGTGGAACGCCTCTGCGTCTTCCTCGTGAATCGCCTCATGCAGCGTGTCCAGCGGCACGGGGTTCGGTGGCAGCGTATTACCCATCAGCTTTCGCCATCGCTCACAGACGATCGCATTCATCTCGCGGATATTAATATCCCAGATAGAGAGTCCCGCCGATTGCACTGCCAGATGCAGCCGCTCCTCACTTTCTTTGAGCTGCCTCTCAGTCTTACCCAGCAGATGACGCTCCGACACATGTCGCATCGTACGCTCAATGGCAGACTGCAGGTGATCGAGGAAATCGGCGTCTTTGACGATATAATCCTCGGCCCCCAGCTTCATTAATTTCACCGCGAGGCGCTCGTCGCCATAACCGGTCAGCACCATAAACGGCGGCCGACCAATCTCATCCCAATGATCGGTAATAAACTCTTCCGCATTGGTATCCTGCAGAATGTAGTCGAGCAGAATCAGGTCGAACGGCTCATCTGCTTCTTGAATGATCTGCAGGGCATCCTGCCCACTCATTGCACCGGTGAACTTCATCCCCAATCGGATAACCCGACTCTTAATCAAAATGTGAGTACCCGGATCGTCCTCGATCAGCAAGATTCTAGGGTCTGGGGATAGGTCTGTCATGTCGGATTTAGGCGAGTCGTGGGATCTGTACCACAGATAAGAAAAGCCCTAAATTTTGGACGGCCTGCACAAAGGCATCATAATCAACGGGCTTGGTCACGTAGTTGCTGCAGCCGAGTTCGTGGCAGCGCGCGACTTCGTCGGGGTCATCCATGGTGCTGACCATAATGATTGGAATACGCTTCAGATAAGGGTCTGCCTTCATTTGTTGCAGCACCTCGACCCCGGTCAACTTGGGCATGCGAATATCGAGAAAGACCACAAAAGCAGTATTGGACAGACTGCCATTTTCCTGCGCCTTCTTGAAAAAGTTCAGCAAGCTCAGCCCGTCTTCGAATTCCAGGATATCGTTGGCGATTTTAAACCGTTTTAAATTGCGCTGCATCAGCCGGCGATGCCCAGCGTCATCATCGGCAATAATGATGGTGACTTCAGTGTTCATAAATTTATTTAAAAGAATACAAGCTGTGATCGGTGCTTGCGTTGGAAATGGCATCAGCGCGTTCTGTTATTATCGATTGATCTCGCGGAAGCTTAACATGAAAATTTGACCCAACCCCAAATTTGGAGTCGATACTGATGTCCCCTTCAAGGCGTCGAGCAATTAGACTGCATAAGCTCAGACCTAATCCATCGCCATCAACCTCGCTCGGGTTAAGTCGGTGAAATACCTCAAATATGCGCTCTTGATACTTCGGATCGATGCCTTGGCCATTGTCCGAAACCGTGTAGCGGACGTAGTCGCCCTCGGTAGAGGCCTTGATTTTCAACACAAGCGTACGCTCTGACGAACGGTATTTTATCGCGTTATCGATAAGATTGGTGAACAGCTGACCGACCAAAACCTTATCACCATAGCAGTTGGGCAGCAACCCGACCTCCACCTTGGCACCGACTTCATTGAGCTGGAAGGATACGCCCTGCAACAGCTCGCCAAGCAGTTGGTCCATATCGATTTGCTGTATCGTGAAGGTGTAGCGACCCAGCCGCGAATACCGTAATAGCCCTTTGAGCAGCATATCCATGCGCAGCGCGTTGGTATTGATGAACTGCAACATCTCCGGCATATCGGTCTCCAGAATGGCGCGGGCTTGCTCGTCCAGGCAGTCAGATTTCAGCAATTTTTTCTGCAATTCGCTGGCGGAAGCATTCAGCTCTGTGCTGAAGCCAATAATGTTTACCAAAGGCGAACGCAAATCGTGGGACGCCACGTAAACAATCTGCTGCATGTCGCGATTTCGCTGGGCAAGCTCGCTGATCAGCTTTTCCTGACGCTGCATGAGCCGCTTGCGGGTGCTGATATCGAGTATTTGCGAAACAAAGTGCTGAGGCTCACCATCATGTCGGATTAAAACGACGTTGAGCATGGAATGCACGATTTTCCCATCCTTGCGGATGTAACGTTTTTCCATCGAATACCCGTTGATTTCTCCGGCCAGGGTTCGCTTGAGGCAATCCAGGTCCGCATCCAAATCCTCTGGATGGGTTAAGTGCTGGAAGTCCTGCCTCAGTAGTTCTTCCTCGGAGTAGCCCAGAAGCTCACAAAGCTTTTTATTGACCAGCATAAACTTGCCTTCCAGCGATACCAGAGCCTTGCCAATCGGCGCATAACGCATCGCGGTGCGGAACAGGTCTTCACTTTCAGCCAATTTGCGTTCAGAGTCAGCGCGGCGCTCAATCTCCTCCTCAAATGCTATTTTCGTGGGATATTTAATCACACTAGGCACTGCCCGCACGAGCATGATAACCGTCGCCACAGACACCACTGCAGTCACAAGCTTCATCAGCCCGAGAAAGCGATAAGCCGGCCACCAGAAAATCAATGCCTCCAGCAAATGCGTGAGCCCGCAAAGCATGATAAAAGCAATGAACAGATAGACGAGGGTCTTGTTCGGCGTCTCCGGCCGCTTTTTGATCGTGTAAAACAAAACGAACGGTATCGCCATGTAGGCCGCCCAGATCGCGATATCCGACAAGATATGCACCCACCCATGAGCTTCGCTCCAGACACCACATTCCCAACGCTCCGGAAAACCATCCGTGCTAAAAAGCTCATTTAACATAGCTAATGGGGTATTAATCTCAATCGAGGAAATAAACAATACCTCTAATTGATACAGATGCATCAGCGAATAGCAAGCCACCGTGTCCTTGGAAAACGGCAAAGCCTGCCAAGCTCACTTCTGCATTAATAAAAGAATCACGCACAGTATCGCCTACAGCCTAAATAGGCTTTGAGGCTTAAAATTTCCAACGAACGCGCTAAATAAAATCAGACTGTTTGGCTGACACATTCCCACTAAAGACAAACACTCAATTCGGCATTAGCCGGTTGGAGTATTGTTGCCCCTACAGCTTGCGAATGGCATTACTCAGTACTTCAATAGTGCGATCAATATCAGCGTCACTGTGAGCCGCGCTGATGAAACACGTCTCGTAGGCCGACGGTGGCAGGTAAACACCATTACCCAATGCCGTATGGAATACTTGGTTGAACGCTTCCTTATTGCTGGAAAGCGCGCGCTCGAAATGCGACACCGGCTCGGGTGTGAAAAACAGGGCAAACATCGAACCCACATGTGGGATTTGTAGATCAACGCCCTTCTCCCGGGCAGTCGCCTCCAACTCGCTGGCGATGCGTTCCCCCTGCGCGGCCAGGCGGGGATACGGGTTCTCGGCCTTCAGCAAATCCAGCGCCGCAATACCGGCCGCCATGGCCAGCGGATTTCCACTCAGCGTCCCGGCCTGATAGACGGGCCCCTCGGGTGCCAGCATATCCATGATCTCGGCCTTGCCGCCAAAGGCACCCACCGGCAAACCACCGCCAATGATCTTGCCCATCGCGGTCAGGTCCGGCGTGATGCCTTCGCGCTCCTGCACCCCGCCCAAGGCGACGCGGAAGCCGGTCATCACTTCGTCAAAAATCAGCACGGGGCCGTGTTTGGTGCACAAGTTGCGCATGTGCTCCAGATAGCCCGGCAAGGGCAGGATGAGGCCGCAGTTGGCTGGATACGGCTCCACGATTACGGCGGCAATCTGCGGCCCGTGCGTGGCGAACGCGGCCTCCAGCGCCGCGCGGTCATTGTAGGGCAGAACAATCGTCTCCGAGGCGAAGGCTGGCGGCACCCCGGCGCTGTCCGGCGTACCGAGCGTCAAGGCACCGGAGCCCGCGGCGACCAACAGGGCGTCGACATGACCATGGTAGCAACCCGCGAACTTAATCACCTTGTGCCGGCCAGTGAAGCCACGCGCCAGACGAATGGCTGACATGGTTGCCTCAGTGCCGCTGTTGACCATGCGTACCTTTTCCACTGATGGCACGAGGTCCACCACGCGCTCGGCCATGGCGACCTCATAGGGGTTCGGCGTGCCAAAGCTGGTTCCATTGGCCAGTGCCTCGGCGATCGCGTCGCGGATCTCCGCACGGTTGTGGCCATGGATCGCCGGCCCCCAGGTGCAGACGTAGTCGATCAGCTCCTGCCCATCGGCAGTGGTCAACCGGCTGCCTTGCGCGGACTTGGTAAAGAACGGCGCGCCGCCCACTGAACGAAACGCCCGCACCGGCGAATTTACGCCACCAGGGATAAGTTGGCGGGCGCGTTCAAACAGATCTGCCGAGGATGCCGGGGATGTGGGAAAAGCCATATCTACCAGCGTGCCGCAACATGCGACGCGATTGAAGCATAAAGTGCGATGCCCGCCATCGGATTTTTTGATAGCCAGATTCAGGGAACCGTTTTTAAATCCTGCTGCCTAATGATAAAATCTGTGTTATTGCCCCTCAATTAGTGAAGCCTCGCTGGATACTTTTTCTCGCCACCCCAGCCGCCATCGCCGCCGGATGGATTGCCCGTGATGCCTGGGAGCGCTCGGACCCGCTGGTGCAGGCCAGCCCTTCAACGAGCCTGACAGAAGAGCCACAACCGTCACCCCCCGTCGCCAACGAAGTGACCACCGAGCAACCAGCGGAGCTCGTAACTGAAGAGGTAGAGGAAGCGCCCCTGCCCAACAACGCGCAGGACCGCTGGGCAGAGCTCGCCTTTCTGGCCAATGATTCTTCGTTCGAAAGCCAGCTGCGAAAAATGCGGCTCGTGGAGCAGATGTCTAGCGCCGAGCTACAGCAATTCATTGAAGAAGCACCCGTCCGGGATGTGATGGATGAAGTCATCGGGCAATGGGTAAAGCTCAACCCCCAAGCCGCATTTGAAAATCTGCTCGAAAAGAATGGTAGCGGCCACGGCAGCCCTTACACCATCTTCAACCACTTCGGAAAACACGATCCGGATAAGGGCTTCCAGCTCTTAAAGCAATTGAGCGGCAACACCAAGCGATCCGCGCTTAACGCCCTGATTGGCTCAGTGGTGTTTGAAGACCCACAGCGGGCCTTGCGTCTGGTCAAGCAAGTGGACGAAGACAAGCATTTGATTCCCAGCGCCTACCACAACCTGTTTTCCAACTGGGCCCGCGTTGACCCCGCAGCTGCGCAAGCCGCCATCGAATCCCTCCCTCAAGGCAAAGCCAAGACCCACGCCTTACAGGGCTTCCTCCAAACCTATGCGAGTTCCAACCCATCGGAAGCCTGGCACCTGAGCATGGAGATGCCGCCATCCTACTCACGCTACGATGCCCTGCGCAGTGCCTATCAACACTGGTACCAAGAGGACCCCATTGCTGCCGAAACCGCCCTGAGCGAAATCGAGTCCCCGCTCCTGCGAGGCAACCTCCTGCAACGCCTTTCCTGGAGCCTTCCGAAAGACGACCCGCTTGGCGTCATCGACATGATTGCCCACTTGTCCGATGGCCAAAAACAGGATCAGGCAACCAGTGGTTACCTCAATACGATTGCCCAAAACGACCCCGAGGGGGCCGCCGCCGTCATTGAGCAAATGCCTTACGGTAAAGCCTACAAAGACAGCATGCGCAACCTGATCCAGCAATGGAGCCAGCGCGACCCCGTTGCCGCCCTGCAGTGGCTCAACCAGCAACCAGACGGTGAAGAAAAACACTATGCGTATTCGTCGCTGATGAATAACTACGTGAAGCACGACCCGAATGCCGCAGTTGCGCTTTTCACGGAAACTGATTTTGGAGACAAGCAGGTGGAAATCGGCCGCAACTTGATGCGCGAACTCGCCAAGAATGATCCCGAATCGGCCTATAATCTGGCACTGACCATGGAAGACGAAAACGTCCGCAGCCAGATGGAAACGCGGCTCATCCAGGAGTTGGCCAACATCGACCATGCTCAGGCGCTCGACTTCCTGACGCAGCATGAACTGCCCCTCGACCAAAATCGCGCGAGTAACATTGCGCGCAACTGGGCCGCCAAGCACCCCGAGGAAGCCGCCGCCTGGGCACTCTCACTCGAAGACGTAGGCCAGCAAAAGAGCAGTGTTTCCCAAGTCGCCAGCAGTTGGCTGCAGCATGATCCCTACGCCGCCTCGGTCTGGATCTCCGAACTACCGGAGGGAGACACGCGCGATAGCGCCATCAACTCACTTACCAGTATTGTCCGCAGCTACGAGCCGGAGGTTGCCTTCGATTGGGCCATGGAAATCTCCAACGAGGATCAGCGCATCCGCGATCTCGGCTGGACGCTGCGCAAATGGAAGCAGGACGACCCCGAAGCCGCACTTGCCGCCATCGAAGGTAGCGACCTGTCACCCGAGCAAATCGAAAAGCTTAAAAAGGACTACCTGCAATGAAGTACGCTCTGATCCTCCTTTTCATCATTGCCGCCTTTGGGCTGGGCTGGGTCGCCAATGCGCCTAAAGACAAACGGCCACGCTCCGAAACCTTGCAGGCGGACACGGTCGACGAAAAAGCGGTCGCCCGCTGGCGCGCAAAAACCCGGAGCATGACCCCCCGTGAAACTGCGGAGGCCATCTATCGCGGAACGCTGGAAGCCACCCCCGAGGAGCGACTCCTCCACCTGAAGCAGAGCAACCTCCGCCGGCCGGATCTGGATGATCGCATCGCTATTCATTATATGGTCCTGTCGCTAGATGAGGATCAAATCCTCGACACGCTGGATTCCATTAAGGGCAACCACTCTTACAACTACCTGGAGAGCATGCTGCTTCGGCGCTGGGTGGAGCTAAACCCCGAGGCCGCCAAAGCGCGCTACCTGCAAGATCCCGAAGACCCCGAAAACCGCCGACTCGGCAGCTATGTTTTCACCAACTGGTCTCGCCAAGACATGGCTGGAGCCGTCAACGCGATTCAGCAACTCCCGCCAACCCAGCAAAAAGAGCAGATGAACCAGCTCATCTACCGGGTCATGCGGGATGACCCGCACCGAGCTCTGGAGCTGCAGCTCGCCTACGGTTCCCCCAACGATTATACCTACCGCAACATCTTTAAATACATGGCGAAGCAGGACCCCGCCGTCGCTTGGGAGAAAATATCCGCCCTGCCCTACGCTCCCTACAAACGTGCTGTCGAGGGCTACTTCGATGCGCTCAAAGAGGATGATATCAGCAACGCCTTTACTCAGCTCGATTCGATTAAAGACTACGACACCCAACACAGCATTCGCCGGTCCCTCTACAATCATTGGTTTAAGCAAGACACCGACGCCGCCCTGGCCTCACTGGTCCACGAGCGCCAACCCGAGCACATGCTCCAGCTTTGGGACGTAACCAACGAGCAAGCGGAAGCTGTGATGAATTGGGCACAGGCAAATCTGGACGGGACCCAGCAGGATGAGATGTTCGCCAATGCGCTAAACCAAATGATCCGCAACGATCCCGAACAGGCCAAAGCCTACATCGACCAGCTACCCTACGGGGGGCGCTACCGCAGCGCCATGAGCCAGCTGATTATTGCCGAGTTTGAGCGCGAGCCGGATGCCGCCATTGCCCGCGTCCAAGCCATGCCCGACGGCCAGGAAAAGCGCGACTACCTGCGCAGCATCCTCAATGTCTATGCATCCAATGACTGGGAGGGTGCCAAAGCATTCTACGCGACACTGGACCCGCAGTCCCAGCGAGACTCCACCTATAGCTTAATGAGCACTGCCGCCGATCAAGGCAGTGAGGCCATCATCGCGGCACTACAGGATACCGACTCCTACGGCGAGGGAGGCCAACAAGCCAAGGAGCGGCTACTCCAAAGCTGGTCCAGCCGCGATCCCTGGGCCACCTTCGAATACCTCGGCACTGAAGGCTTTGGCAAACTGGACAAGGACAACCAGCGCACGCACCTGAGAAACTTTGCCCGGCAAAGCCCCAGTGAAGCCGCCACCTGGCTCGACAACGTCGAAGAAGATCGCCACCCCGACATGGTGAGAACGGTCGCCGAAGCCTGGCTCGACCACGACCCTTACGAGGCCTCATTGTGGATTTCCGAAATGCCCAGCGGCGAAAGCCGCGACACCGCCGTCGAGTCCATGGTCAATGAAATCCGCAAAAGCGACCCCGCGGCGGCCTTCGACTGGGCTACCGGTATCGAAAACGAAGAGAAACGCTACAATTCCGCCCGACGCATTATCCGCGATTGGGATGACCCGGCTGCCGCCGAAGACGCGCTACTCAGCAGCGATCTTTCCGACGAGGAAGTCGAACGCCTCCTGAAGGCGATCAAGAACGATTAGAATAGGTCCCATCCATGAAATACGTCACCTGCCACATTGCCGCCCTCCTGTTCGCCACCCAAGCCTTCGCGCTTGATGTGGGGGACGTCGCCACCTTCGACCGCCGCGTCATCACCCCGGATGAGCTACATTACTATGAGGACGAGCAAAGCCTGAAGCCACTGCGCGCCTTTATCGAAGTGCATAATTTCCGCCCAATGAGCACGCCCTCGGGCCAGCGTTTTGCCATGGTTACGGTGGAAAATCAGCTCGACGGCCGACAAATCATTGAGCCCCGGGACTTCGTGGGCATCTACGCCGACGGCGTGCGCATAAACCCGGTCTTTCGCTCCATCACCCTGGAGCCCAGAGAGATACGTACCATCGTCCTGCCATTCGAGAGCCATTCCTTTCCACTGGTTAAAATCCTGATCGACAACGACGAAGAATAGTCGGATATTGCCCGAATCACTCCTGAGCAATTCGGCAAAATAATAGTTGACGAATGCGGGGGTGCCGTCCATTTTCCTCACTTTTCCCATTTAACGGACCCACCAAACACCTTTCGTCATGGCACAACCAAAACGCAAGCAATCCAAACAGCGCAGCCGACTCCGCCGCGGCGCGAATCGTTTCAAGGCGCCTTTGCTCGCCAAGGACAGCAACGACGGCACCGTATTCCGCCCGCACCACGTCAACCCGAATAACGGGATGTATCGCGGTCGCCAGGTCGTGGAAGTGGAGCTGTAAGCAGCATCCTCAACGATTTTTACCAACCCGGTCATTTTTGGCCGGGTTTTTTATTGGGGGAGGAAGGAAAAAGATTAAAGGAAAAAGTTTCAGTTTGGTGGATTGGATAAAGAATTTCCAGATGCCAGCACCAACACTAGCCGCTTTGCCCGCATCCTACGCCCTGACCCTTTTTCCTTTAATCTTTTTCCTTTAATCCCCATTCCGGCTCCGCCTGAATGGAAGCTTGACCCGGGGAAAGACAACGACAGCCTCAACCGCCAATGAGCAGCCCTTCCGCCAGCGATTACCCAATCGCAGTTGACGCTATGGGCGGGGACCTGGGCCCCGCCGAAGTTGTCGCCGCCACCAAGCTGGCACTCGACGAAGTTAAGGATCTCCAGCAGGTCATCCTCGTCGGTCCGGAGGACAAACTTCAGAGCCTCCTGAACGAGGCCGGCCTCGGCAATGACGCCCGTGTGCGCATCCACCACGCGCCGACCGTCATCAGCATGGAGGACAAGCCCAAGGACAGCTACAAGAAGAAGGACTCGTCCATGATCTCCGCGCTCAAGCTCGTGGCCGATGGCGAGGCCGGCGCAGCCGTCAGCTGCGGTAACACGGGCTGCCTGATGTTTGCCGCCACCCTGATGCTGCGCAAACTGCCCGGCATCGAGCGCCCCGCGCTGGCGACCATTATTCCGAGCCGCAACCACCACTTTCTGCTGATCGATGCCGGTGCCCAGCCGGAAACCTCCTCCAAACAGCTCGCTCACAATGCCATTCTCGGCTCGGCTTATTATGAGGCTGCCATTGGCAAGAAGAACCCCCGCGTCGGCCTGATGACCATCGGCACCGAAGAGGGCAAGGGCACCAAGCGCATCATGGAGGCGCACGACTACATGAAGGGCATTGGCGACGCCGGCATCATGAATTACATTGGGCCAGTCGAAGGCTTTGACACCTTTAAGAACGTCGTCGATGTCGTTGTCTGCGATGGCTTTACGGGCAATATCCTGCTCAAGACGCTGGAGTCCTGCTATGGCACACTCAAGGAAACGCTCAAGGACGAGCTGATGGCCACACCGGTGCGCAAGCTCGGCGCGGTGCTTTCGCAGGGTGCCTTCAAATCGATGAAAAAGACTTTTTCGCCGGATAATTACTCCGGCGCACCCCTGCTTGGGCTCAATCATCTGGTGCTGAAAACCCACGGTTCCAGCGACCGGTTTTTCATCCGCAGCGCCATCCGAATTGCCTTGGAAACGCTGCGCCACGATATGGAGGAGCAGGTGCAAAAAGACGTTGAAAAAGGTAACGGCATCATGAAAGCTCCAGAAATGGCCGCCACCGCGGCGGACCAATCATAAAGTAACGCGAGCTCCAAAGGCGCTCCCCGACCCACGACCAATTTACAGAATGACGATTATCCACTGGCTCCCCCGCTTGACCGCAATGGTTCTCGGGGGCGGTTTATTTTTTATTTCCGCCCAAGCAATATCCACCCAACCGACAACGCTTACCCCGCTGTTCGTTGAGGATTTCGACCAAAAGGACAATTGGGAGCCCCTCGACTTCCCACTGCAGAGCCATTCCGCCTACGACATCACCCCCGAAGGCTACCTCCGCGCTTCATCGGATAATTCGGTGTCGGCCATCGTGTTGGCCAAGCGTTTCGAGCCCGCCGTCACCCCGATGCTCAGTTGGCGCTGGAATGT
The DNA here is from genome assembly GCF_027257155.1 of Cerasicoccus sp. TK19100. NCBI lineage: Bacteria > Pseudomonadati > Verrucomicrobiota > Opitutia > Puniceicoccales > Cerasicoccaceae > Cerasicoccus > Cerasicoccus fimbriatus. Next base: position 23,086 of record NZ_JAPWDU010000008.1, read on the forward strand.
CGACAACACCTTCACCAAGGGCAACGCCGAGGAGAAATCCGGCGACGACTTTCCCCTGCGCGTGAGCGTCTGTTTCAAATTCGACCCGAAAAAAGTCAACGCCAACGAACGCCGTTGGTTTAAGATGCAAAAGCTCGTCTGGGGCGATTACCCCCCCTACCGCGTGCTGCACTACGTTTATGCCAGCCGAGACGACTTGCCCAGCGACATCCTGCCCTGCCCTTACTCCGAGCGTGCCCGAATCATCGTCAAGCGCTCAGGCCAGGGCGACCTGCAACAATGGCACGAAGAGCGGGTCGACATCATGGAAGATTTTCGCAAAGCCTTCGGCGAAGAGCCCCCCAAGGAAGCCGTGATCAGCATCATGGCAGATAGTGATAACACTAACGAGTCCTCCACTGCCTACGTGGATTGGATCCAAGTTTCGCCCAATTAGATCATGTCAGCCGCATCGGTAGTCATCTCCGGAATGGGGACCAGCATTCCCGACAAAGTCGTCACCAATAGTGACTTGTCTCGCGTCGTGGACACCTCCGACGAATGGATCCGCTCGCGCTCCGGCATCGCCGAACGCCGCCTCGCAGGCGAGAAAGAAACCGCCTCCACCATGGGGGCCGCCGCGGCGGAAAAGGCCATTGCCGATGCCGGCATTAGCAAGGACGAGATCGACCTCGTCATCGTTGGCACGATGAGCCCGGACATGCCCTTTCCCTCGACCGCGTGCCTCGTGCAGGCTCAGCTCGGGCTCACACCAGTGGCCGCCTTTGATGTGATTGCCGCCTGCTCAGGCTTCCTTTACGTCCTGGAAACCGGCACCCAGCTGATGCGTTCCGGCAACTATCGTAACGCGCTCATTATCGGCTCGGAAAAGATGTCGAGCATCCTCGACTGGCAGGACCGCTCCACTTGTGTGCTCTTTGGCGATGGTGCCGGAGCCGCCGTGCTCTCCCTTTCCGACACGCCCAATATCGGCGTGGGCCAGATCCTCTTGCGCGCCGATGGCTCCAAGATGGACCTGCTCAACATGCCGGCCGGCGGGGCCTGCATACCCCCATCGGCTGAGTCTGTCTCCGCCCGCCAGCACTTCCTGAAAATGAACGGCAAGGAAGTTTTCAAGCATGCCGTGCGCGAAATGGGCGACATCACATTGGAAACCATTGAGAAAAACGGCCTGACGCCGGAAGACATTAAGTGCTTCATTCCGCATCAGGCCAATATTCGCATCATCGAGTCCATCGCCAAGCGACTGGGCGTCTCGATGGACCGCTTTTACGTCAACATCGACCGCTACGGCAACACCTCGGCCGCCTCGATCCCCATAGCCATGTGGGAAGCCCGGCAGAAGGGTCGCTTCGGCCCCGGTGACAACGTGCTGCTGACCGCCTTTGGCGCGGGCCTCACTTGGGGCGGCGCGATCGTGCGCTGGACGGCTTAGCCCCTGGCGCTTTGACTGGTCGCCAGTTGAAAGAAGAATTTCCGCAAATTCCTGACTGATTTGATCTTTTAAAACGGAAACTGAAAATTGATGCGGGAATTCGGCTTGCTAGCGCCCGCCTAGCCATCTTTAGATGAACACGTGGCAGCTATGAAACATTCCCAGTTCGCACTCATTCTATCAGCAGCGGCGCTATCCATGTCGGTCGCGCAGGCGAAATTGATCTGGACGCCCGAAGGTGGCTGGCGAATGGAAGGTGGTGCCACCCAGGCGCTCTTCGGCAACGAATTATCCGACGCCAATCACGCCACCGCGCTGGAGCTCATGAATGAAGCCCGCGCCCAACAGGAAGATGGCGACTATGGTGACGCACTCGACCTCTACGAAGAAGTAGTCGACGATTACCCGGAGTCCATCTACGCGCCGGAGGCCCACTACCAGCGCGGCGTGCTCTACACCAAGCGCCACCAGTTCCAAAGCGCCCAGGAGGAGTTTGAAATCATCCTGGCGAAATACCCGAACTACGATAATTTCAACGCCGTCGTCGAGGCCATGTATTTGCTCGCGGAAAAGGTGCAGGATGGCGATATCCCGTATCTGTGGGGTTTCATGCCGTGGTTCCCGGATTACCGAGTGGGTATCGAACTCTATGAGAATATCGTCGCCGCTGCACCGTTCAGCGATTACGCGCCACTTTCCCTGATGAACATCGCGCTGCTCTCGCGCGATAACGACAAGCCGGAAGACGCGATCGACGCGCTTGACCGCCTGATCAACAATTACCCGCAGAGCATCCTCGCGCCGGACGCCTATTTGCAACTGGCCGACGTTTACGCGTCCCTCGTCCAAGGCCCGTCCTGGGACCAAGGTGCGACCCGCGAAGCCGTCAGCTTTTACCAGGACTACCTGATCCTTTATCCGGACAATCCCGGCTCCTATGAAGCCGAAGCCGGTCTCTACTACATGCGCGAAACCCTCGCCGAGAGTAAGTACGAGGTGGGCGATTTTTACTGGAAGTATCGCAACAACCCGCGTGCTGCCCGCGTGATGTATAGTGAATCCATCACCGTGGACCCGCAGTCATCCACCGCAAAAAAGGCTGAAGAGATGATCGCCAAGATCGACTCCGGTGCCGAGCCGCCGATGACACCGGTTGACTGGATTTTTGGCCGCTACCAGCGCCCGAGCTACACCGCCTACGAAGACCAGTCCAAGATCGATGCGCTTGAAGACCAGGCCTTCCAGATCGAGCAGTCTGAGGCATTCCTCGAAACTCCGGGTGCCGAGGCGCTGGAAGAAGTCTCGGGTGACGACGTCAAGGAATACGAAGGCGTGGGTGCCCCGATCGAAGATTACATGGTCGACCCGGCTACCGGCGCGCTGGTGCCCTTCCCGCAACAGCCGCTCGAACCCGACGAAATGATCCCCTACAACCCGCCTGGCCCGGAAAATAAAGATCAGAAGGAAGTCGACCAGTTCCAGAAGGAGCAGGCTGAAAACCAGGACATTCCCGCCGGAGGTTAAGCGATGCCATTGCCACTCAAAGCCATGCGCTTCCTTTTCCTGGTCCCTGCCCTGCTCTGCCTGTGGCTGGCCCCCGGCTGCGCCAACTACCAACTGGGTGACAAGGCTGTAGTCCCCTTCAAAACGGTCTACGTAAAGCCGATCATCAACCGATCTTTTGCACCGCAGGCGGAGGTAACCCTCGCCTCGCAAATCATTACCGACCTCAACCAAAGTGGCCGCGTCAAGACCGCTGAACCCGGTGCCGATGCGACGCTGGAGGTCATCCTGGTAGATTACCAGAAGGCCGTTTCCGCCACCGAAGCGAGAGACACGCAAGCCGCGCGCGGCTTCAATCTCTACCTGACCGCCTGGGTCACGCTGAAGAACAACAAGACCGGCGAAGTCTATCTGGAAAACTTCCCGGTCACCGCGGAGCAGCAAGCCTTTACCTCGGGTGGATTCATCCAGTCCGAATATCAGGCCATGCCGGTGCTGACCCGACAGCTCGCCGAGAATATCTCTAATCAGGTCCTCGGCGCTTGGTAAGATAAGTTAGCGGCACTTTCAACTCGCTCGGCTAGGATTCAGGCCGCAGTGCATGATCGTGCTCAGCCAGGCGACTTGAGCACCTCAGACTGGCTTGGCCAGTGCCTGTCGCAGGAATCTCTGTGATCAAGCGACGAGCCAATCGACTGAGCTGAAGCAGCGCGGAAAAGCACTCAGTCCGGAACTTAGACCAGATTGGAAATAGCGGAGTCGGCATTTCAACCACGGGCTTAGCAGTAATATAACAAGTTTGATATTTAGATTGACGCAAAATATCAAGCCTATGATATATTCTACATGTCGAAGCATGTTACCGCCGAAAAAGACAAGGTCCCCCTAAAAGAAAAGATCATGTATGGTGCCGGTTCTGGCAGCTTCCAGCTGGCTGGAGATGGCGTGAAGGGCCTGTCTTACTCGATCTTTAATATCACCCTGTTGGTCGATCCGGCCAAGATCGGCTTTGTCCTCGGACTCTCGCGCCTGATCGATGCGTTTACCGACCCCATCATGGGAAAGATCTCCGACGACACCAAATCACGCTGGGGTCGCCGACGCCCCTACATTTTTGCTGGCTCATTTCTGGTCGCCTTTGCCTTCTGGATCATGTGGCGCGTGCCGATGGGCTGGAGCCCGGAAGCGATCTTCTGGTGGTACATGTTCGCGATGATTTTCTTCTACCTGTGCGCGACGATCCAGAGCGTGCCCTACCACACCCTAGGGCTGGAAATGACGCCCGACTACCATGAGCGAACCGTGGTCTCCAGCTACAAGATGTTCTTCAGTTTCCTGTTTGGCATTGGCATTCCCTGGGTGTTCCCGATTGCGCAGGCCTCGGTGTTTGGCGGGACGATGAACGGCATAAGATTTCTCAGTTGGTATGTCGTCGTCGCGATTATATTAGGCGGTGTCTTACCGGCGATATTCGTCAAGGAGAGGTATTACCACATTGCGCAAAAGGCGAAGAAGTTTCCGTTCTTTACCGGGCTCAAACTTACGTTCCAGAACAAAGCCTTCCTCATCCTTACGGCCATCATCCTCACGACCGGCATCGGCAGCCAAATGGTCGGTGCCATGGGGCCCTACGTCTGCTACTACTATATGTTTGAGGGCGACATCCAGGCTGGCTCGATCCTCTGGGCCATGGCGGCCAACGCCTTTACCGGCGGTGCCATCCTCTCCCTTTTCCTCATTAACTGGATGGGCAAAAACATGGGCAAGCTTTTCACGATGCGTTGCATGGTGGTGCTTGGTTTTGTCGCCTCAATCAGTAAGTTCTTCTTCTACAGTCAGGATCATCACTACCTGCTGTTTATCTCGCAGCTCATGATGGCACCGCTGGCCGCCGGTTTCTGGACGATTACCACCTCCATGAAGGCCGACATATGCGACTACGACGAGCTCAAGAACGGGGCCCGCCGCGAGGGCATGTTCGGCTCCGTGGGCAACTGGATTACCAAGGTAACCTTCGCCTTCACCTTTGGCCTGTCCGGCATCATGCTAAACGTGACCGGTTTCAACGCCGAGCTGGGCGCGGATCAGAACCCGGATTCGCTCTTCATGATGCGCGTGCTCTTTAGCACGGTGCCAGCGGTGTCCAACGTCCTCGCATTTATCATTCTGTGGTATTACCCGCTCAATGAAGAGCGCATGGCCGAGATTCGCACCCAGTTGGAAGCCCGCCGCGGCGAGACGGACGAGTAGGCATTATTTACGATCAAAAAAAGAAGCCCGATTCGGCATTACCGGATCGGGCTTTCGTTTTTTGAAGATAGTTCGATCAATAATCGTTCTCGCAAACGGCGATAACGCGGCGGCAGATTTCGCGCCCGAAGTCGGTCCACTCACCTTGCCCCCAGTAGCGATAGCAACTGGTCTGCGAGCTCATCAGGTGGAAGAGCGCGTTGCGATAGCGGGTCTCGTCGGTCGGGCAGCCGGGCTTGAGCACCTTCTCGTGGAAGGCTGAGCTGGCTTCTTCCATCGGCCCGAGCACGTTGTCGTAACCCTTGACCCAGGAAATGTTGTCCGTCCAGGAACCGCCATCCATGTGGAACTGATGGTCCTCTGCCTTGCATTCCTCAATGGCTTTTTCGAGCTTCTTGGGGCCGCAGCCGGGCTTTACCTTGTCCCAGATTTTCTTCTGGTGCACGGGCTGGCAGACGGGAAGATCCGTCACCTTGATGCCCATCGCAAAGAGCTTGTCCAAGTATTCGGAAACGTTCATTAGCGGCGTGTCCGTGTGGCTGGCCTGGTGGGCCACTTCCTTGAACTTGCCGGGGAACTCGTTCATCATCACGCCACCGTTTTCACCATCGGCGATCTGCGTAACGATCGGCGGCACCTGCTTGCCCGCCAATTCCCAGCGGCTGAGGCTTTGCGCTTCGTAGTAAGGCTGCATCTGGGCGACAAGCTTGGTGTCGCTGCCCTGCGTCTTAATGATCGCGATGATGCTGGCTTCGTCGCCATTGCTGTTGCGCACCACCAGGCGATGCGGCAGGTGCTTGGCCTGCGGGCCGTGACCATTTTCCGGCAGCTCGATGGTATGCTCCTGCACGAGGACCCACTCAAAACCACAGTCCACGAGGGTTTTGACGAATTCGTAGGCGACGTCGGGCTGGTTCGGCAGCGCCATTTCGGACGGAGAGAAACCACGCACGCGGCCCAGGGCCTCCAGACCAAAGATCGAGGCAAAGTGCTGCTGGAACGCCTTCACGTGCAGACGGTAGTCCTGGACCGGAGTCGAGGGTGCCACCGCGTGGCCCCACGGCATGCCCAACCACTCAATGCAGCGCCAGTAGTCAGGGTTCATTGTGATGCCTTGCAGCGACTCAATGACGTCGTTGAGCCCCATGTCACGCAGGCCGTGGAACAGCGTGCCGGAGTATTCCAGCATGCAGCGCGGCTCCTTCCCGGCACCCACGAGCTCGGGCACAAATTCGCCCATGCGTTTGTAGCACCAGGCAAAGGCCTGCCAGTTGTGGTTGTCGCCCTCGCTGGGATGCTCGCGCATGTGGCGGAGGTTGCTGATCAGCGGCGCGGTTTGCAGGTTGCCCGTGCGCTGGGGAATCAGCGGCTGGTGCTGGTGCAGCGCAATCGCGGCGGCGGCTTTGATGTTATCGAAATTGATGGAACCATCGCCCGCGTAAGGCGACTTCTTGCCCGCCTCGGCAATGGTTTCTTCAATCAAAGATTCGGCGCCGGCAACGTTCGGCAAACCGTCGATGTATTCGGGTAGTTCAGTAACTGTGCTCATGATAAAATTGCTAGGTTGAATATCGAGTGGTGCAAATCCTGAACCCTAACCATAACCGCGCCAACAGCAAGCCGCCGCGCGCAGTATGAATTATTTTCACATAAGCAAAGATTGGGTGACGCCCGTGCCCTTGATTGCCAAGAACGTAGCGCACGAAAGGAGCTGGCAGATGGAAACTTCCCGTCCTTCCCGATCTTCCTGTTTCTCTAATTACATCATCTCTGCCGCTGCGTCGCCCGTGCCTGCATCGGCCTTGTTCACAGACTTATCTTTGTCTGCGGCTTCCGACTTCGCGGCGTCTTTGGCGGCCTTGGCTTGCTCGCGCTGGACTTCTTCCAGCGGGCGTTCGAAGATTTCCTCATCGTTGATCCAGACGATCATGCGGTCGTTGTCCTTGCGGTCCTTCATGTAGCGGATGTTGAGTGCGCCGCGGCTGGTGCCACCTCCGCTGCCATGGGCGCGAAACTTGATGAGTCCCTCGTCGGTATTGTAAAGCGTGAGGAGGTAGCCTTCGTCCATTTTGTCTTCGTCGAAGAAATACTCCTTCGTGAAAAACACCGGCGAAATCGCCTCCTCCGTCGTCTCGATAATCGGGTAAGGCAAGCCGAGGAAGCGCTGTTTCTCTTCCTCAAAAGTCGGCTGAATACGATCGGGGCGCACCAGCTCCGGCTCATGCAGGGATAGCTGGTCCAACGGCATGAGCTGACCAACGTGTAGCTTGATCGGCTTGTTCTCGCGTCGCTCGATAATCACCTGGTTGTTGGCAAACTGACTCAGCGTGCCGACGTCGAGGAAGCCCTGGCGCGACATCCAGCCCCGCGAGCCGTCGCCGTATTCCGGGATCGCCATGACGCGGCGCAGCTTCAGCGTGACCGGGAGATTGTTGATCTTGTTCAGCGATCCGGTCAGCACGAGTTCGTTGCCCTCAAGCTTGTAAAAATATTCGCGCGGGATCGGCGACAGCTTTTGCTGCCGGTCCAGAATTACGATGCTGTTATCTTCGAGCACACAATTATACGCTTCGAGAAATTGGCCATCGGACTGAATCAGAAACTTGTTGCGCGAGATGGTAATGATCAGCGGATCGAGCGTCGGCATGTCGATGCGCCCCATCAGGTAGCCGAGGTTGAGCGACTGCAACTGCGCCTCAACGATTTCCTTCTCGGGCGGGATCTGGAACTCCACCTTCCAGCGCCCCAGCAGTTCCGGGTCGTAGCGCTGCGCATGGAGCAACGAGGTCAGGGCGAGGAAGACAAGGGATAGTGCGCGGAGATGCATGCCTGAATTGTTATGCCGACCGACGGAAAATCAATGGTATTGTTGGCGTGCGTGGAACGCGAACGCTGGTGGATCGCGAATTTCCACATTCGCTTACTATCTATCTGAAATTTTAAATTGTGGTAGGTTATAGGCGAATGTGGAAATTCGCGATCCGCCACTCCACGCCACTTTTTACAAAAAAAAACGCCCGCCAGCAAGTAGCTGACGGGCGTTGGTAAAGGTTCAATACTAGCGCATCTCCTTGCCGGTTTCGGCGTCGAGGATGCGGAAGTTCTCCACGTGGTAGGCCGGGTCGGCGCGGAAGGACAACTGGACGTTGTAGGCCTTTTCGATGTCGACCAAGTGCTGGGCGTCTTCGCGACGCAGGCGCTCGAGGTTTGTCGGGTGAATCAGCACGCGGAGGCTCAGCTCGCGGCCGACATTTTGATCACCCGCGCGGACGTGGCGGATGATCGACACCAGGCGACGCTGAATCTCCACACTCATGCTGCGCGGGCTCTTGACGATGCCTTTGCCGGAGCAATACGGGCAGCCTTCGTAGATGCCCGAGCTGTGGCTCTCCGAGTGGCGCTGACGCGTCATCTGCATGATGCCGAGCGGGCTGATGGGCAGAATATGGCTCTTGGCCTTGTCCATCGCCATCTCCTTGCGCATGCGGCCGAGCACGGCGTTGCGGTCCTTCTTGGCCTTCATGTCGATGAAGTCCATGATGATCAGGCCACCGATGTTGCGCAGGCGAATCTGGCGGGCGATCTCAGACGCCGCCTCCAGGTTCACGTTGACGATGTAATTCTTGCCGTCCTTGTCCTTGCCACGGTGACCGCCGGTATTGACGTCGATCGCGACGAGGGCCTCGGTCTCTTCGATGACGATCTCACCGCCGCCAGGCAGCGGCACGCGACGCTGGAAGGTCTGCTCGATCTGGCGCTCGATGTTGAAGCGCTCGAAGATCGGAATGTCGTCCGTGAAGTGCGCGATCTTGCGGCGCGAGCGCGGGGAAATCTGGTTGACCGACTCGATCATCGCCTTGTGGCGCTGGTCGCTGTCGACGAGCACGCGGTCGATGTTTTCGGTGAGGAAGTCACGCACGGTGCGCTCGATGATATCCGGCTCCTGGTAAAGCATGCAGGGTGCATCCTGCGTCTTGAGGCGGTGCTGGATATCCTCCCATTTCTTGAGGAGCATGTAGAGGTCGCGCACGAAATAGCGCGTCTTCTTGCCCTCACCGGCGGTGCGAATGATGACGCCCATGCCCTCGGGAATCTTGAGCCCGCGGAGAATGGTCTTCAGGCGGTCGCGCTCTTCCTTGTTATCGATTTTGCGGGAAACACCGCACTGGCCGCTGAACGGCATAAGCACGAGGAAGCGGCCAGGGATGGCGAGATTCGTCGTGGTGCGCGGGCCCTTGGAGCCGATTTGCCCCTTGGTGATCTGTAGGATGATCTCCGTGCCGATCGGGAACATCTTGGGAATGTCCTTGAGATTCGGCTTTTCGATCTTCTTGTTGCGCTTTTCCTCAGAGCGGGTGTCGCGGACAATTTCGATCGAGTTGTCTTCCTGCGCGCCAGGAATGATGTCCCAGTAGTGCAGGAATGCGTTCTTGGGTTGACCGATGTCAACGAAGGCGGCCTTGAGGCCGTTTTCCAGATTCTGAATCTTACCCTTGAAGATGGCACCGACCATGCGCTGCTCGCCGGTGCGCTCGACTTCGAACTTGTCCAGAACACCGTCCACCAGCAGGGCGACGCGCGTCTCGAGCGGTTCGGCGTTGATGATCAGTTCGCGATAGGGTTCGTGCTTTTGGGCAGACAAGGCGCGTGCGATTTTTTGGAGAATAGGTTGTTTCTTGGCGCGAGAGCGTGATTCTTTCTTCAGCTTTTCCGCCGGAATATGTTCGATAATTTCTTCTTTCGGGGGTTTCTGGAGTTCTTCGTGGGTTTTGGGGTCGATGGTATCAGTGTTCTTGGTTGATTGAGTCATTGTGGACTAGCCTAATGGTTAAGGCATCGGCCAGCGGCTCCGGTGTTTAAAACAGCAGCATCCGGCGCACATTGCGCCGGTTTTTACAGGCAGGCGTCAGGAGAAATCGCGTCGATAGCGATAAACGCTCTGGATAAGGCCTTGCAGGATACAGCAGCTTAAAACAAAGGAACCACCGTAGCTGAGGAACGGCAGCGGAAGCCCGGTAATGGGCATCAGGCCGATCGTCATGCCGATGTTGATGAATACGTGGATCATTAATATTACGGAGACTCCGACGGCCAATAAGGCGCCGAAGCGGTCACGAGACATCCCGGCGATTCGGATGCCATTTGCGACCAATACAAAAAAGAGGGTTAAGACAATTAGAGCGCCGACGTATCCCGACTCCTCAGCCAGGACCGCGAAAATGAAATCGTTGGTGGCCACCGTTGGTGGCAGGTAGCCGAGCTTAGCCTGAGTGCCTTCACCCAGTCCTTTGCCCGTTAACCCGCCGCCGGCGACAGCGTAAAGTGATTGGTTGAGGTTCCAGGCCACACCAGTGCCCCGCGGGTCTACGACCGAGGGTGCGGCAAAGGCCAGGATCCGGTTACGTTGATAATCCTTGAGCGGCAACAAGGACTGCTCCTCGTAGCGACCCGTGTCCCGCAACGGGTCATACCCGTTTTCCTTCATGAAGTCCTGATACCGGTACACATCCACAGCTACCAAAGCCACTGCCAGGAGGAATAAACCGAAAACCGTAGCAAAGAACTTCTCCGATAACTTGGAAACGTAAAGCAGGCTGAAGACCATTGGAGGAAAAACCAGCGAAGACCCTAAATCGGGCTGCAGGAAAATCAAAAACACTGGGATTGAAAATGCTATCCCCACTTTTATCAAGACCTTAATCGACTCCCGGAACGTCCCTACCTCTGAACGGGCGAGCAGGCTGGCGACCATCATCAGCGCCCCGATTTTGGCAATTTCCGAGGGCTGGATCGACATGGGCCCGAAGTCAATCCAGCGCGTGGACCCCCAACGCGTTTCCACCAGAGGGATTTTGAAGGATTTTAAGGCGGCAATCCCCTGACTGGAGCCTACGTCATATATGATTGCCTGCAGGGCCAGCGGTGCCAGCAGCGCCACACTCGCCCAGTAAAATATGTGGGCGTTTTCGAGGTAAAATTTATAGTTAACCAGCGAGACGACGGTGTATGCCACCGCACCAATAACCAGCCAGAGAATCTGCATCTTCCAGGCACCGCCGCCCAGGTATTTTTGCGCCGAATAAATGAAAAACACCCCCATGACGCCCAAAATCGCCATGCAAATCGGGCTAATCCAGTCGCTGCGATGCTCTTCGCCAAAGTGCATGAAACGGCGAAGGGGAAATTGACGGATTAACTCCGTAACGGTGTGAACAACGGGCGGCATTCGCTTCGATTAGAGGCGTCTTCGGGAAAAACAGGACTGCAACATCCCACTAAAAGATAATTCCCCACCCGCCGCAAGCCTTTGCACAGGAAATGCCAGCCTCCGGCTGGACCGGTAGATTTGCACATTGTGCAAATGGCAGAGCGATCAGGGGTGGTAACTTAAAAGGTGGCGCGGACCGTCTCGGTCCGCAAGCAGTGGCTACAATCGTCATCAGTTCCAGAAAGGCGGTGTAGCGCAAAACGTTTTTTCAGAACCGTCTCGATCTCTACCTCAATCCTTGCGGACCGAGACGGTCCGCGCCACCCCATAGCGCCGTTCACCACCCCCGCCCAAACTTTAATCTTTTGCCCGCGGAGGGAATCCTCTATAACCCCCACCAATGCACGATGACCGCGGCCCGACAGTTTTACACTTTGTGGGAGCCGCCAGGGATGTAGGCGGCACACTCTCCTACATCCGCTCGGTGACGCGTCAAAATGGCGCGCGCAACATCCTCATCGCTCAAAAGGGATTCCAGCAAACGCGGGCACCCCACATGAAGCTGCTGCGCATCGAAGAGGGCGACTATAGCTCACTCGTCTCGCCCAAGGCCGTGTTCGACAGCCTAAAGCAAGTCATTTGGCTGCGCCGCAAACTCGTCCGGGAGCGTAGTTTAATCTTCCACGGGCACTCGCGCGGCGGAGTCCTGATCGGGATCACCCTCGCCCTGCTTGGACACCAAAAGACCGTGGTGACCATCCACAGCAACGGCAGCCATAAGTGGTTTTACCGGCTCGCCCACCGGATCATGGCCGACCGCATGATCTTCCTCTGCCCGTCCATGAAGCGCTACTACGGACTGCCCGCCGACAACTGGCGCGACTGCATTCCGGGCAGCGTAACGCCCATCCACCGCCGCCCCGGCAAGACCAAGCCACCCTTTTTCGGCCCGGGCAGCCAGCGAAACCTCACCCTCGGCGGCTGCGGTATTATCGCGGAGTGGAAGCGCTGGGAAATCATCCTGGAGGCCTTGGGCCTGCTGCCGGACGAACTGCGCACCCGCGTAAAGTTCATCCACATCGGCGACCCGCTGGACGAGGCTATCTCCCGCGACTACGCCCAAAAGCTGCGTTCCCTAGTCGAGCAGCACAAACTGGAAAATATCGTGGAATGGCGCGGCCACCAAAACGACGTCAACGACTTCTTCAGCGAGATCGACCTGCTCGTGCACCCCGCTGAAAACGACCCCTTTGGCATGGCCGTGGTTGAATCGCTCTTTGCTGGTGCCCCCGTCTTGGCCAGTGACTCCGTTGGTGCCGCGGATTTGATTAAACCGCCCGAGAACGGCCTCACCTTCCCCACCAACGACGCGCGTCAACTGGCCGGGATCATCACCCAGCTGGTCAACGGCGAACGCGACTTCCCCTACGTCAACCGCAAGACCCTCCGCCCCCTGGAGCCCGACTACCTCAACGCCCGCTGGGCAGAAGTCTACGTCAAGCTCCTCGAAGAACGCGACGCAGCGGTGCGGTAACGCCCATACCGCTTGGTTCGACAGCATAATCGCCCCAAATGGCGCTGAAACCACATTCCGCCCACCAAGCGCAGCATGTGCGAAATTGACCTCCACAGGCATAATATACTTTACCGTCATATCGGCCGTCCGTAGGTTTTCAGCGAGCCGAGGGCACTTGCCACACTTTGCCCGAACGCATCAACCAACGATTTCCCATGACACGATTTCCCGCAACTTCAATTCTCGGCGGACTACTCGCTCTTGTCTTCGCCGCAACGCTCTCGGCAAAGCCCGCGCACCAAGAGTTCATGGCCACCGATGCCGTCCAGGCCGACCTCAAAGGGAAGGTCAAGCGCGTGAAAGAAGTGACCCACAAAGCAGACGACAACGGGATTTACCAAGAGGAAGACAGCGAAATCGAACTCTACGACATCCATGGCAGCCTGATCGAAGACAAGACATACGACAGCGAGGGCGAGCTCGTGGAGTCGACACTCAACTCCTTTGACGACGACGGCACCTGGACTCGATCCGAAGAGACCGACGAAGACGGCAAGAAGACCTATAAAATCCTACTCGACCAAGAAGGAAGACGCCTGGCCAGCGTTGAGGAGACAACCGGCGAAACCGAGGTCACGACATTCACCGAGAATGGTTTCGAAGATAACGGTTTTACCAAGAGTGCCCGAGGGAAAATGCTGAAGAGATTTTCGATTCTGCGAAATCCAAACAACAAAGAGCGTCACCTCGTTTTTGAGGAACCGGCCGGCGTGCGCTCCGCAGTGCTCGACATCCAGTGGAACGAGAATGGCGATGAGAGCGCGATGACCATTAACTTCTTCAAGGACAAGCGCTTCACCGTTCAAAAAACTTACAAATACACGGAGCTAGATGAACAAAACAACTGGCTGATACGCGAGGTCGTATCTTCATTTCTGGATGCCGACGGCAAAGAGCTTTTTAAAAGCTACGAGCGCGTCGTCCGCGAAATCACTTACCACGAATAAACCTTGCAATCGCCGCTACCCAATCAGGAGCGATTGAGCACCGTCGATAAAGATCTCTGTGCCGGTAACGTGCCGGGAATCGTCGCTCGATAGGTAAAGCACGAGCTTGGCAACGTCTTCCGCCGAGCCGGATTTTCCATCGGTCAGGGGAACCTGGCCCTCGGGGTATTCGACGGGTTCACCCGCATCGTGGGAGCCATGACTTGTGTTGTCATCGATGCTGCTTTCGATCGCTCCCGGGCATATGACATTCACGCGAATGCGCTCACTGGCAAACTCCAGCGCCAGCATTTTAACCATAGCCGCCTGCGCCGCCTTGGACGCCGAATAGGCCGTTGCGCCCGTGTTGGAAAACACCCGCGTACCGTTGATCGACGCCGTAACAATCATCGACCCGCCGTTTTCTTTCATGTAGGGATAGGCGAACTTCAGCGTGTGGAACGTGCCGTTGACATTGATGTTGATCGTCTTGGCAAAATCCTCGGGCGACATTTCCTCAATCGGTGCCCACAGGCCATTGATGCCCGCGTTGGCGAAAACAATGTCCAGTCGGCCATAAGCCTCGACCAACTCATCCATCGCGGCCTGCATTTTATCCGCTTCCGTGATGTCGGCCAGGACTGGCAGCGCCTCGCCGCCGGCGTCTTGGATCTCGTCAGCCGTCTTCTGGATATTCTCCATCGTGCGCCCCAAAACACCGACTTTGGCACCCGCCTTGGCCAGTGCCAGCGCACTTGCCCGGCCAATACCTTCTCCGCCGCCGGTCACCAGCGCCACGCGTCCTTTGAGGTCATAATCTGCCATATCACACCCATAAACCACGCACACAGTGATTGCAAATGGCAGTCGCCATTGGTCGCGCAAACGTTGCCCGACTTCCCCGCCCACCGACTACTCCAACCGCCCTCCCAGCATTAGCATTCCGCATACTGAACTCACCTCGGATGCCCCCTTAACGCGAACAAGTCTCATTCTCCAGAATCGCTTATTATATGAGCCATAGCCTAGCTTATATCCGGTGAATAAGGGCGTTTAGGGCATTGATATTTGCCCACTACCGCACAAACTCTTGCATTAGCTTTTTTTATGAGCTAACTGCAATTGGTCGGACTTTTATACGACTTCCGTTATGAGCACATCTAAACCCTGTCGCATTCCTTCGCTAGTTAAGAAATACTTAATGGCCATATCCGGGCTTGTCCTGGTTGGTTTCATTCTCGGACACATGCTGGGGAATCTCCAGTTTTTCATGGGCCCGGAAGTAATTAACGCCTATGCCTATCACCTGCATCACCTGCCTGGCGCGCCGTTCAGCCTGTGGGCAATCCGCGGCTTCCTGTTGCTCATGCTCGCTGTCCACGTGTGGATGGCCATCCTGCTGACCAAGGAAAACCGCGAAGCACGGCCGGAGTCTTACCTCGGCCAAAAGACCAACGTGGCCACCTACGCCTCACGCACCATGCCGATCACCGGCGTGCTCATCCTGGCGTTCATCGTTTTCCACATCCTCCAATACACCACGCGCGTCGTGCCGGAGGATTACAACCAGACCATTGGCGAGTCCACCATTGAGGTCGCCCACGTGCAGCTGGAATACTTCGACGTTTACGCAATGATGGTCAGCGGCTTTTCCAGCCCGATCATTTCGCTGTTCTACATCGTCACCATGGGGCTGCTCTGCATGCACCTCAGCCACGGTGTGCACTCGATGTTCCAGTCTGTCGGCCTGCGCAATGAGTCCTGGCGCCCGAAGCTGAAGCTAGCCGCGGCAGCCTTTGCCGGCCTGATCTTCATCGGCTTTGCTTCGATCCCCGCTGCCGTGCTGGCTGGTGCCGGTTCCGGCTACCTCGCCGAAAAGGAAGCCGCCTGGGCCAACGCCCCTGCCAAGTCCGCCCCCGCCCACTAATTTTCAAACACCGCACATTGCCATGGAACTGAATTCCAACATTCCCGAAGGCCCGATGGACCAGAAATGGTCGCTCCACAAGGGCAAGATCAAGCTCGTCAACCCGGCCAATCGCCGGAAATACCACGTCATCGTGGTCGGCTCGGGCCTGGCAGGCGCTTCGGCGGCAGCCTCCCTCGCGGAGATGGGCTATCAGGTGTCGTGCTTCTGCTATCAGGACAGCCCGCGCCGCGCCCACTCGATCGCAGCCCAGGGCGGCATCAACGCGGCTAAGAATTACCAGAATGACGGTGACTCTGTTTACCGCCTGTTCTACGACACCGTCAAGGGTGGCGACTTCCGCAGCCGCGAGGCCAACGTCCACCGCCTCGCCGAAGTCTCGGTGAACATCATCGACCAAATGGTCGCGCAGGGCGTTCCCTTCGCCCGCGAATACGGCGGCCTGCTGGCCAACCGCTCCTTCGGCGGCGCGCAAGTTTCCCGCACGTTTTACGCTCGCGGCCAGACTGGCCAACAGCTGCTCCTCGGCGCTTACTCACAGCTTTCCAAGCAGATCGGCCTCGGCGCGGTCAAGATGTATAACCGCCACGAAATGCTGGAGCTGGTCCTCGTCGATGACGACGACGGTAAGCAGCACGCCAAGGGCATCATCACCCGCAACCTCGTGACCGGCAAGATCGAGCGCTGGGCCGGCGACACCGTCGTCCTCGCTACCGGTGGTTACGGCAACGTCTTCTTCCTGTCGACCAACGCGCAGGGTTGCAACGTCACCGCCGCCTACCGCGCGTATAAGAAAGGCGCCGGCTTCGCCAATCCGTGCTACACGCAGATCCACCCGACCTGCATTCCGGTCCACGGCGAGCAGCAGTCCAAGCTGACGCTCATGTCCGAGTCGCTCCGCAACGATGGCCGTATCTGGGCCCCCAAGGACAAGGCCGTCGCCGAGAAAATTCGCAAGGGTGAGCTTAAGGCCAGCGACGTCGCCGAAGATGATCGCGACTATTATCTGGAGCGCAAGTACCCGAGCTTTGGCAACCTGGCCCCACGCGACATTTCCTCCCGCGCCGCCAAGGAAGCCTGCGACGAAGGTCGTGGCGTCGCCTCCTCTGGCTTGGGCGTGTTCCTGGACTTCCGCGACGCGATCAAGCGCCTCGGCAAGGACACCATTGCCCAACGCTACGGCAACCTCTTTGACATGTATCAGTGCATCACCGGCGACAATCCATACGAGACGCCGATGATGATCTACCCTGCCGTTCACTACACCATGGGCGGCCTCTGGGTGGACTACAATTTGGAGAGCAACATCCCCGGCTTGTTCGTCGCGGGTGAGGCCAACTTCTCCGACCACGGTGCGAACCGCCTCGGTGCCTCCGCCCTCATGCAGGGCTTGGCCGACGGCTATTTCGTTCTGCCCTACACGCTCGGTAATTACCTGGGCGAGCAAGGCATCGCCAAGGCGGGCAAAATCACTTCGGACCACCCGGCCTTCGAGGCTGCGGAGAAGTCAGTCCGCGAGCGCATCGACAAACTGCTTTCCATCCAGGGCGACGAAAGCCCACGCAGCTTCCACCAGCGCCTCGGCAAGATCATGTGGGACAAGTGCGGCATGGCCCGCTCCAAGCAAGGCCTCGAAGAAGCGATCAAGGAAATCCAGGCGCTGCGCAAGGAATTCTGGAGCCGCGTAAAGGTCCTCGGCGACGGCGACGAGCTAAACCAGGAGCTGGAGCGTGCTGGCCGCGTGGCCGACTTCCTGGAGTTCGGCGAGCTGCTCTGCCGCGACGCCCTCATGCGCGAGGAGTCCTGCGGCGGTCATTTCCGCGTCGAGCACCAGTCCATGCCCAACGACCCCGAGGTCAAGGAAGGCCTCATCTCCGAAGGCGAAGCCAAGCGCGACGACGAGAATTTTGCCTTCGCCGGCGTCTGGGAATACATGGGCGACGACGTCGAGCCCAAGCTCAACAAGGAAATGCTCACCTACGAAGTCGTTCACATGGCGACGCGTTCTTACAAGTAGTCAACCAGTCGCGAGTTTCGAGTTACCGATACTTTAATTTTTAATCTTTAATTTTTAATCTCAGCCATGCAACTACACCTAAAGATTTGGCGACAAAAGAATTCTGACACCAAGGGCCAATTCGTCAGCTACGAGCTGCCCGACGTCGACGAAGGCTCATCCTTCCTTGAGATGCTCGACATCATGAACGAGCAGCTTGTGGAGAAAGGCGAGGCACCGGTCGCGTTCGACCACGACTGCCGCGAAGGCATCTGCGGCATGTGCTCGCTCGTCATCAACGGCGAGGCCCACGGCCCCGAGCGCGCCACCACTGCGTGCCAGCTGCATATGCGCCACTTTAAGGACGGCGACACGATCACCATCGAGCCCTGGCGCGCCAAAGCGTTCCCCGTGGTGAAGGACCTCGTCGTCGACCGCACCGCGTTTGACAAGGTCATCCAGGCCGGTGGCTTCATCACCGCCCGCACCGGTTCGGCCCCCGACGCCAACGAAATTCCGATCCCCAAGCCCATCGCGGATGAGGCCATGGACGCCGCCGCCTGCATCGGCTGTGGTGCCTGCGTTGCGGCCTGCCCGAACGGCTCGGCCATGCTTTTCACCTCCGCCAAAGTCGGCCACCTCAACCTGCTTCCGCAGGGCAAGGCCGAGAAGGACCAGCGCGTCATGAAAATGGTCGAGGCCATGGACACTGCTGGTTTCGGCAACTGCACCAACTATGGCGAATGCCAGGCGGTGTGCCCGAAGGAGATCACCCTGGATTTCATCGCTAAGATGAATCGCGATTACGCGGTCGCCCGCGTTCGCAATTTCTTCAATAAGGCTAGCTAACGCTTCCCCGCGAAGCATCAGCAGAAGCGCCCGCCGTCCCTATGGATGGCGGGCGTTTTTGTTACCCAATAACACTAAGCCGATCCCCTAAAAATATCTCCGAAGCGCCCCATCGAAAAATATCCGATTGCCACGATTCCAAATGCTTATAGTGTCTAAAGTCATCTAAGCGCAAAGACCATTAAGACCCACCAACGACTGCTATGAGACTATCCATCCTTACTCGCCCACCTCGCAACTCTATCCAAATGCCGCTTAAAACCAGCCTCGGGCTGATCGGTTTCCTAGGCTGCGTGGCCACTGCCCAAGCCCAATACGACAGCCTTAGCGGTACGTTTTTCTCAAACGGCTCGGCCCCTGCCGACAACGACCTGCCCGCCGACACAGAAGTCGTAAACCTCAGTGGCATGTATACCACCTCGCTGACTGATGGCAGCCCGGGCGGTAGCTATAACGCAAGCGCCGGAGGGACCGTCACCTACAACAGCGCAGCGATCAGCAGCGAAGCCGCAGCCCAGGCAAACATGATGGCCGACACCTATGCTAATAGCTACGCGAGCTTGATCAGCGGTAAAGATATGCTGTCATTCGACTCCGCCGTGCCTTTTACGGTCAACTTCACCATTTCCGGCGAGACCGCCGTGTCGTTTGGCCCAGGCTCTGACATCAACGAGCTCGACTCGGTGTTTTCCCTTTCGGTGTTTATCCCGACGAAGAATGGCGAGGGCGTCGTGACGAACCCGGCCGGTCAATTTGTCGGCAGCATCGTGGCGAGTTCCAATGGATTCAACCTGACTGATTCTGATACCGACTCCATTGCCGTCCTGCTCAATCCAGGCGACTCTCTCTACTTCTCGTATAGCACGTCTCTGAATACGCGCGTAACGGCCAATGCTGAAGACACACTTGCCAGCTTGGCGCAAGCCTACGCCGCCGGCAGCTTTCAATTGGATGGCTTTGAAATCGGCGGCGAACCGGCAGAGATCACCGTGACCTCTGATTCCGGCACTGACTACACGCCCGTCCCTGAGCCCTCCACCTACGCTACCCTGCTGGGCCTGGCGACGCTGGCCATGGCCTACCTGACGCGACGCCGCGGTTAAGCCCCCTTACTGTAACTTTCCGTCAATCTTGTTTAACAAAACGCCCGCCTTCGTAAATCGAAGGCGGGCGTTTCGGTTGTAAAGATCTCGCAGGTTGCTACAGAGCTGACTGGTCTTCTGCCTCCAGCTTTTTGTTGCCGATTGCGATGAGCTCGTTGACGATGCTGCCCTCGGTGGCCATTGCGATACGGCTTTGCATGCGATCCATCTCGGAAACGACTTCTTCCGAGTCCGGTGAGACTTCCGGGATGTCAGTTTTCTTGACGTAGATGATCGTGCCGACGTCGTTAAACTCTTCGAGGTTGGAGACCTCGCCTTCCTGCATTTCGCTGAGCGCGCTCAGCTCGAAGTTGTCGATGCCTTCCGGCTTCTGCATCACGCTGAAATCGTCGAAGGCCTGCACCTTAAACCCGAGCGTTTCGGCCTCGGCTTTGAAGTCCTTACCAGCATCAACGGCAGCCTGTAGCTCCACCTCGGCGTCGCGCGCCTTGAGGTCGAACTGGCGCAGACGCTCGTATTGCGTGTAGTCCGCAACGACTTGGTCATAAACTTCCTGCATCTCGGGGATACGTGTTGCGCCGGTTTCCTTAACCAGCACCACGGCCGCGCCTTCCGGCGTCTTGATGCCGTCGGTGTAGAAACGTTTGTCGTCCAGCGCAAGCACTTGCTCCAGGCCAGCAGGCGGAATCACGCCACCCACATCGAGCTTGCTCGCACTGAATGGCGGCAGCTCCTTGGGCTCCACCTTGAATTCGGTAAACAGCGCATCGAGCGGCACGCTCTTGGGGTCGTTCCCCTTGCGCGCGGCTTCGTAAGTGGTGTCGTAAAGCGCAACAGCGAGTTTGTTCGCCTCGGTCAGCGCCAACTCCTGGGCCTTGTCTTCCTTGTATTTGGCGATCACCTGGTCCTTGATCTCGGCGAGCGGCTTGGTGACACCCTCTTCGTTCTTGGGCCACTTGGCGCGATTTTGGTTATAAACGGCGCTTAGCTCACCCTCGGTCGGCTCGGCGACTTCATTAATAAAATCCGACACCGGGAAAGAAACATACTCGGCGATGATTTCCGGCTGGGTTTCGTAGCGGGCTTTGTTTTCTTCGTAAAACGGGCGTAGAACCTCTTCGTTAATCGTCAAGTCGGGCGCAAAGTTTGCGGCGTCCATGCGCGCAATCTCGACCCACCATTTGGTGTCGCGGCGCTTAATTTCCTCAACCGCAAAATAAGGCATCACGTAGCCGGGGCCACCCAGCGCCTGGGCCACCTGATCGATGCGAAAGTCCTGCGAAAGCGCAGTGATCAGCGTGTCCTCGGTCATGTTTGGGTTGTTTTTGAACGAGTCGACGAACTGAGTATACATTTCCTGACTGAACTGGCCGGTGCGCCAATCCTGGAAAGCCGGGCGCTCTCCAACATAGGCTTGAAACTGCTCCTGCGTCGGCTCGGGTATCTGCAACTGGGCGGCCAGGTTGAGCATCACCGCTCGCTGCATGACACCATAGGACACTGACTGATCAGAGATGCGCTGGCTCTCCAGAGCGAGCGAAATCGTGGTCCAGCGCTCCAGTGCTTGCACGTCGCGGGCGGAGTTCATGTTGAATCCGTAGAAGTCGCGCGGACCGGCGTTGGGATTGGTCGGATTGCCGAAGCCGCCGAAGTTACCAATGGTAAACACGAACGAGATAATCACCACCACCAGAATGATGCCGAAGATAATCTTGTGGTGCTTCTGGATGTGGGTTTGCAGCCAGGTGAACATGATTTTTTAAAAGTTCGAAAGTTGGGAGGTTGGGAAGTTTGAAAGTCGTAAAGGAGTAGTCTGTTTGAAGTTTGGAAAGTTTCGTCGCGAACACTTACGACCCTTCAAACATTCAAACCTACGAACTTAATAAAGACTCGTCGATGTCGTAATTGGCCCACACGGCCTTGACGTCTTCCAGGTCGTCGAGGGTTTCCGTAAGGCGGAGCACTTGCTTAACCACATCTGCATCAGTGACGGGCACCAACGTGTTCGGGATGTAGGCCAGCTCGGAGCTATCGGGCTCGATACCCTTGTCGTTGAGTGCGGTGCTCACGGCGTCGAATTCCGCCATTTCGCAGGTGACTTCGAAGTGGTCATCGTTGTTGACGATGTCATCGGCACCGGCTTCGAGGGCGACTTCCATCAGGGTTTCCTCGTCGGTCTTGTCGGAGGAGATGATGAACTGCCCCTTGCGCTGAAAATTGAACGCCAAGGCACCGGCACCCGCCAGATTGCCACCACATTTGGTAAAGGTGGAGCGCACTTCGGAGGCGGAACGGTTTTTGTTGTCAGTCGTGACTTCGACGATCACCCCGACGCCGCCCGGACCGTAGCCTTCGTAAACGAGCTCTTCATAAACGACGCCCGGGAGTTCGCCGGTGCCCTTCTTGATAGCGCGGTCCACGTTGTCCGCCGGCATGTTCGAACCCTTTGCCTTGATGATGAGCATCCGCAGGCGGGGGTTGAACTCAGGGTCGCCACCACCGTCGCGCGCGGCAATGGTCAACTCCTTGGAGATGACGCTGAAAATTTTGCCACGCTTGGCGTCGATCGCCGCCTTGTGGCGCTTAATGGTGGCCCATTTTGAGTGTCCTGACATGGTGAATGCGGGGTTTTAAACGTTATTTCTGATAATTTTCGGCGGTGCCTTTCAATGATATAATCAGGCCTAGCGCTTTTTCTTACCGCCCTTTTTCGGAGTTTGGCCGGCCTTTTTGGCGGCTTTCTTGGCAGGTTGCGCTTCGGAAACGTCGATGACTTTGTCGTCCGTTTTGGTGTCTTCCTCGTCGCGCTTGCGGTTGGTCAGCCACTGCTGGAAGATGGAAATACAGTTCTGCACAGTCCAGTAAAGCACGAGGCCAGACGGGAAGCTATAGCAGAAGACCAGGAAGATCACCGGCATGAACTGGAAGACCTTGCGCTGCATGTTGTCCGTGGTCGGCGTCGGCGTCATGCGCATCTGGATGACCATCGCGCCCGCCATGAAGAGCGGCAGCAGGTGGAACCAATCCGGCATGAAGGGCAGTGTGTCCGGCACGGAGAGGTCCTTGATCCACAGAAATGGCGAGAAACGCAGGTCGGAAGAAGTCCGCAGCATGTAGAACAGGCCGAGGAAAATCGGAATTTGCAGCACAATCGGCAAGCAGCCGGCGGCCGGGTTGATCTTGTGCTCCTTGAAGAGCTTGATCATCTCCTGCTGCGACTTTTGCGGGTTGTCCTTATACTTTTCCTGGACCTCCTTCATCGGGCCCTGGATTTTGCTCATCGCCTTGGCGGAGCGCACCTGCACCTGCGTCAGCGGCCAGAGCATGGCCTTAATGATGACCGTGAGGATGATGATCGAGAAGCCCCAGCCCCAGGTCGGCGCAACGTGAACGAGCAGGCCATGAATACTGATCAGCGCCCAGAGAAGAATCTTGCTGATCCCGCCAAAGAAGCCGAACTGCATGATCTCGTCCTGGTCCTGCCCCATCGCATTGAGGCGGAAGTATTCCTTGGGCCCGACGTAGAATGTGGTCTGGATGGACTTCTTTTCGCCCACCGGGACCGAGCCGAAGTCGAACTCCATGGCCCCGGTCAGGCCTTGCTGGAGGTCCGGGTCTTCAATGGTGTCGCTGAGGTCAATCGGCTTGGCGAAGATACCGGTGCCGAGCGCGTCGGTCGGCGTAAGGACCGTGGTGAAAAACTGATTCTTGACCGAGGCCCAGACAACAAAGCCCTGACCAGCCTCGTCCACAAACTGCTCATCGACGAAGCTGCGAGGCGGATTCGAGCCAATGCCCAGGAAGCCCTTCGAGCCGGTAAACTTGCTCATTTTAAGGAATTCGGCGTCCCCGGCGGCGTAGTAGCCGAAGTTCAGGAATTCCTTACGCACGTCGCCCTTGGTCGGAGGCGCGGAGCCAACGTTCAGGTAAATTGCCTGCAGCGGCAGCGGTTGGTCGCCTTTGTTGACGATGTGCGTGTCGTGCTTAATGACGTAGGGATCGCCTTCGCCGCCCTCTTCAGTCAGCACGTAGTTGCGGATAATCGCGCCGCCGGAGGAATCCTGATAGGCAAACTGGATGATGCCCTTTTCCGGCTCATGCTTGGTGACCTGGAAGTCCGGCTTGAACTCGTCCGGAATACCATCCTTGTCTTCGTCAAAGCTGATCGCGAGGGCTGGCTTCTCCGAGCCGGCACCAAAGAGGTAGGGCTCGTCGCTGTTCAGCGTGGCCGGATACTTGAGACGGCCGTCGGGCATCACGTCGATGAAGGCCACATTTTTAATCGCGCCGCCCTTACTGGTGAAGGTCACGCGGATGTGTTCGTTGGCCAGCTCGTAGGTTTGCTCGGGCTGCTCGGACTCCTCCTGCGCGATGGTTGGCAGATCGCTCTCTGGCTCATCGGCGGAGAAAAGGCTGCGGGTCTCGGAACCACTGGAGGGCAGAGATTGCTTTTTCGGGGCAGCTGGGTCGGCCTCGGTAGCGCTGTCAGGCGCTTGCTCAGGCAGTTGCTCCTGGCGCACGCGCTCGTCCTCTGCCGCTTGCTGGCTTTTCTTGACTTCCTGCGTAAACAGGAACATCGCCGCCGCCATGAGCAGGATTCCGATAATGGTGTTCTTTTTGTCCATGTGATTTGGCGCCGATCATGGCGCGAGTGAAAACGGACAAGCGAAACGGATTCCGGCTCCGCTTCAATGCTAATTTTCCAGCGGTTTTGCGCGGGAGGAAAAAGGAAAAAGATTAAAGGAAAAAGTTCAAGCTGGTTAATGGGCGTAAATCTGCAGTGCAATAAAGCTCGAACCGATGTATCGAACTCAATGGCCGTTTCGCCACCAAACCTTTTTCCTTTAATCTTTTTCCTTTTTCCTCCCGAGCCTTCGGCCCGGAACCGGATCACACCCACCGGGGTGCCAGGGGCCGCATTTTAAAATGCGCACGAAGCCCAACCAACCGCCCTTAAAGAACCCGTGCCGTAAAATCGCGACGCGGGTGTACTCCGAACATGTTGGATGAAAACGACATCCGCCACCCGGCCCGAGAATGAGCCTTTTCATCGGTGAAAGCGTCAGTTGGTAAACACGAACCCAAAATGCGGCAAATTTGGCCAATAGCCCGGCCCGGGCCGCCTCTTCCGGCGTTAGCTTCGAAGACTCGGCGTCATCGGTATCGGGTTGGCTGGGCTGACCGCAGCTCACGACGCGGGCGGGGGTTCATTTTCACGCTTCCAGCGCTTCACCGCGCGGGCGGCAGCGTCACGAAAACGTTCCTCAAGCTGCGGTAGCGTCTGATCGTATAGCTCCTTGCGGACGACAAAAATCACGTCGCAATGATCGGGCAGGCATTCCTGGTTGAGCCGAAACACCTCGCGCAACATGCGTTTGCCGCGATTTCGCTGGACGGCACCGCCCACCCGCCGCGATGCAATCACCCCCAATCGGCGGCACGGGCGCGCCGTGGGATCCATCGGTGGAAGCACCCGGCACAGGAACGCCGGGCACTCGTAGCGCAGCCCAATACCGCGCTCGCGATCAAATTCGCGGCGTTTGCGAAGGCGTTGCCAAGGACGAAGGCGCATGGGCGAAAGAAAACGGAAAAAGCCCCAAGGAAAAAGGAAAATCGGCGTAGGCCTGAGTGCGACCGAGGACTTTATTCAAAAAAACACAAGAATGCGTATTGACATTGAATCTCAGTCTCTCAACTTAGGGCCTCGAATTGAGACAGAGTCACACTTTCAACAAGCGATACAAATGAAACTGAAAACACTAAGCATCCTCATTGGCGGCGCAGCTTTGGCTCCGTCCGCCCTACTGGCCCAATTCGCGGGCCCTCAACCAGTGGCTTTTGACACGGGAACGACCAGCACTGACGGCTGGTATACCCTCACCTCAGCCGAATATCCGGGCTACCCCGGCTTCCCGGGCAGCGGTCCGTGGCCCAGCGGCATGGCCCCACAAACCGGAGCCTCCACGGCAATCCTCGACAAGGTGTCCAATGGCGCAGGCGGCGGCCCCTTCCCGGCCAGTTCCGGCCTCTACAACGGCGGCTTTTCTGGCGATGCCAATCTGAATGGTGGCACCCTTGCCGTCAACGAAAGCAGCCCGGTCACCGGACTTTCCACGATCGTGTTCCAAATCAGCATCGGTGAATCCAATGGTTACGACTTCTTCGATAACGGCGGCGACATCCAATCCCCCGAGCTGACCATCAGCTATGGTTCCAGCCAATCGATCACGCTCAGCCCGGACATCACCGAGCTCATGCAGGCCTATAACAACGGCACGTTCACCCCTCCAGAAGGCGAACCGCAAGACCTCTTCATCAATCTTTACGGTTACCAGTGGGATGTCAGCACTTACTCAAACATCACCGACCTGAGCATCCAATGGACCGGCGTGCAGCATGGTGTCACCTACGGCCTGCAGTTGGATCAAAGCAGCGTTGACTACGGCAGCACCAACATGATCCCGAGCGTTGCCGTGCCGGAGCCTGCCGAATGGGCCAGCATCGTTGGTTTTGTGACCCTTGGCCTCGTCATGCTTCGTCGACGTCGGAAGTCCGCACAGTAAGCATTTTTCCTAAGCAACTAGCAAGCGTCGGCCCTTTATCAGCCTGGGGGGTCGGCGCATTTGCGTACACAGGTGTCATTTACCGAATCCGCCTACGATCGACTGCGCACATGGCGCGAATCGAATGATCCAGCGGAAAGCTGGTACTCGGGACAGGGGTCGAACCTGCACGTCGTAAGACACTGGAACCTAAACCCAGCGCGTCTGCCAATTCCGCCACCCGAGCATGCGTAAAGTTCAAGATTAAGAGGATCAAAACCAGGTTTGTCAACCAAGCCTTGGCTAATAAAAAAGACAACTCAGCCCGCGATCAATGTGCGCTGCCTTGCCCAGTGGCTTCCTCATCCACGTAGCGCTCGCTGAGCTGGCCGATGGTCGTGCGGCCGGCGCGCTTGGCGACGCGCAGCAGCTTGATGAAGATTTGCGCGGTGATAAAGGCGTCACCTGCGGCCGTGTGGCGATCATGCGGGTCCACGCCAAATCGGCGACAGAGGCCATCGAGTGAGAAGTCCCGTGAGCGGGCGAAATCTGGCGAGGCCTCCAGTGTCCGCTGGAACGGAGCGTTGGAGTCCAGATCGTCAAACATGCCGTCGCGCTCGAGGTGCAGGGTCAGGTCCATCGTGTCGAGCCAGCGGTTTTTAAAGTCCAGGCCGAAGCGGCGCTGGCAGGCGTTTTTAATCACCTCGACATCAAAGCCAATGTGGTGGCCAACGATAAAACCGTCCTTCAAATATCCAAGCAGGCCGACCAACGCCTCCGCCTCATCCATCCCGTGCTCGGCGGCTTCCTCTGCCGTGATGCCGTGCACGACGACCGAAGAGGTGTTGTAGGCGATTTTAATCAGCGCCTCGTATTGGTCTTCCAGCAGGATGGTGCCGTCCTGCACCGTCACGGCACCAATGGTGATGATGGAGTCTTTTCGCGCGTCAAGGCCGGTCGTCTCGCAGTCCAGCGCGACGAAGCGCACTTGATTGACCGGTGTGCTGTCCAGCAACTCCTCGTTAAAAGAGTCACGGTAGACCTGGATCTCGTCATCGTCGCCGAACAAATTCATGACAAAGATTTTCCTTCGAGTTCAAAGTATTCGGCGGAGAATTCCATCAGCCGCACCACGGTTTTAAAGATCGCCTTGCAGCGCTGCACCTCGGTTCGGGGCAGGTCCTCGGGCTTCACGTACTGGCCGTCGTCGCCGCGGCGCAGGCCCAGCCGGGTCTGCAAACGAATCGCATGGCTGAAGGCCTCGGCAGCTTCCTCAAACAGCTCCCGCTGCTCGACCAAGTGGCGGGCCACGCGCTTAAAGCGAATCGGCGTAAAGGTGGTATCGTCCAGATTGAGGCTCAGCGCGAACACGCGGGCAATATCCACCAGCGGCATCAGCGCGTGGAGCTTCGTGTCGATGCTAGTCCAGAGCGTGCCCGACTGGTCCATCACCGAGTCACGGAAGATCGTGATCGGCGGCAGATTGTCCATGGCGTCATTAGCCAGGATCGGGATGAAGTTCGGATTCTGGTGGATGCACTCCTGGATGTGAATGCGCAGCTCATCCAACAAGCTCTGATCGCCGTAAAGGCAACGGGCGTCGAAATACGGCGTTTTGCGCAAAATGTCGTTCTCGATCGGGCACGCAATCCATGCACGGTAACGTTCTTTCCAGACGCTGAGCGCACCGCGCCAATCGAAATTGGTAGCCATGCGCGCCTCTGGGTCCAACGGGAAGCCGCACGGGGCGAGCATCGCAGTGACCTCGTTAGCCATGTGCTTAAACCAGTTCTCTGCCTCTAACCCGGCATTGCCCTCCGGCAGCTCATCATAGATCATGGCCGTGCGTTGGGAAGAACGCAGGAGTCGCTCCTTGCGGCCCTCACTGTGCATCCCCAGCCATGCCCAGCGGACATCCGGCTCGATAAAGCCCTCGGCTTTCAGCTTTTCCCGGCACAGCTGGACAGCACGCTCCAGCACAGCACCGTCCACCTCGGCGACAAAATCTGACAACCAGTAGACCTGCGCCTCGCCCTCAATAAAGTGCAAGAGCAGCTCGTCGGCGCGATCGCGCAATATCGCCAGCGAATGCGGGGTTTCGGCGACCGAGATTTCCTTGGCCAAGAAGGTGGGGATACTCCCGTGGAGCATCTGGATCGAGCGGTCACTAATGATGCCTACCACCGGCGAGTTGACCGTGCCATCCTCCGTCACGATCAAGTGATGCAGGCGATGGTGCAGCATTTCCAGAATCAATTGACCGGCGCTCATGCCCGGGCGCACCGTGATCAAACTACGCGAGGTAATCTCGCTCGCCGGCGCGTTAACGGAGGTCAACCCCGTCGCCACCCGCGCCGATAGATCGGACTCGGTAATAATGCCTAACGGCAGCTGATTTTGGTCTACGGCCACAATGGCTTCCTGCAAGCCGGGTGCCAATCTCTTGGCCACCATGTGAATTGGCTCATCCAGCTTATAAGTGAGCAGGCGGTTCGAGGCACGCTCGTTGACGGGGCCCGCCTTTTGCAGCCAGTGCGCCGGGCGTTCATCGATGCCGCGCGCATTGTCGGGCGTGTTGGTCTGGCGGCGCGGTTTGAAGCCTTCGCCAAAATATTGCCGGAAATATTCGCCCACCTCCGGGTAATTTTCGCCAATCTCCCGGAGCTTTTGCTGGGGTATCGCGTAGATAATGGTGTCACTGGCGGTCTTGACCGTGCAGCGGTATGGCGTATCCGGGGAGTCAAACAGGAAGCCCAGCAAATCCCCCTCCACCCGCACATCGATCAGGTCTTCACCGCGCGATGATTTGCGGTATAGGTTCACCGTGCCCTTTTGCACGACATAGGCAAAGCGCCCGCGCTCGTCGCCCTCCTCATAGACGATTTCTCCACCTTCATGGAATTTTACCCGGCCCAGACCAGCCAGGCTGATGCGGTCCTCATCCGAGATCATGTCAAACGGAGGATGTTCTTTTAAGAAATCCGCGACCCGGAGAGATATGCTGGAGGTTTTCATTGAAAAGTAACAGGGTGAAGCTATGTATTTATTCGCCCTTACAGGGTTAAGAATTTAATAGTTTGCCGATTATTCAAACTCTAAAACTCAACATTACCTGCTATGGATTCTGAAGCAAAAGATCTGATTGCAATTCTGCAAGAATACTCACTCGCCCTTCTGTGGGCATTGGTTACCTTTTTCATTGGTAAATGGCTGGCCAAACTGGTCACCGCCATTGCGCGTAAAACCATGGAGGCGCGTAAGCTCGACGAGACAATCGTCAAGTTTCTCTCCAACCTGCTTTACTCGACCCTGCTGGTCATTGTGGTCCTCATGGCCGCCGATGAGCTGGGCATCGAGACCACCAGCGTCATCGCCGTTCTCGGTGCTGCCACCCTCGC
This sequence comes from Cerasicoccus sp. TK19100, assembly GCF_027257155.1. Classification (NCBI taxonomy): domain Bacteria; kingdom Pseudomonadati; phylum Verrucomicrobiota; class Opitutia; order Puniceicoccales; family Cerasicoccaceae; genus Cerasicoccus; species Cerasicoccus fimbriatus. The sequence goes on from NZ_JAPWDU010000008.1 coordinate 52,799, forward strand.
CATTGGCTTGGCCCTGCAGGGCTCTCTGGCCAACTTCGCGGCAGGTGTGATGCTCATCATGTTCCGCCAATTCCGCGTGGGCGACTTCATTGACGCCGGCGGCGTGGCTGGCATCGTCGAGGAAATCCGTATTTTCGACACAATCATGCGCACCCCCGACAACAGGGGCATCGTCGTCCCCAATGGCCAGATTCTCGGTGGCCCGATCACCAACTTCTCTGCCAAGGACACCCGCCGCATGGACCTCGTCGTGGGCGTCAGCTATGACGACGACATCCGCAAGGTAAAGGCCATCCTCACCGAGATCGTCGCCAACGACCCGGGCACACTCGAAGAACCGGCCCCGACCATCGGCCTCCTCGAAATGGCAGACAGCTCCGTCAACTTCGCCGTCCGCCCGTGGGTCAATCGCGTCGACTACTGGGACGTCTTCTTCCGCCTGCAAGAGACCATCAAGCTGCGCCTCGACGAAGAGGGCATCACGATTCCCTACCCGCAGCAAGACGTCTACATGCACACTGTCGAAAAGAAGGCCTCCTAAGCCAGTATTCCGCTGGGCCGATTCTCTGGCGCATCGTGCCAAAGCAGTGCCGCAAAATTTCACGAACCGTCCCGGGCATCCGGAGCGGTTTTTTGTTGGGCCATTGCGCGGGCTTTGCGGCGACGGGGCTTGAGCGGGTGCAGCATTTGGCCCAGGTAATTGCCCGGCATCGGCTCGCGAATACCAAAGCTCTCCGGCTCGTGATCCGGGCAGGTGTAGGTGCCAAAGAGCTTGTCCATCAGCGGCGAAAGGTTGGCGTAGTTTCCCGAATCGCGCGCCTTGTCGTGGTGCCAGTGATGCAGCTCCGGCGAACCGATCAGACAGCGCAGCGGACCAATCGGCAGCCGCACATTGGCGTGTATAAAGATCGCCCACAGCCCGCGAAACGCGATCAATGCGGCGAGGCTCTCCATGGGAAACCCCAACACGAAGGCAGGCAGGTTAATGAGCCCGATGGTGTAAATGGAATCAAGCGGATGCTCCCGGTGCGCCGCCAGCCAGTCCAGGTGCTCCGCCGAATGATGCACCGCATGAAAGCGCCACAGGAAGTCCACTTTGTGCTGAATACGATGCCCCCAGTAGATGAGAAAATCACTCAATACGACGACTTCGATGCCGATCAGCCACCAGGGCTGCGACGCCACCATCTCGCGAAAGCCCGCCGGGACGATGCTCGTCAAGCCCGTGCGAAAATAGCTGAGCACCCACAACACCAAGCCGCCCCAGAGCAGGTATTGCCCGATAAAAAAGCAAAAGTCCAACCACCACTTTGGCCGGAAAAAGCGCTGCCCGGGCTTCGCCGGGAACACGCGCTCCAACGGCACGAAAACCGCACACAAAAACAAGAATGAAGCCGCGGTCGCCAAGAGCATGTAGGCAACACTCATTCAGCCAACGCCTCCTTGTCGCCTTCTTCCTCCTCGGTCTCCTCCGGCTCGGGCGTAACGACCGCCGGAAAGACCATTCCCGACTTCGAGCTCGAAAACAAGCTCGGCTGCCCCGGCTCCACTAAAAGCAGTGATTTCGAGCTGTGCATGAGTTGCGAGCTCGTGTCTGCCTTGATGGACTGCTCGGAATCCAGTTGTGGCAAGGTGTTTTGCTGGCTCGACAGGCTCAAAATCTGCTCCTGGTAATCGCTGCCTTGACCACCGATGTTTCCAAGGCTCTTGCCCGCCCCAAAAGCCAACGAATCGACTTCGCTGGACGGTTCGAGAATGTACTGCTGCGCCCCGCCAACCAGCCTCAGGTTTTTGCTACTAGCCAGCTCCCGCATCTCCTGCTTTTGATGCTGGTAGGCGATGTAGCCGCCAGCCAGGCAAATAGGCACAAGGAGCGCGAGTATCTTGATCCAAAGCGGTAAGGGGTCACCAGCAGAGCGTCGAGGCATCCCGCTAGGACAACTGCTTTTCGCGGTTAGTTCCTATAAAAAGCCAACATTTATTCCGACACTCAAGCTACCCCAGGCGGCCCTCGTCGAGCTCGATCATATCGGCGACGGACTTGACCTCGGTCTCCCAGTCGAGGCAGCCCATTTTCTCCAGTGACTCGCGGATAAACTCTCGGCCGGCCTCGGTCATGCCCTTTTGGACGACTTCGCGATTCCACTTGGCCGCCTGCACATCTTCCGGAAAAAGCTCCAGCAAACGGCGATCCATTTCGGTCTCGTCTGCGCTTTCGCAGACGATGGTTTCGACATCGCCGGGCTCCACCCCAAGGTGCATGCAAAGGAAGCGGTCGAAGCCGCGTTTGTAATTTTTGCGGTAGCTCTTGGGCAGCTCGCCATGCTGGTGCGTGTAGCGGATCTTCGCGATGAAGCGCGGCAAATGCAGCAGCCCCGTCGCCGCATGAGGCAGATACGGCGAGGGCAATTCAGTGAGCACTTCTCCGGTCGAGCCGGGGATGGGTCGGGATTTCATAGCGGTAGACAAGCAGATGCCGATGAAGGCGAAAAGTTAGAAACGCAATTTTTTAGCCGCGGATGAACGCGGATGGGACGCGGATAATGGGCTCGAATGGAATACGGATGCCAGCGAGGGGCGTTTTTGGAACTACAGATAACAAAGATGATCGCGGATGCCAGCAATGCGTGTTTTTTGAGCGATTCAAAGATCATCCCTTTCTGATTGAGGTAGCACAGGCACGTCTCGCGCCGCACAGCATGCTGACGGCGTGCGCGGTTGGCTTCAGCCATCCGCATGCTGGTTATGCTCTGCGTATTGGCCTGTCTACATGTCGGCCTCTAAAGAGACCGACCTACGCTACTCCAATTGGGTGCGGCGCGAGACGCGCCTGCGCTACCTAAGTCAGATGGGTTTGGGGCGAAGGCAGAGCTTCGCGTTCCGCCAGCATGCTGCTCTCAAACTATTGCTGCCTCCAAGCTTCCCGTTCTTCCCGATCTTCCTGTTTAAAATATCTGCGTTCATCTGCGCTATCCGTAGTTCAAAAAAACACGCATCGCTGGCATCCGCGTTTCATCCGCGTTCATCCGCGGCTAAATTCTCTCTGAGCCATTTGGCCAACAGTTGGCAAGCATGTGCACGGTGGCTGATGCTGTCTTTGACGGCACTGCCGAGTTGGGCAAAGGTTTCCTCGTATCCGTCGGGCGCAAAGAGCGGGTCGTAACCGAAGCCCGTATCTCCCGCCGGGGAGTCGAGCATCTGCCCGGGGCAATGACCGGCAAAGATTTCGTCCACGCCATCCCCCAACAACACCAGCGTACAGACAAAACGGGCACCGCGTTCGTGCGGCGGCTTGCCCTCCAAGGCCTTGAGAAGTTTGGCGTTGTTATCGGCGTCCGTCGCACCGGCACCGGCGTAGCGCGCGGAATAAATACCGGGCGCACCATCGAGCGCATCGACCTCCAGCCCGCTGTCATCGGCGAGAACCCAGTTTACTTTGCCATCCAAAGCTTGCTCCTTCACTTTGCGATGCAAAGCTTCGGCCTTCAGGCGCGCGTTTCCGGCGAAGGTGTTTGCGTTTTCCTCGACCTCCGGCATGCCGCCTACAGCCTTGGCGCTGACGACCTCGATGCTCACGCCAGCGCGCTCCAGGGCGGCGGCGATCTCTTCGGTTTTGTGGGCGTTGCCCGTGGCAACGATGATGCGTGGCGTGTTCATTCGACAGGATACTCCATGAAGCCGCGTGTGAAAACGTCTTGCCCGAAAAGCACGTGACGCGGCTCGCTCAGGACGATGGCGTCGGCCATCTCACTCGTGTTCAACCCGGTAAAGGCGGGCAGTGCCTGGCTATCGGCCAGTAGTTTGGGCGCGCGATAGCAGAGCAGGTAATCAATCAGGCACTCCGCGAGCATGTCGCTGAGCAGGCCGCAACCGCCCTCCACCATCACGCCGGTCAGGTTCTCCATGAGGCATTTTTTCTGGAAAACTTTATAAAAGAGCCCCGCCGGATCGTTGGGTATTTCCCACACCGTCACCCCAGCGGACTTGATGCGGCGCAGGCGTATCTGGTCGACCTCCGCCTGCGTGACGAGGACGGTCTTCGCGCGGTGCTCATCGGTGAACACCTTGCACTGCAAGTGATCGGCCAGCCGGAGTTGCCGGTCAAAGACAAAGCGTACCGGACAAAACACCGGCTCGCCTTCGCGGCGGGAAGTCAGCGCCGGGTCATCGGCAATCACCGTACCCGCACCTACCGCGATGGCCGGAAACAAACGGCGCCATTGATGAACATCCGCGCGGGACTCATCCCCCGTCACCCAATGGGAATGCCGTCGGCGGGTGGCAATTTTCCCGTCGAGCGTCATGGCGACCTTGGCCGCGATGAACGGCGTTTCCCGGACGATGTAGTGGTTGAAAATCAAATTCATGTCCGTGCACTCATCGGCCAGGACCCCCTCGACGACTTCAATCTCGGCCTCGCGTAAAATATCGATGCCCCGCCCGGCGTGCTTCGGGTTCGGGTCACGCGCGCCAATGACCACCCGGGCAAATCCACGCTGGATAATCGCCTCCGTGCAGGGGCCCGTCCGCCCATGCGTCGAGCAGGGCTCCAGCGTCACGTAAAGCGTGGCGTCATAGCGCGGACGATGGCCCAGGGCCTTGATCGCCGCAACCTCAGCGTGGTCGCCCCCTGCCCGCTCATGCCAGCCCTCGGCGACGATGCGGTCGCGCTCCACAATAATCGCGCCGACCATTGGGTTGGGGTGCGTATCCCCCCAGGCCCGCTTGGCAACGTTTATCGCATGGCGCATGTAAAATTCATCTGTCTCTAGGTCCTGGGGCATAAAGATACAAAAAGACAGGTTGCGCGGCGGTATTCAATCACTAAGACTACGCGCGTAATGATACGCTGCCATTTGCTACGAACACTCCTACTGTGCCTGCTGGTAGGCCTGGCTGGCCACGCCCACGCCGCCGACCTCTTTCGCGGCATGACCGAGCAGGAAATTATCGACGCCATCGGGCCGCCCAATTCTGAAATAGGCCGAACCTCCAAGAAAGTGCTCATGTATACCGGCGGCTCGCTGGAGCTCCGCCTGGGCCGCCTCAACACGGCGGACGGCTTTGACATGGATTACATGGCACCGGACGGCGTCTCCCAATTCGTCTATATGACCGGACAAGGCTGGACGCTGAATGGCGAACCGGTTCCGGCGAACTACCGCTTTTCGATTGATGACCACATCGTCATGGACGACGAACCGGCAGAGGACGTTAGCGTTATCAGCACCAGCGATATAAGCCTCCCCGAACCGGACGAATCGCCAACTGAGGATGTAGTAACCGAAACCATCGTCGAGCAAGTATCCACGCCGGAAACCATGGCTGACCAGGATTCCGAGGATGAGTATTACGACGAATATTACGATGAGAATTACGAGTATGAGCCCCTCGCAGACTTCGAGCTCGAACCAGCCGATAAGACCTTCTCCTTCGCATTTTGGTCGCTCACAGCACTCGTATTCCTCTCGGTAATCGCCTCGTTTATCGTGGCGCGCTAGGCCAACATTCAGCCAGACCGAGCGAAACCGAACTTTCGCTTTGCCTCCACCCGCCGGACGCGCTCAATGTAGGGCAGCATTCGATGAAACCCTTTACCTTCATTTGTGGCGATGACGACTTCCTGGTCACCCGGGAGGGGCAGGCCGTCTTTGCCGAAAAGGCCAAGGACATCACCGACGACTTCTCCAAGGAAACCATCGACGGTGCCGCCCAGAACATGGGCGAGGTCGAAACCGCGCTCAATCAGTTTCGCTCCGCCACGCAGACGCTGTCCATGTTTGGCGACAAGAAAGTCGTCTGGCTCAAGGACGTCAGCTTCTTCGCCGACAGCGTGACGGGCCGGGCCGAGGGCACCAAGAAACTCGTCACCGAATGGCAGGAAGAGCTCGCCAAGCTCGATCCCAATGCCGTCGACGTGCTGATCACCGCGCACCCCGTCGACCGCCGGCGCAAGGAGTTTAAGTGGTTCGCGAAAAACTCCGAATACACCGACCTCAAGTCCGGCTCCAATGACGACTTCCTCCTCGACCTGATCCACACCGAGAGCAAGCGACTGAAGACGAACTTTACCCACGGTGCCTCGCAGGCATTGATCGGCCTCGTCGGCGGCAACACCCGGCTCGTGCTGGAGGAGACGCGCAAGCTGTGCACCTTTGTCGGCGAGGAAGGCGAGGTCACCGACGAGATCGTGATCCAAATGGTGCCGCACTTTGGCGAAGGCGATTTCTTCGAGCCGGTGGAGGCGTTTTTCTCGCTCGATCTCAACTGGACCCTCGACGCACTGCGCCGGTATTTCTTCATTCACAAGGAGGCGCGCCCGCTAATCGTAAATCTACAGGGTCGCAACCGCCTGATGATCCAGCTGCGCGTGCTCATGGACAGCGGTGAAATTTCCCTCGGCCCGCGTGGCTTTGCCAAGGCCACCTTTGAGGCCGCCCAGCGCAAATACAGCCAGCACTTCGGCGGATTCGACGACAAGAGCAACTTCAACGTCTTCACGCAAAACCTCTGGTATCTGGGCAACAAAGTCGCCCCGCCCTGTCGCCAGCTCAAGCTGAAGCAGCTCGTGGATTTCCAGGTCTCGTTCACCAAAGCCTTCGAAGACCTTATGCGCAAACCGCAGGACCAGGACGCCGTCATGCGCGACCTGGCCATCGAGTGCCTCGGGTAGCTGGCGAGCGAGGCGTGGTTTTTTGAACTACAGATAGCGCCGATAGACGCAGATCGTTTTAACAAGAAGAACGGGAAGAACGGGGAGCTTGGAGGCAGACCTTGCCTTTCTCACTAAGGTAGCGCAGGCGCGCCTGTCCCGCTAAGCGGTGATCTCGCGCCGCACCCCATGCTGACGGCGTGCGCGGTTGGCTTCAGCCATCCGCATGTTGGTTATGCTCTGCCTTTCGGCCTAAGATACATGTCGGCCACTAAAGTGACCGACCTACGCCACTCTGATGGGGTGCGGCGCGAGACGCGCCTGCGCTACCCTATATCAGTAACGAACTTAATTCACTGGCGTCCGCGTTCATCTACACAACCCGTGGCAACAATCGCCCACACGCCCCCAACCACGCAATTATCCGTTTTAGTTTGAACCGGCGGCGAATGGGCGTTTGCTGGTTCTTTTTTATGGCGACACTTCTCGACAAGTTGGACAAGCGATTCGGCCGCTTCGCGATCAAAAACCTGACCTTTTGGATAATGATTGGCCAGATCGCGGTGTTTGGCTTTGGCCTGCTGACGACATTTCCCGTTGAGAATCTGATGCTCTACCCCGATCTCGTGCTCAAAGGACAGATCTGGCGCGTATTCACCTTTATATGGGAAAGCCCGGCAATCAGCCCCATTTGGTTAATATTCTACTTTTGGCTGTTCTACATTTTTGGCTCCGCTTTGGAAGAGCATTGGGGTGAGTTTCGCTTCAACATTTTTATCCTCATTGGCATGGTGTGCACCGTGGTGGCCTCGCTGATGAACTGGGCGCTACTTCCCGCCGACATCAAGCCACTCTACGCCGCAACCAACTGGTACCTGATGTCATCGGTGACCTTTGCGTTTGCGATCGTCTATCCGAATTTCGAGCTACGCCTGTATTTTGTCCTGCCGGTCAAGATCAAGTGGATCGCGTTGTTTACCATTGTTGTGTGGGTCTTTACCGCGCGAAGCATCTTTGATTGGACGCTGATGCTCGCCTCACTGGTAAACGTCACTCTCTTCTTTGGTCGCAGCTTCTTCCAAGGAGCCAAGGCGCGTAATCGCCGCGTAGCCCACCAAAGAGAGCAAAAGAAAATCGAGAGCGAGGCCTTCCATACCTGCATTATCTGCGGCAAGACCGATAAAAGCGACCCGGATATGGAGTTCGCCTACCTCGACGGTGAAGGCTACTGCGAGGACCATTGGGCCGAAATGGACAAGCGCCAGGCAGCTAAAGAAAGTAATTAGCACGGCATCCGCAGCCGTAGGATCACCATGCGGTTCCTGCCGAAGTTGTCAGCCCGCGACCGCCACGGTTACCGCGCTGAATCCAGCCGTTTATCGACTCCGGCTTACGGCGCTCTTAGTGCATAGTCCGAGGGCCAGTGACCCCTTACGTCCATGGACGTAGGCAGGTTACGCCCGCGAACGTAAGGAAGCTACGTCCCAGGACGTATAGGGGCTACGTCCGTGGACGTAACGACCAAAATCCACGCTTATGCGCACCAAACAACTGCCCGGATTCACGCCAACACCCGTCCGGATTCACGCCGCAATCCGCCTACCTTCTGGCCTACAACACCTTGGCCGTGTGCTACTGCTCAGTTGGCAGCTTCACAAATAATTCCGCCTCGGTCACCCCAGCAATTTCCACGACTTTGCGCCGACTCCCCTCCCCGCTCACGAGTGCGACATCACGCTTGGCCACGCCCAGGTATTTAGCGAGAAACTTGAGCAACTCGGCGTTGGCCTTGCCGTCCACCGGCGGCGCGGCAATGCGGACCTTCAGCGCCCCCTCCTGCCAACCCACGACTTCGCTGCGGGAAGCCTTCGGCGTGGCGAGGATGCTGAGTTTGGCGGACATACCAGCCCATGCTTACAGGCCGGTCACCGAAGTCAACCGGACTTAAAACTCCACGATGACGGAGCCCTGGAAGCGCTGGCTGTCTGCCGTCGGTAGGCCGACGTAACCGGTGGTCAGGAAACTATATTCGCCAGCAATGGTCAGGTAGGGAGTGAGTTTGTAAAAGATGGACGTCGTCGCCGTGGTGTTAAACTTGCGCATGCCGGGGCTCAAGTCGGCGTCCCGCGGGTTATCGATGCCGGCACCGATGTTCCAGTTGATGTCTTCCCAGGGAAATGTCTGTAACTGAATCCAGCCGCCCCAGGCGTCGACGGACGTGCTCTTGGCGAGGTTGACCGTTTGGCCGACGCCCCCGTTAAAGCTGCCCAAATCGGTGCCTGACCAAATGGCCCCGAGTAGCTTGGCGCGGTCTTTCCAGTTGAGCACGCCGGTGAACATGCCCACGTAGGTGTCGTAGTCGGTTTCGCCGCCGGAAGCGTTGTCGAACGCCTCCTGCCCATACATGCCGCCAACTGCGGTGGTGAGGGTCCAGTCCTTGGCGAGGTCGAGTTCGTAGGCGATAGTCAGCTCGGTATTAGGGACACCGGAGTCCTTGCCATCGGGCGTGCCGCCGCCGTCGATGTCTCCGCTGATCGCCCCGGCAATGGCGCTCGTCACCCTCAGTTTCCCGGGGCCAACCGCGTCCTGCCACTGCGCTTTGAGTAAAGGGCGTCGCGACCACAGTGCGCCCTGATAAGCAAACGCCCCGCAGTTGACCGTGCGTGGCAGGGCCACCGTCAGCGCATCCCAATCCTGACCGGCGCGGAACAGCCAAGGCCCCTTTTCCATCTCGGCGTAGGCCAGGCGCATGCGCAGGGTCGGCGTCGAGCTACTGTAGTCGCCATAAAAATCCGTTTCGACACGGGCACCGGTCCGCCAGCCATCCCACTGCGGGCCGTTAATCTTCAAGCCGAGCCGCGTCTCGCGCGCAGTAAAGCTCAGTTGACTGTCGCTGGAGGGCCCCTCGGGATAAACGTAGCGCACGAAGTCGCCATTAAAAACGCCATGCGTGTCGTAAGCCATATCCAGCTTCACAAAGCCATACACTTCAAACTGCCAATCGTGGTGCGTAAAGCTGAGGTCCGGGTCAACGGGCGGCGGTTCGGGGGGTGGCAGTTGCTCATTGGCGGCGACTTCCACACTCGGGTTGGTGGGCGGCTCCACGGCGACATACCCTTCCCGCACCGAGCCCAGCTCTCCCCGCAACGACTTCACCTCCTGCGACAGCTCATCGATCATTTGCTGCTGCGCCTTCAGCATTGCCCGCAGCTCCGCCATCTCCTGTGCACTGTCATCCGCCACCAGCGAACCCACACCACCGGCCAACAACAGCGCCATCAGCCCAGCCATTCTCTTGCGTGTACTCCACATAGAGAACGAAACATAATCTTATCCAAAGAAAACAAAAGATTAGCTTAGCTCATCTCAGTTTTTTGAAGCAAAGCCAATGCTACTTGTTAGCAGCGCTTTTAGATGACGCCGTTAAATTTAATGGCGCGGATAAAGCTATTGCCTTCTGGCTCATTCGGATTATCCCAAATCACAACAACACGTATTAAACTGCTATGCTTAAAAACATCGCCATCGGCTGTGCCGTTCTCTTTTTCGGTTTTATCGGACTCATCCTCGTGGGCCTTTTCGGCTTGGGCTACGCGATCGAGAAGGGCTACATGCCTGACGCCACCGCGTTGGCCAAGGGAGACATCAACCCGCGCTACATCAGCAAGCTGCAAGAGGCCAACATCATCGACGCCGACGAGCAGGTTTACTACATTTACATGGGCGGTTTCCTCTCCGTGCTCGAAGACGGCAATCTCTTCACCGACAAGCGCGTGATCTCCTACGAGAGCTTCGATGGCCAACTGGATGTTTATGAGGCCACTTATCCCGAGATTCAGTCCCTGGACTTCGAGCCGGGCGAGTCGTGGATCGATGACTCCATCATCACTGTAAATATGAAGGACGGCGATTGGTTTATCCTGATTGTCAGCGCCGACGGCGGCGACAAGTCTTTCTACAATAAGCTGGAGGAAACCTGGAAGGCCAAGCGCGGCGAAGACTTCGATGAGGCAGCACCCACTCCTGAAGCCCCCGCTATCGAACCCACCTCCGAGCCGTCCATGCGCTCGACGGGTTCCTAGAGCACTTTTTAACTAACTTAGCCGATCAGGCCGCCAGAGTCCGGATCGTGCGGCTGACGGTGTCGCGCAAAGCATCCGCCAACGTCGACGAGGCTTGCTCAAATTGCGCGACGAGCTGCTTCGGCGGACGCAGTGGCGCGCCATTGACCTGCAACACCGCGACGGAGTAACCCACGCGCCCTGCATCTTCATTGATTCCGTTGCCAACCGTCACGTGCGACCAGTAGCCATTGGTATTCCACGTGAGCGCGCGATCGCGGTAACAGAGCTGAAAGCCGGTCAGCTGCTCCTCATCGTCAAACCAGGCGGTCAACTCCAAGCCGTCGCCACCCCACCAGCGGCGTTTGCCGGGGCCGGGCTCCTGCTTAACGTGCTTAAACTCCCGCAACATAATACCGGGCAAACTACCCAGATACCGCCAAAAACGCAATCCATCGGTGATAGGAATCACCGGTTTTCACAAACCGTAAACAATCCCCGAATCAGCGGTCGAATTTGAAGATCAGCTCGCCCTCGCGGGAGTAGCCGAGGCGCTCGCGGGCGGCGCGTTCCACCATGTCCGGATTGCTCTGCAGCTCGGTCAGGTAGGCCTGTTGCGCGGCGTTGTTTTCCTTGAGCTCGATCAGGCGGGCGTGGGCAGCTTCATTGCGCTCCTGGAAAGCCTGATGTTCGCGCCAGCTCTGCATCAACACCACGCCAAACACCGCACAAGCGCCCGCCAGGGCAACCGCCAAAGCAGGAAGGATGAGTTGATATTTGCGCATTACGTTCATAACAGAGCCATTTACGACTGGCTGACTTTGTAAAACAAAGCATCCATTGCCAAGGAAAAAACCCTCGCGTTTATGCATTGTATGACTACCCCTAATGACTTCCCGGGCGCACCGCTGCTACCACTACGCGCTCACAACCTGAATGTCGCCATTATTGAAAATTTTGGAAAAAAACTACGCGCTATTGTGCTCGGTGGGAAATTTCGCTTTAACAGCGCCTAGTTAAGACACCGCTTGGCGACAACCAAGACCGCTAACGACACACGCCAAACTCATGTATCAGGAATTTTTCGGACTCAGCGAAATGCCGTTCAACGTGACGCCGGACCCGAAGTTTCTCTACTTGAGTCCCACGCACCAGGACGCGCTGGCGCATTTACGCTATGGGATTCAGGAGAAAAAAGGCTTCATCGTGCTCACGGGTGAGGTCGGCTGCGGCAAGACCACCCTCTGCCGCACCCTACTGGGCGAGCTCGACGACAAGCCCGAAGTCGAAACCATCCTCATCCTCAATCCGCGTATTTCCGAGCAGCAGTTGCTCTATAATATCCTGCACGAGCTTGGCGAAAAGATCCCCGAAAGCAGCAATGTCGACCTGACGGCCCGCCTCAACGAAGCACTCCTGCAGCGCATTCTGAGCGGCAAAGAAATCGTCATGATTATCGACGAGGCTCAGAATTTATCCTTCGAGGTCATGGAGCAGCTCCGCTTGTTGTCCAACCTCGAAACCCACGACCAAAAGCTGCTGCAAATCATCCTCATGGGCCAGCCGGAGCTCAACGAGAAGCTCCGCGAAAAACGTCTGCGTCAGTTCCGCCAGCGCGTGCTCGTTTACTACGATTTGAGCCAACTGGACCGCACCGAAACGCAGGACTACATTCGCCACCGCCTGACCACCGCCGGCAGCAATGGCCGCCCGCGCTTCACCTGGTGGGCCCAGTGGCGCATCCACCGCTACACCCGCGGCACGCCGCGCCTCATCAACAATCTGTGTGACAAAGCGCTACTGGCCGCCTATATTCGCGATTCGGAAGAAATCGGCTTTGGCGATGTATCGCGCGCCATCAAAGACCTTAAACGCCTCGGCTAACCAAACGTCATGTCCCTCATTAACGATGCATTGAAAAAGGCCCAGCGCGAACGCGAGGGCGGCGATAAACCAGCCAAGCAGGACATCCCCAGCGTCGGCGGCAGTAAGCCACCCCGCCGCAGCGGCAATCCGGCAGACAAGCCCAGCTTTAAAATCGTCCGCGCACTCGTCGTTGGCGGCATGGTGCTGTCGGTGCTGATCGCGTCGATCGGTATCCTGGTCAACGCGCTCAAGAAAAGCCCACCGCCAGAAGAGCCGCAGATCACCGAAGTGCCCGTCACCATCGTGCCATCGCCCAATTCCGGCCAGCCGAGCACTGCAACCCCAGCTGCGCCACCGGCGAAGCCAAACGAATCCACCCGCACCGCAGATCGCCTGACTCCGGCCCCCACGCCAGTCACGCCCCGCATTGAGGCACCGGTCATTGCCCCGCCAAAGGATCAAACAGTCGCCAACATCAACCCGCAAGCCACACCCGCGCCTCAACCCCAATCCGTTGCCCCCAAGCCTGCCCCCGCACCGGTGCCATCACCGGTTGCCGCGCAACCTACGCCAAAGCCAAGCGCTGTCACCGAGGCGAAGTCTGAGCCCGCGCCGGAGCCAACTATCGCCCAAGCAAAACCGGAACCCCCGCCCGCGCCGCAGCCCGTTGCTCCCGCACCCAAGCCTGTCGCCGCTCAACCCGTTTCCACCCCGGCACCCACACCCGTTGCCGCAGCTCCGCAGCCGCAGCCAACCCCGGCACCTGCGCCGGAACCCACCACCGTCGCCGCGACAACGCCCCAGCCCGCGCCAGCCGCAACAGCACCGGTGCCGACACCCAAGCCCGCAGCACCAGTCATCATCCCCCAGGAGCCGATGACGCTAAACCTCGACAGCCAGCCTGCGCCCGAACCCGAGCTACAGCCAATGCCGCAACAGCCGGTCACCACCACTGCCGAGCCCGAGCCCGCAGCGCCTCAACCGGCCGCCGTCGAGCAGGAGGCGAATCCGAAAATCATTGCCTTCCTGGAAGCTTCACGCATAACAGGCATCAAGGTTGCAGGAAGCAAAAGCCGCGTGCTGATGAATAATCAAGTGTTCAAGGTGGGCTCGATTGTTGAAGCCAGCAGCCAACTAAAAATCACCGCTATCAAAACTAACGAAATTCAGTTCGTCGATGAGTCAGGAGTCGAATACCGGAAACAGTTCCAGCGGTAAAAAGAAGCTGGTTCTCCGCAAAAAAGGAGAGTCCAAATCGCCTGAGCCCGCCGCCGAAGAACCGGCGGAAAAGAAGCCCATTCGCATGAGCCTCAAGCGCTCGCCGGATGAGATCAAGCAGCAGGATGCAGAGCCCGCCAAGGAGCACACGCCTCCCATCGCCCCGGTCTCGACCGACGATGCGCAGCCGCCCATTCCCCCCGCGGCCCCGGCCGCACCCGAGCCTGAACCGGAGCCGGAAAAGCCCAAGATGAAGCTCGGCCTCAAGCGTGATTCCGAGCCCGAACCGGAGCAAGCTGCGCCCGAGGAACCGGAACCACCCACCGCTCCCAAGCCACCCGCCCGCCGAACCCCACCGCCTGCCGCGGAGCCCGAAGCCACTGAGCAACCGAAGAAAAAGATAAAGCTCGGCCTCAAACGCGGTGCCTCCAATGAATCTACCGAGCCGACCCCGCCCAAGGATGACATGAGCTGGGGTCTCTCCGAAGAGGAGCAAAGCGCCTCCGAAGACATTCCTTCTGCCGGTCCGGCCGTTCCGCAAGCTGGCCCGCCACCGCCGGTTGCCAGATCGAGCACGCCCCCCATGGGTGCTCCCCCCCTGCCTCCGGCCGCCACCAGTGGGCCTCCCTCTCCTCCTTCGGGTGGGCCTCCGCCACCTCCGGGCACGCCGCCTCCTCCCCCCACTGCTGTTGGCGGGCCACCACCGCCACCACCAGGCGTTTCGGCACCGCCGATTCCAGGCGTTTCGGCACCGCCGATTCCAGGCGCCGGTGCTCCTCCGCCACCACCGCCCACCGGAGCCAAGGCTCCACCTCCCATTAAAAAAGCGGCACCGGACTTGGTGGACCAGGAGCTCAGCCAGAAGTCCAGCCACACCAAGCACATCCTGATTGCGGCCGGCATTTTAATTTTTCTGCTCGTGGCCATTGTCGCAGTGGGTGTCATGCTCTTTTCCGGTGGTAACGATGACGCCACGCCCAAGCAAATCGCGGCGGAAACCACCGAGGCGAAGAAGCCCGAGCGCATTGCCGACATTCCCAAGAGTTCCATTGATCAGGCCAAGGCCGTCGTTGCCCAAGTAAACGAGAAATCCAGCACCGATGAGATTCTCGGCGGCAGCGAGGCAGCCACCACCACCAAAGCAACCACGGAGACGCCTGCCGCACCCACACCGGTAACCGTAGTGCCTGAGCCTGCGCCAATGATAGAAGGTCCGCGCGCCGTCGTCTATGATCAGCAGGACCCGGAAGTGCTCGACTGGGTTGAGAATCTTAGCGGTATACAGTTTGGTCGCGGTAAAATGATTCTCAACGGCCAAACCTATCAAGCCGGAGCCATCGTCGAGCCGACCATGCAAATACGCTGGATCGGTGAGGACAAGGCGCTCGGCCTGTTGTATTTCGAAGACGCCAACGGCGTGAAATACGAGAAGGAGTTTTAACGCTGGTCAACCACCGCGTTGCGTCAGCTAGCACCTTACTTGGCCAGCGTGTAAGTTTCCACCAGCTCGGCTGCCAGTTGCACGGAGTCTAAATTGTCGCCATCCACCACGCGGCAGTCTGGCTCATCCGCGCCGGGTATTTCGAGGTCGCGGTATTGCCCATCGAGCAGCTTGGGATACTTCGCCGGCTGGAAGAAATGCTCCTGGTCTTCCATGAGTCGGCGGGCCGCCCGCAGCTCCGCCAACACACGCGGGATCATTAAAAAAATAAACTGGCACTCGCCATGGCTACGTAGCGTATCGCGCGTATAGCGGGTCAACGCCGAGCAGGTGATTACCCGCAGCCGGTCGGATGGCCGCTGGGCAATGCGCACGCCAACGCGGTCGCGCCACACCTGGCGATCCTCTTCGTCGAGCGGCTCGCCGGCCCGCATCTTGGCAATGGCGACGGAGGTATGCATCTCGTCGCCCTCCAGCACCTGCACGCGAAAGTCCGCCTGCCGCTCGATCTCTTTAGCCAAGGTAGTCTTACCCGTCAGGCAGACCCCACCGATGATCAACGCTGGCAACATCTGGCGAGATAAACGCGCTCCAACGCGGACTGGCTGACGTTCCCCTTCTGGTCAGTCGCGGTAATGAAGTAACGGCAGTCACCAGCACCAACGGGCAGATCGAACACGACGTGATCCGCCGTGCGCGCGGGACCCGTTTCCGAGTGATACGGCGCTTGCTTGCTCGGCTTGATCGTCTTGGCCTTCTTACCTTTGCATCGCAAAGTAAGCTTCACCTCTTTAAGGCCGGACAAGTCGTAAACGAAGGTGTGGACCTGCGCTTCACGCGGGGCATCAGTCAGGCAGTGGTTACCCCAAGTCTTGCCACCCGGATTTTCCGGCATTACCCATGGTGCGAAAATGGTCGGGCCGGTCGAGTCACTTTGCGATACAGAGTTGAGCGCATCGCCGATCAAGTGGAGCGCTTTGTTGGCTGCGTTCGTGACCTGCTGGTCCCAATTTTGCTGGCCAGTCCAATACCAATAACAGCTCGTTTCGGCGGTCAGCATGAGGCGCTGCGCCTCACCAAGCGAAGAGTGGTCGGGCTGTGAATCTTCCAGCGCATGCACGCAGTTTTGCAGCGCAGTCAGCACGGCCCAGCTATTCAAGTCGGGCGAGTATTGCTGGTCATAGCGGCTGAACCACTTCATGAACTGCGGGTCGCCGTTGTCGGCACCAGCCCAGCTACCGGGCTCCACGTGCACGGCGTTCTTTGGGTCGGGCGGGAATTGCTCCAGGTAGTCCTTGACCGTGCACAGTTCAAAGCGCGGATCGTTCTGCAGCCACTCCACCATTTGGCGCGTGTTGTGGTCGTAGTAGCTGTCGGTGCCGCCGCCGTAGTTATCGCCATCGCTATGCAGCAGGAAGAACGGCGGGTGCTCGGGATCGAAGGTGCCGAGCTCGACCATCTGGTCGTGAATCTGCCCCAGGATGGACGGATATTGCAGCGCACCAAAGCCGCCGCGCGCATCTTCGTTGCCGATGTAGCGCTCAGCCGGGACGCCGATGATCTTGTGCTCCTTGCCATCCGGGTCGGTGTAAACGATGTACTCCGGGCGCAGCAATGAGGGGCTGATTTTACTCGCCGCCCAGATGTTGTTGAGCTGCTGCCAGTCGTCGACCGGCGGGTTCACTTGCTCGCTCTGGTTCGGCGGCAGCATGCCCTCCTCGAAGCCGGCGTAGGGATACTCCTGGCAGGCGCGGAAGCGGTGAATGCTATCGTAGATGACGGCCTTTATGCCCGCCTCGTTCAGCGCCGGAATCATGCGCACGTGAAACGCCGTCTCCGGCGGGAAAAGCACCTCACTGGCCGGAGCGCCAAAGGTGGACTCGATCAGCCCACGGTGCCACTCGATCTGTTTGACAATGTTGCGACCCGGGGTGAGCGCCATGAGTGGATGGAAAAAACCGAAAGCCGTGAAGTCGCAACGCGGATTGCCGAGCGTGGTCTTTTCCTGCGCCACTTCGCGCAATTGATCGGCCCAACCGGGGAAGCCGCCCTTGCCGTTGAGCTGCTCGATCAGCGAGCCGCTCCAACTGGTGGACAGGCCACCGTGAGGCAAACCGCCATTAATGTAGTGGCGAATCGCCGTGGGAATAAAACTCGAATAAGCACCGCGACGCGTACCGAAGATTTCGCCTTTCTCGCCGTCCCAATAATCGGGGTTGGCGGCGTCATAATACGGCTGATGCATATGCTTGTGGATGCCGTAGAAGATCTTGACCGCGTTCTTGTCGCTAGTTTTAGCGCGTGGCCGCGGCGCAGGCGTTACCTCGAAGTGGCCGAAAGCCTTGATCCAGTCATCGCCACCGGACTTGCGCCAGTTGACCTTGCGACAGCCCTCGAACTGCACCTCATAGCGACCCACACCCAGCTTACCCGCGGGCACTTCCAGCTTGTAGACGCCCTTAATGTCGTCGCCGGTCAGCTCCTCGCCATTGAAGACGATCTCACCCGCCGGCCCACGCACAATGATCTGTGGAAACGGCACCGCGCCATCCGCCGTGAAAGAAAGCTCCACCGCCGGCGCGCGACGCGTGTCAGCAGCGGCCTGTACGGACTCCGGCAACTCGGTGGAAACGATGTTCGAGAAAGTGGTTATGGTGCTCATGGTCTTTAAAAATTGCGCACCAAAGTAATGCCTTCCCGTGGTGAGAGGAAGTCTGGAGTTTGCCCCGGGCGACTTTAGCCAGCGCCGCCGCTAGCCAAGGAATTGCGCAATATATTCGCGAATTTATTCCGCTGTGCGCTTCCTGACCAGCTGTTTACGGCGACGCCACTCAATGAAGCCCAACGCGCCGACCAGCACTCCGCCCATCGCATAAGTCGAGGGCTCGGGAAGGATGACATATCCTGGAACAATTTCCATCATGCCCGGGTAAGTCGGGCTGGCGATGATTTTTGAACTCCATATCATGCCGTCGAGGCTGAACGTGATATTCGTGAAATGGTTTCCTACGCTCACAGTCGAGCCCTGGTTCTCCAACTGGGCAAAGATGAATTGGTCCGTGCCGCCACCCGTGTTCATTGTGCCGTTCCAGTTCGTGATCAGAAGATTTTCGGAGATGCTGCTGGAAGCCGAGTTGGTATCGACAAAGCTAATTTCCCCACCGCCGACATCATCGCCAAATTGGACCACCGAATCAGTGGTCAACGTCAAGGCCCGCAAGAAGGAAGCCTGGCGCACGTTACTGTCCTCCGCGGTGAAACCAAAAGTGCCGCCTTCCAATTGCAGACGCGTCCCGCGGGCGTCGTTATCGGAGTCCTGAATCAGGTCAACCCCCGACGGGCCATCGAGCAGCATCGTGCCACCACGCACGCCAACACCATGCAAACCCGCATTACCGCCCTGTATCCCGAGCGTGCCGCTGATGTAAACCGTCGAGTCGTCGGATGCATAAACGATCGTGCTGGAGCCCGTGGTGTTCGCAATCGAGACCCCACCGTCAAAGTTAAACTCACCGCCTTCGAGCGAGAGGTTCTTCGCCTTGTTCGCAAAGGAAACAGTCTCGTTGAAGAGAAGGCCTCCCGTGCCCGCATCCCAGATATTCTCATCAAAGCCAGAATTACTGTTCTGCGAAATCGCCACGTTAAAAGTCACCAAACTACCACTGGAGTTAACGATCGTGCGACCGTCATTCGCCAATCCATTTGTAATGTAGCTGTAGTTGCTGTTCAGGGCATTGAACGTGTAGCCGCTGCCACCGGTGATATTGAAAAAGGCAACATTTTGCTGTGTCACGCCGCCACTGGACTTGCCCTGATTCAAGAGCACGGTGTAATCCGGCGAACCGCCTGATTCGGTGCCAAAGGTAAGGATTAAATTTTCCGAGCCATTGCCGGTAATCGGCACGCCACCGCTGGACCAGTTGCCAGCGTTGTTAAAGTTGTTGTTTGCCGCGCCACTCCAAGTCGAGTTTGCATAGCCGACATTCGAGACAAACTGTAATACAGTAAATGCCCCGGCAAATAATAAAGCCAATTTCCTCATTCGATAATACACCCTTAAGCGTATCATCGCATAGAAATCCCCAAAATTAATACGGCCAACAGGGTCTTATTTATACCCTACCCGCCCCCGGCCAGAAGATAGAAGCTTATCATCAAGGATTAGGTAAATACCGCCCAAACAGGCGCGACAACCAAAGCACTAAAAACCGCGGCGGGCGTTATCTAGTTCGGCACAGGAGGCATCGAGGTCGTCGTGGACTTTCTGCACCCAGGCCTTGCCCCAGTATAGGTTGCAGCTGGTTTCCGCGCGCAGGAGTCGCCAGTAGGCCTCACCAAAATGGTAGTCCACATGCTCCGGGTTGCGCGGAGAGCTGTCCTTGCGTTGCGATTTCACAAAGTGCAAGGCATCGCTGATCTCGTGGATGCGAGCCAGGGCGTCCTTTTGCTCCTGCGTGCCGGTCCACTGGGTGAAGTCATCACCGTAGTGCATCTCGGTGTTCCAGGCTCCCTTTTTTACCTTCACCTTGCCGCCCACGCCATGCTTGGTGATGTAGTCCTCGATGTAGGTCGGCATGACTTCGCCTGTGAGGCGCGCCTTGTTTAGAAATGGCTGGTAGAACGCGTGCCAGAAGTTGGACTCCTCAGTGTAATTGCGGAACCAGCCGCCGTTGTCACCGTCGGACGCCGTGGTGACGAGCGGCTCGAAGTCGCAAAATTTGGTGCGTTCCTTGACCTCGTTTTCAAACCAATCGGGGTCCATACCGGAAAGCTGCGCATTAGAAAGCTCACGCTCACGGGGAATCACGATGATCTCCTCTCCCCCAAACTCCGCCACGTGTGGACGGTAGCGCAGCTCAGGCCAGGACATTTCCCCCTCGGCTGGCTCCAGATAAACATCGTCCACCAGCACGTAGCGGTAGCCCATGCGCTTGAGCAAGGGGATCAGCTCCTCGGTGAACCCCATTTCCGGCGGCCAAAAACCGCCAAAATCTTCGCGCCAGAACAAATGCTGTGCCAGACCGCGCCAGCGCGACAGCTGCTCCTGCCAGTCTTCCTTCGGGATCAGAGGTAGCACCGGGTGATAATAGCCTGTGCCCAGGATCTCGAAGAGCCGGGTGTTCTGCAGTTGCCAGAGCAAGTCACCCACCTTGACGACGCCATACACCTTTTCCTGAAATTCCGGCGAGGACAGTGTTTCCAGCAAGGTGCCCGACATCGACAGGTGCACGCGGGCCACATCCTCATAGCCCCACAACGCGCGAGGCATGCGATCCATCGCAAACAGAATTTCCTTAACCTCCCACGGATTCGTTTCGAGCAGGTCGTCTAGATTATTGGGCGGCTGGTGAAAGTTTAGAACAAGGGCGTGATGAATTGGCATAGGGATAAATCTCGCCATAGCCCTAGCCCGAAATCACAGACTGTGCAAACGCTTTCTGCCCAGTTAGTTGAGGAATTGCTGCCCCGCATTGCCTAGACCACCTGTTCAGTTTCCTGATCGAATAGCGCGATGCGCTGCGGGTCGAAACTCAGGTGAACGGAGCCGCCAACGCTAAATGCATGGTCGGCTTCGACTCGCGCAATGAATGCATGCGGAGCGGGTGTGTTTAAATACAGGTAGGTTTCCGCGCCAATTGGTTCGGAAACGTCAATCGTGGCGGTGATGCTGCCGACACTAGATTCGCTGGTGACCTGAATATGTTCAGGTCGAATGCCGAGGACCGTGGGCCGGGCGGATTGCTTGGCGGCAGCGCTTCGCAAACGGTCGTGCAGTTTTAATCGAAAGCCCGGCGAGCCATTCACCGGATTTTCTACAAAGAACGCGCTGCCGTTTTCGATGACACAGTGACCGTTAAAAAAATTCATGGGCGGGCTGCCAATGAAGCCAGCGACGAATAAATTCTGCGGATGGTTATACAACGCCAGCGGCTCGTCGACTTGCATGATGTGGCCGTCCTTCATCACGCAAATACGGTCGCCCATCGTCATCGCTTCCACTTGGTCATGGGTCACGTAGATCATCGTGGCATTGAGCCGGGTATGCAGGCGCGAAATCTCCGTGCGCATTTGCACGCGCATCTTCGCGTCGAGATTCGACAGCGGCTCATCGAATAAGAAAACATCCGGTTGCCGGACGATGGCGCGGCCGACCGCCACCCGTTGCCGTTGACCTCCGGATAACGCCTTCGGCTTACGCTCCAGCATCGTGGACAGGCCAAGAATGTCCGCGGCCTCGTCCACGCGGTGGCGGATTTGCTCGCGCGGTGTTTTTAATAACTTGAGCCCGAAGGCCATGTTGTCGAACACGCTCATGTGTGGATAGAGCGCGTAGTTTTGGAAGACCATCGCGATGCCGCGACTCTTCGGCTCCACGTCGTTCACGACGCGTTCGCCAATGCGTAGATGACCGCCGGTGATATCTTCCAAACCGGCGATCATCCGCAGCGTGGTCGACTTACCACAGCCGGATGGACCAACGAGCACCATGAACTCCTTATCCCGGATTTCCAGGTCAATTCCTTTGACGGCGTGAAAGGAATCGCGCTTGCCGGAGTTGTAGTGTTTCTCAAGGTTATTCAGGGTGACCGTTGCCATGCGACTCGTCGTAGATTTAATGTGATTAAGGTTTCAGGTATGCGCCGTCGGCGCCGATCTTGCCCGGCCCGTTCAGCACGTAGACCTTCAGGTTGCCCTTACCGTTAACGCTGGCGGTCAGGCTGCCGTTACCAACGTTCTGCACATCGCCGGTGATAGCGTCGACATAGGTGCCGTTAGGGATACCGCTAAAAGTCGCCCCGCCGCTCACGGCGACCAAGGCAAAGCTGTCGACATTGGTATCGGTGAAGCGCCGCTTAAAGGCCATGCCGCCGCTAACGCCACTCGTGGAATACTGCCCCTTCTGCAATGCGGGCACGGCACGACGAATTTGATTCAATCGCCGAATGTGTTGTGCCAGCGGATGGCTAAGCGTAGTCGCCATCGCGCCAGTCGCATTGGAATACTCGCCAAAGTCCGACACGGACACGCTGCCTTCGATGTGGTCGCCGAAATAGGCGCGGCCCGTTTGGGAAAGCGGCGCATTCGGGCCGACGTCGATCACCAGGCCTTTCTGGAATTCGATTTCGCTGCCGTAGTAAACGCACGGAATGCCGCGGAAGGTAAACATGAGGCTCAGGTTCTCCGCCCACACATCCTGAGGCTGGGCGAAGCGCTGATTCTCTGGCGCGCCGTCGGGAGCGTAGTCGTGCGAGTCCACGTAAGTGACGTTGTAGGTGGCGTCGTTATACCAGAGGTCACCGCCGAGCGCGACGTTGAAGGCGTCGTAGGCATTCTGGAAGTTCCAGTGCATGGGGAAATCAATCACTGCCATGCCCGAGTTCAGCGAGTGATCCGGCGCATGATAGTCGTTGCCCACGAGCAGGTGGTTGTTGCTGGTCGGCTCGTTGTCGACGGTGTCGTTGTCTTGCCAATGTTGGAAGGTCGAGGCTTCGTTTTGCACACGCGTCCCCCACGGATAAGCCTGGGTTTCCGCCCAAGTGTAAAACGGCGTGGAGATCGCCGGGATGTTGCTGTTCCAAACCTGACGATAGCGCGTGGCCACTTCGCCGAAGATAAAGAAATCATTGCCGCCTCGCGCCTTGAAGGCCGGGACAAAGGTATTGTTAAACGTGAGCCGTGAAATGTGCTTCACCGTGTCGACGCGGAAGGCGTCCACGCCCATATCGATGTATTGGTTGTAGGCGTCGATCAGGTATTGCGCGGTTATTGGGTTCTCGGTGTTCAGGTCCACCGTATCGCCCGCAATCTGCGCAGTCTGGACCGTGTAGCCTTCCCACTGGAGTGACTTCTCGTGGTGGTAGATGAAGTCGACGTCGGTGTAGTCTTCCTTCATCGCATCGATGCGCGCACCGTATTGGGCATTGGGCGTGAGCGTCAGGTAATTGGCGGGCAGGACGTTGTTCGGATCGGTAATGGTGACGGCGCTGTCGGCGTCTTCGTTGAAGTCGATCACTTCAGAGCGATCAAACAACGGGTAGAGATTTTCCTCGCCGTAGTTGCAGGAATGGTTGAGCACGATGTCCTGGATGACCTTGATGCCGCGGGCGTGAGCTTCGTCGATCAACGTCTGGTAGGTCACACCGGGCGACTCGTAGCGGAAGTCGACTTCGGAGTGATCAATGGCGTGGTAGCCGTGGTAGTCGTAGCCGCTGGCATTCTTCACGACCGGCGTGATCCAGATGGCGGAAAAGCCGAGCGCCTTGATGTAATCCAGCTTTTCAATGAGGCCCTTGAAATCACCACGCCAGGCGGGATCGGAAGCCGGGTTCAGCGATCCATCCCAGCACTTCATGTTGTTCGACGCATCGCCATCAAAGAAGCGCGTGGTCATCAGGAAATATATCGTCTCCTCGCGGAAGTCGCTACCTGTAGCGCCAAGCTCGTTGACTTCGATGTTCTTCGTGACGACGTCAAAGACGATGCGGTAAGTCTTGTTGTCGGCGACTTGGTAGTCTTGCGCAGGATAGCGCTCGGTGAAATCACCATAGCGATCAATCAGGAAACGTGCGGGCGTATCCTCGCCATTGAAGGTTGCTACGTATTCATAGAAGCCGTCGCCGATGTGGGTCATTGCGGCGGTGTTCCAACTGTTCGGTGTACCGCGAAAATACCAGGGCTCGATGACGCCGAGCTCTTCCGTGGTAATCTGCTTGGTGTCGCTGTTGAACGTGATGCGGTAAATCCGGTCGTCAGTCACCGCGTAATCGGTCTGTGCCGGATAGCGTTCCGAGAAGTCGCCATGATGGTCAATCAGGAAACGCGCGGGTGTTTCTTCGCCATTGAAGGTCGCAATGTATTCGTAAGTGTTGGCGGATAGGCGCGTCATCGCGGAGGTATTCCAGCCGTTTGACGTGCCGCGAAAATACCACTGATCGGCTGGCCAGACTTCCTCGACCGCGATGTCCTTCGTGGCTTGGTTGAAGGTAATGCGGTAGGTCTTGTTATCCGTCACCTGATAATCCTGCGCCGGGTAGCGCTCGGAAAAATCTCCGTAATGATCGATGAGGAAGCGCGCGGGCGATTCTTCTCCGCTAAAGGTCGCAGTGTATTCAAACATGTCCCCGCCGAGGTGAGTCATCTGCGCGGTGTTCCAGCTGTTCGACGTGCCGCGAAAATACCACACGGCCGGATACTCGGTGACAGTGATGGCCTGCGTGCTGGTGTCGAAGCTGATCTTGTATGTTTTAAAATCGGTAACAAGGTAGTCCTGCGCGGGATAGCTTTCCGTCCAGTCATCGTAGCGGTCGATTTTAAAGCGAGCCGTTGTGTCCTCGCCGTTGAAGGTCTGAATCGTTTCGTAAGTAGTAGCATCGACTTGAGTCATCTGCGCGCTATCCCAGCCATTGGGAGTGCCACGGAAAAACCATTCTGCATGCGCGGAGGGAATGATCGATAGTAAGCCAACGAGGCTAAGGAGCATCGTGGTAAATTTCTTTAAGGCGGTGATGGGTATCATGAGTTTACGAGGACAGGGTTAACCGTTGGAAAACGCTTCCAACATAATCGACTATACGCGTTGGATTGCATGTGAGTAGCGTTGCTGTGTTTTACAGTTCAACGCTCGCGCTTTGATAAAAAAAGCGCGCAGCAAATCCGCTGCGCGCTTGAAAGAAACCGGTAACAAATCTTACGGAGCGCCGGTGGACACGGTACCGTTTTCTACGGTGTAAATGCCCTTGCCGGTGATGTTGTAGTTGTTACCGCCGTTGCTATCCCAAGTGCCGTTATTGTCGTTGAAGGCGAATTCGACATTGGTCGCATCGATCGTCACAACCTTGTAGCCCGAGACTGAGCTATTGCTCATCGCGACGCCCGGTGAGGTTGTCCATCCGCTGCTGTCTGCGTTGTAGTGGATGTTGGCGTTGGTCCACGGCGTCGAGTAGTAGATCGTCACCGCCGGATAGCCGGAGGTCACGCTGTTCGTCGACGAGTCGATGCTGTAAACGCCGGGGTTCGCGATGGTGTAGTTACTACCGCCATTGTTGTCCCAGTTGGTGCCGTCATCGGTAAAGGCTACCTCGATGGATGTGCCTTCGATGATGATGTGCTCATAGCCAGGGAACGCCGGGTCTTCGTCCATCAGGTCGCCGGGGATCGTGGTCCAGCCGAGGCCATCCACATTGTAGTGCATGTGCGTTTGCGGGCTGAAGGCGGAGTCATAGTAGATCTCGATCCGGATGGGATTGTAGTTGGGCAACAGATTGCCACCGAAACCGACCGTGTAGAGACCTGGCTGGGTGATGCTATAGTTGTTGCCGTTGTTACTATCCCATGTGCCAGCGCCATCGTTGAAGGCGAACTCCAGCGTATCGGCGTCGATCTCAATGTATTTGAAGTTCGACATCGCGGTGGCCTGCATTTGATCACCAGGCGCGGTTGTCCATCCACTGCTGTCCGCGTTATAGTGGATGAAGGCGTTGGTCCAGGTGGTTTCATAGAACAGCTGGATGCCCCCGGGAGGACCGCTGACGATGGAGTTATCCGTCGAGTCGATGGTGTACGTGCCAGGCGTCGTGATGGTGTAGTTGCTGCCACCATTGTTCTCCCAGTTCGTGCCGTCGTCGGTGAACGCGATCTGCGTCAACTCGTTGCCATAAACCGTCAGCTCGAAGTAATCGCTGTCGGCCGAGCTAACGCCCATGCTGGTGCCGGGGAATGCCGTCCAATCGCCGCCATTGGCGCTGTAGTGCATAAGAGCCGAAGTCCAGCCCACGGGTGGCAGGTAATGGATGGTGAACTCCTGAGGCGCGCCGCTAACGATCGTTCCTGAAACCGGATCCACAGTGTAGGTTCCGGCAGCATTGATCGTGTAGTTGCCGCCGCCGTTGTTGTCCCAGTTCGTGCCGTCGTCGGTGAAGGCAAACTCCGCGCTGGTGTCGTTGATCGTGAAGGACTTTACGCCGGGATAGATGCTGCTGCTGAGCGCCTCGCCCGGGAAGGTTGTCCACGATCCGTCAATGCCTGCATCGTAATGAATCAGGTTCGCGAAGTCGGTGATGTAATACAGCGTAATCTGGTTTGCCGAGTTATCTCCTGCGGTAATCGTGACCGCTTGGCTGGTCTCGTCGGTGCGGACGTAGAGGCAGCGTTCGTTGCTATCGTAGAAGTAGCCCGAAGAAGCAGCCTGCAAAGCGCCGAGGCTGCCAAACGATGATGCGGCAACGCTGTTAATTTCAACCGAGGTCGGTGCATCGATTGCGTGGCGCACCACCATGTAGTAATCATGGCCGTGGTCGTAGGTTCCCTGCTTTGCACCGATCGTGAAGGTCCACAAACCGCTCGTGGTTTGATTGGTCAGCTCGGTCAATGCATACTCGCCACTCTCGTAGTCGAAGGTTTCACCATCGTCATCGTAGAGCGTGAACGTGGTTTCGTCTTCGCTGGGCCAAGCGTGGATTGTCAGCTCTTCGGGTTGGAACTCGTTGGCGTATTGCAGCACGGGGCGCATCGGGATGATGCCGCCCTCAGCAACATACATCGGCATGACGCTGATCGGTGTGGACTTCGTGACCGACGAACCACCGCTGTGGAAGGAATCATCGTGCCAGTAATACCAGTTTGTGCCACTCGGCAGGTAGGTGCTACGCTGCGTGGCCCCGGTTTGCGTAACGGGTGACGCCAGCAAATACGGGCCGACCATGAAGTCGTAGTCACTGCTCGCCTGGTGCGTTTGCGCATCATTCGGGAACGAGAAAAACAGCGGGTTGTTCAACGGTAAGCCCGTGGTCGATGCGCGGTAAGCCAGCGAGTAGAAATACGGCATGATCGCGGAACGCAGTTCCAGCGCCGCCTTGATTTCTGCTGAGTTGGCATAGAGCCAAGGCTCCCGCAGTTGGTCCCACTTACCGGAGTGGTTGCGGAAGAACGGCATGAGGCTGCACCACTGCGCCCAACGGGTCATCGACTCACTAGAAACATTCCCCAGGAAACCGCCAAGGTCGTGGCCGAAGTAAACCTGACCGGAGATCATCGTGCTCAAGCCAACGCGCAAGCTCGGGCCTTGCCCGTAGGCGCCGCCAGCGCTTTCGTTAACGTTGTCACCGCTCCAGTTGAAGGCGTATCGCTGAATGCCAGGCCAGCCGGCGCGAGACAGAACAAAGGGCCGTGTGTTCGGGTATTGCTCAGCCAACGTGTCGTAGGTGTTGCTCGCCTGATAAACGTTGTAAGTGTTTTTCAGGTAGATTTGCTGGCGACGATAATCGCTCGTGCTGGAGCCGTAGCGGCCATCGGCATCATAGAGGCCATCGAGCGGGATGGGCTGCGATTGCGCAACTGTGTCGCGTTCGTCGGCTTGTTCGTTCAGGTCGTTCCAGATACCATCGAAGGCGTAAGTGCTCAGGTAATTCTTCTGCTTGGTCTTCCACCAACTTTGCGCTGCAGAGCTAGTAAAGTCCAGGTAGGAGACATCGCCGAAGAAGAGCCAGTTGATCGATGTGCTGCCGTTGTTGTTCGAGATCAAGTGCGAGTTGTTATTCGCTTCGGTCCACAGTGGATCCGCCGTGGCGAACCAGGCTTCAATCAGCGGTACGGCCTTAACGTTGTTCGTGTGCAAATAGCTGATCAAGCTAACGCCATCCTTGAACCAATAGTTGGAATTATTAGGATCGTCCTGAAAGGTGAGCTGGCGCATGTCGTTGTTGCCGCGATATTCATCATCCTGAAAAGTGCCGCCGGGCGGAACGATGTGCGGATCGCTGTCCATGTAATCGATGTCGAAGTAGATGGCATCCAGCGGGTAACCCTGGGAGCGGGCAGTCGCCACGATGTTGCGCATCTGGTCCTCGGTGTAGGTCCAGCGTGACAGGTGGTGGCCGAGGCCCCAGCGAGGAGGCAGTGCGGGCATACCCGTCAACTCCGAGTAACGGCTGAGCACGGCTGCCGGTGTGTGGTCATCGCCACCGCCAAAGAAGAAGTAGTCGATATAGCCTTCCGTTGCTTCAAATGAGAACTGGTCATTGACCGTGGTCAGTTGGTTACGCTGGGCACCGCCGTAGGGGCGCTCGCGCTGGAACATGAAGTTGGGACGCGCCGGGTTATTCCAGAAAACGCCGTAGGTAAAGCCCGAGTGGCTGCCGTTGGGTGTCTGCACGCCATACATGAACGGCATCGTCATATACATCGGGTTCTTCTGGTCGTTCCAATAGAAGGAGTCCGAATTCCAGCCCTGCACGACTTGGCCGCGACGGTTCAACTGGAAGGGCACTTCGCCGAGGCCGAAATAAGACTCGTTGGCCGGGCTTTCCTTGACCACGCGCACCCGATACCAGGCAGCGATGTCGTTGCTGTTTTTCAGGAGTTGGAAAGTGGTGTCGCCGTACGGATTGTAGCCCGTGTCGTATTCCATGCGCTTGTCGCGGAGGAGGTATTGCCCGCTTTGCGTCTTGTCGACGAAGTCGATTTTGATGTTCGGGCTCTTGGTCACTTCCACGATCAGCTCGTCAGTCTCGATCGTATAGATCGACCCATCGGTGAAGGTCGCAGTAAAGGCTGGCCAGTCACCCAGAGGCTTGGCAATGGCGACATCTTCATGCGACTCAATGCCGCCCCAATCGAACTTAACGCGGATCACGTCTGGCGCGTATGGAATGATTTCACAGACGCCGCCAGTGCTCAGTCCGAAGACCGCTTTCTGTTTACCGGATTCCGTTTGTGTGGTGGCGGACGTCACCGATCCGGCGGTCGTTGTCTGACCAAATAGAGACGTGCTCCATCCGGCAAAAAGGAGGAGCAGCAGCGCGCTCAATCTCCCGAAGTTAAAGCCCAGGCAATGCCTCAGGCGAGTTGTGTGTGGTTTCATGGCGATATTTTTTTGTGCGGTTTCGTTGATAAGAAGTTAATGGTTAGTTCTCAGACGCGCGCACGAATCCAGCCTGGGGACACTCTGGCTATCACAGTTAGAAGGGGCATCGTTGGGGCGGGATTCGGGGAATAAGGATGAAGCATTATCTAGCTTCGGCAGAAAACATACACGCTTGAACAGGGACATAAAGCGGTAAGCAGTTGGACAGTTTAACGGCTTCCCCAAATCCGTATCGGTGGCCCCGTGCATTCAACTGTCCAAAACAAAAGACATTACCAATTCCGACCACCCGCGCTATGCCCTTGAGCAGCCGCGCGCGTATTTCTCTGCCGTGGCTGACACCAAACCGCATCAATCCTCAACCCCGTTTATTCCCGTGAAACACTCCACCGTAGTCTATTCAACGCTCCTGCTGGGCCTACTCGGTCCTGGCAGCCTGGCTTTCGGACAAGCCAGTAATTTTAACCAACTGCATTTCCGCGGCACCCCCAATGCCTGGGGCACTCATCCAATGACGCTCATTGCGGATAATCTGTGGCTAACCGATGCAACCTTCAACGGACTCGGCGACGCCAATGGGCCTGATCGCTTTAAGTTCGACAGCTCATTTGACTTCTCCGGCAACTATGGCGACGACGAGCTGGACGGCATTGCAGACGCCGACGGCTTGGACATCCCAACGCCGCTTGGGGCCGGCGACTACCGCATCACCTTCAACGACAACACGCTGCAATACGCGATCACCAAGCGTAACTACACCGAAGTTTTCTTCCGCGGCACACCGAACTCTTTTGATCTCAGCGAATCGATGCAGCTCGTGGATCATCACGTCTGGATGGCCGAGGTTACCTTCTCCGGAGACCCTTCGGATCGCTTTGTCTTTGACTACTCACGCGACTGGTCCGGCAAGCTCGGCGACACCTCGCTGGATGGCGTCAGTGAGGCCAACGGCAGTGACATTCCCATCAGTGAAGCGGGCGATTATATCATCCTGCTCAACGACGACACCCTTGCCTACAGCGTCATCAACATGAGCGCGAAGAACTTCGACCAGGTTTATTTTCGCGGCACAATAAACGGCTGGGGTAACGCGGCGATGACTTTCGTGGGAAACCATACCTGGGAAATCGAAGCCAACTTTGTCGGCCACGCTTCGGACCGCTTCAAGTTCGACCGCTTCGGCGACTGGTCCGAATACTATGGCGACAACCAACCCGACGGCATCTCCGAGCAAGGCGGCAACGACATTACGATAGCGCCCGGCCGCTACCTAATCTCGTTCAACGACGACACCCTCGCCTACTCGGTACAATCGCTCGGCGCGGCAGAGCAAATCCAGCTTGGGCATCACTACAGCCCGGAAGTAACCACCTTTGCCATTTGGTCTCCGGACACGAGTAACGTAAAGGTCTCCGTGGATGGCGATGTTTACAGCCTGCTCCTGCAACCCGATGGCAACGGCTACACCGATGTTTACGCCATCCAAGTTTATGGCGATCACCTGCTGTCAGAGTATCACTTTCTCATTGATGACGTGCAAGTTCGCGACCCCTATGGCCGCATGGTCATTCCGGGAACGGATACCAACATCGTCATTGATTTGGCGTTAACGGATCCCATTGGCGGACGCGTGGCCCCACCAGCGCTCAACGAGCGCGAAGACGCCGTTATCTACGAAGTCCACGTGCGCGATTTCACAATCCACAGTTCATCGGGAGTAGACGCCAATAAGCGCGGAAAATTCCTCGGGATGGTCCAGCCCAACACGAGCTACAACGGCGTTAGCACCGGGCTTCAGCACTTGAAGGACCTGGGCGTCACCCATGTCCAGCTGTTACCTATGTATGACTACGGCACTTGCTCTGCCAAAGATCCGGAAGACGGGCCAGGCTGCTACAACTGGGGCTACGATCCGGAAAACTTCAACGTGCCCGAAGAGCGCTACGCGATCGACCCCAACGACTATCTGGGCCGCATCGAGGAATTAAAAATCATGATCGACGAGCTGCACGCCAACGGCATTCGCGTGATCATGGATGTGGTCTACAACCACACTTGGGTCATCGAAACGCAAGATGGCAATGGCAACATTCAGTTCTCTCACCCAGAAGGCGAGCGGATGTTTTCAGACATCACGATGGACTATTTCAATGTCAATGCGCCCGGTACTTACGGTTTAGCTGGCACCGGCAATTCGATTAACCCACGCGAAGCGATGGTAAGCCGAATGATTCGCGATTCCCTCGAATACTGGGTTGGCGAGATCGGCGTGGATGGTTTCCGCTTCGACCTGATTGGCATCTTTGATTACGAGGATGTCGCCGAATGGGCCGACTACCTCAATGCCCAATTCCCCGACCGAGACTTGCTCATCTACGGCGAGCCATGGAACGGCTACGCCACTGATCCCGACGAGGCCGACCGCGTGCGCCTTGGCACGATTGGGCTAATCGCGGACTCGCATGTCGGTTGTTTCAATCCGAACTACCGGCAGGCCATTAAAGGGAATAACGATGACGGCGCCGGCGGCGGCTTTGCATTTAATCAAGTTGGCAATCTGTGGGAGATCCAAGTCGGCAGCCGCGGCGGCATTCGCTTTGCCTACAACCCAAACGTGGCCGTGAACACGTGGGACTCCATGTTCGCCAACGATCCTGAGCAATGCATCAACTACGTTTCCGCGCACGATAATTTATGCCTGTGGGATAAAATCGAAGACTGGGCGGACCTCAACGGAAACAGCAGCAACACAACCTACAAGCGACGCATCTCGACCTTTGCCAACGGCATGGTGCTCACCTCGCAAGGCATTCCATTCCTGCATGGCGGTGAAGAGTTTCTCCGCACCAAACAGGGCGAGAAGAATAGCTACAAATCGCCCGACAGCATCAACCAATTCGATTGGCAGCTGAAGGTGGATAACTTCGACATCTTTGAATATTACCAGGATGTCATTAGCTATCGGCTGAATCATCCGGGCTTTCGCATGAACACCTGGCAGGAGATCGATAACAACATCAACACCTACAGCCCGGCAACCGGCGTTATGGTCAACCATATTCACGGCGCGGCCAACAATGGCGACTCGTGGAGCGAAATCTTCGTCATCTACAACTCCGGTTCCAACACCGCCATTAGCCTACCCGCGGGCGACTGGCATGTAGCCATTGAAAAAGCAGATCCGTCGGAAGGAAACGACCGCATCGTCAACGGCAGCATTACGGCCGAGGGCACTGCCGTCACGGTGCTTTATAAGGACTAGCTATTTTTCGGCCATGTGAAAGTCCGGGGGTGGTCGACATAAAGAAACCTCCAGCCGATATCCGGCTGGAGGTTTTTCGTGGCAATGTAGCGAGACTAGCGGCGGCGCAGGAATGCTAACCCGAGCATGCCCATGCCGAACAGCAAAGCGTATTGGCCAGGCTCAGGAACCGTGGCGAGGTTATTGATAAAGAGCGCGTCTTCGTTTGAACCACCGGCATTCGCGTAAAGCTTAAAGCTTGTCGCGATGCCCGTGTAAGTTCCACTGTCGAGGTCAGTAACTCCGCCACTGCGAGCAATCGACCAGTTGCCACCGCTGCCAGAAGTTTGTTCGAAGGTAAGGGTGAACAAGGTATCGTCACTGTAGGCGCTGCCGATACTGCCATTGCCAGTCGCAGCACCATTCACCGTGTAGTCGTCACCACCGATGTTAAAGTTGAATATCGTAGCTTCTCCGGATCCGCGCATGTCGATGCCTTTGTTGCCGCCTCGGAAGTTTACCGCTAGGTCGATTGAGAAGCTCTGTCCAACGCTCAGGCCGGCCGGATCAATAAAACGAAATGCGGTTGCCTCAGCACCATTGCCGAGCATACGGAAAGACACGCCGCCGGTGTCGAGGCTGGGAGGGTTACCGCTCAGGCTACTCACGGAAGCCACTTCATGAGTAATATCGGCACCAGGATTCAGGAACCAAATACCGTAGGCGCCAGGCCCAGTGATGGAGCCGTCGGTTCCATCCAGCCAACCACCGCTATAGGCAGTAGCGCTTGCGTTATCGGTTCCGACAACGGCGGCAGATAAGGAGGAAGTAAAAGCAACGCTGCTGATGGCGGACATTGCGAGGTAGTGTATTTTTTTCATATCGATATCTTGGGATTAAGATGCTTGTGGATCAGAGAAAATCGTCACTTGATTACCAGGCGGTTAAAGAAAAGCGCGTTCGCTACGGCACTACCTTGATCGCCAGCATAGAGCCGGATACTGCGCGCACGGCCTTGATATTGGCCACGGGCCAACACCTTGCGTCCCCCTGCTTCGGAGATTTGCCATTCACCGCCATCGGTTTGCTGCTTAAAGCTAAGCTGAAAAAGCGCCCGCGTCTTGGCATTTAAATCCAATGCGCCGTCGCCAGACTTTGCCTTGCTCACCGTGTAAGGTTCAATGCCACCGTTAAAATTAAAAATCGTTTGGTCGTGGTCATTGCGCAGGTCCAAACCTTGATACCCGGCTTCGCCATTCACGATCAGCTCAATCGAAAAAGTCTCGCCTGGGCTCAAACCAGCCGGATCAAAGAACCGGTAAAGCTCCACAAACTGGCCATTGCGGTCATGGAGCATAAACGCGAGTCCGTCGGTATCAATATTGTCTCCGCTCTTTCTCAGAGCAGATGTCTCGATGCCAATGTTATCGCCAAAGCGAATGGCCGACTCATCAAACACCCAGCCGCCCAATCCGTCTTCTTCGGCGGAGCCATCCTCCAGGTTTTCCCAGCCATCGGCATAGGCGGGCTGGGAAGCGTCATCGTAATCCGCGCCAAGCAACGCAAGCGGTGCCAGCGTGAGCCATCCATACGGGATAACATGCTTACCAAAAAGCTTCATGAGTGGGGGAAATTTATAATAGATATAGTCTGTAGAAGGTAGTGCATTGGACCAGCACCTGTGTATTAAACAGTTAACCCTTATTCACTGTAGTTAATGATGATTGTGCCGTGAACCAACAACTCGGGCACCGTGACTGTGATGGATTGATCCTTGAGCTCGAAGTTTACCGACTTTGGCAGTTCATACTCAGTGCTATCAGGGCTGGCAAAAAACACCGCCTGCGGCGAAATGCATTGCGGCAAGGGAACATTAACGGCGACGTCCCGGCGCGGCGAGATGGAGGCCGGCGAATCGTCCCACTCTGGCTGACCGCTAAAGTTGAGCAGCTGCACGCAAATGGCATTGCGATCCGGCGCATGGAAGCTGCGGGTAATGCCGTCGGCTAACGCAACGCGCAAATCAAGATTGGAGACATTGCCTCCGTGCGTGTATTCGTAGAGCATGGCGTCGTGCGCATAGTAGCGCTTGAGCAGCTCGGCATGGTCTTCGGGAAGCACTTGGTGGTCGGGGTAGTAAAGTGAGTTCAGCGCGTGCATTTCGCCAGCCGCTTCATCCGGCTCCCCTGCAACCATGAGCGACCCGCCACCCGTCATCGTAGCGCCAAGAACGCGCGCCAACGTCCACTTCGGCCAAGAAGTATGCGCCGGCTCCATATCCGCCGGATAGAGCTTCAGGATGACGCGCTGCCCACTCGCGCCATGGTGGAAGTAGCAGATGTCCACGAGATCGCTCAATCGTTTGGCCTGCCAGCGCCAGATCTCCAGAAACAGAAAGTCCGTCACCTCATACATGTTCTGCACGCCAAACTCATTCACGCTATTGAATGAGACCAATCCGTGTGGTTTCACTGAATGCGTCATCGTCGCAACGTCCGCGACAAAGCCCTGCAATACCTCCGCCAACGAGGCTCCGTCATGCGGGCTACCATTGGCGTAGAAACGCGCATCAGCTGGATCGCCATAGGTATCGATTTCAAAGCCGTCAAAAGCGACTAGATCGCCCGGATTATCTTCCAGCGTTTGCCGCAGCTCCTCCATGATGTAAGAGCGCCACTGGGAACCTTCCGAAACATTCATCAGCCAAAACCACTTGGGTTTTCCCCGGCTTTCTGCTTCCGCCTCGGTCATGATCTCGCCATTAAATACCTTTGGCTGACCTTCTATGTCGGTCATCGGATCAGTAATTCTGTCGTAAACACTTTTAGAAGCAGCATAGGCAGATATGTAAGCCAACGCGAGGATACCGCGTTCCTGGCAAGCCTCGATCTTCGCCTTCACATCCAGCCCATTGATGGCCACGCCAAATGGTTCAAAGGCATAGCGAGCCTCGCTCGGAGCATAGTCGCCGTGCGCGGGAAAGTAGTCATAAAACTCAACGGCATTAATGTAGATATCTGCCAGCATCGCGGCTTTCGCAGCGTAGTCTTGCTGCCCCTCAGGATACGTCGCAAAGAAGCCATAACGCAGGTCATCAGCCGGACTATCGGTGACCGATAAAATGATCTTTTCTGCAGCAACTACTTCACCCGAACGCTTCAGCTCAACGTTCACCACATAGCCACCGGTCCAGGCAACTACGGGAAGATTAACTTCATTGCGTCCGTTTCGAGCGCTACGACTATCGCTGAAGAGTGAGCGACCGAGCGGTGTCGATATTTGAATCGCGAGCTCTAAGCCAGACTCTGCTGAATCTACATCGATGTATAAACGGTTGCTTACCGATGGCTCGACCCATACCCGCTCCAGTGCGAGCGACAAGGACACCTCGCTCGCTGTTTTCGCCAAAGATTGATTGCTATTCATCGGCTTTAATTCACTTAAAATCGCCGCAGAATTATCCCCTGCTCGCTCCTTAACGTGCGGGTCATGCGTCCAAATCATTTGCCCATTGGCTGTCTCGACAACATAGCGATACTGGAAGTTCGGTTCCGGACGATCAATGAACGCATACCAAACACCAGAGGGATAACTTTGCATCGCAAAGCGCGGGTTATTAACGACCCCGTTATCATTGTTAGCCCAGTTATTAAATGACCCAGCGAGGTAAACATTCTCCACTTTCAGGTCAGTGTTTGGTTCGAAGCGAAAAAGCACGCCAGACTCGTCGTACAGCGGCGGTCCTGATTGCCTTAGGGCGTTTTCAAGATCCGGATTAGCTACCGACATCTCCTCGGCACTCGCAAACATGCAGGTAGCCAGCAGAAGCAGGGTGCTAAAGACGAGACGGGTTAACATGAGAGGAAAACAAACAGTAAATGTGAGTAACATGTGCTTAGGTTAAAATCAATTTATAAAGAGCCAATATAGCCAAGATGCATCTCAGCGATATTCACGAAATTGTAGCTATCGCCACCACCACCCGCCCGGGCAGTATAGGCAATATTACTGGCGAGATAACTCATATTGCGACAGTAGGCATCCTCACTGATACGAATCGCATATCGTCGCTCCTCCTGAAGCGATGCGACGATTCGGTTTGAAAGTAAAAAGCGTGTCCAGTCGCTCGTTTGTGGCATGATGAAATAACCCGCTCCGCAGCATTCATTCAGGTCCGAGAAAACCTCTACCCGTTTAACTGCGCAGGTGATGCCAGTGTTGATCGGCCCGGAACCGTTGGCGTAATTCACTTGAACCGCATATTGCCCGGACTGGCGAACACTTACATCTCGGGCGATAAGCTCATGCCAATCCAGGCCCCAATCCTCAAGATGATCATCAACCAAGCACCCGCCAACGCACGACATCTCATCGGAGCGAATAATCTGCGTTTGCCATGGCTCTTGGTATTGTCGGCCACGTGTCGGGTGTGAGGTCAAACCACGCTGCCGACAACGCGCAACCAATTGATAAACGTAGCGTTGATTCGGATAATTCCCAGATCGCAAGTCGAGCCAGGTATTCGCATCCTTAATCGTCGCGTGAAGCGCGCCGTTTCGATAAATATCTATTAACACCGAATCCGGATCGGGATGCCGAAAGGACAAGTGCAACAACCCACCTTGCAAACTTACGCCCGCTTCCCCATTCCACTCAGGCGGTTGTGGCGCGTAGATAGCATCCTTGCATTGCACGTCAACGAGCGGCAAAGAACAACGAGTCTGTGTCGAAACATCTGCATCCAAATAGACTTCCCAATCATTACGGGGCTGCAGCGCATCTTGACTCACCACTTGCCCGGAAATTTCGTCACCGTTCAGTAAGACACGTTTAACAATCGCCTTCTCCGACATGAATGAATCGGCCTCAGGCAAGTGCAATGTCACTGAATGAGACGCGTTTAAAAAGGAGACATTGACCAGGCGCAGACACTTTTCATCGGCAAATAAACTGGCTCTCATCCATCGTGTAATAAACGGTTCGATACGCATGCCAGAGTCCGTCATACGCAGCCCAAACAACATATTCTGCACTAATGATATGTAGCCCGCAACGGACCACAGCTGTCGGCGGGAATTAATCGTCGGCCCCTCCTGAGTGTCAGTCTTGACGAACGCCTGCCCGGATACGAAGTCGAAATTTTCCATATTGGAAAGGTTCACAGCGGAGAGTTTCATCAGCGATTGCACACCCGCGTCAACTACCGGCGCGTGGCCAACCTTTACCGCTGCCTTGATCCAGTAAGCAGTCACGAAAGGCCAGATGCCTTGGTTATGGTAGATTGGTGTTTGGCGCTCCTGTGGCCAAACTACCGGCGGCCCATGCGGTCCCGTTGGGTAGCAATTCAGGATGTCGCACGCCTGTTCTTCACTCGCGATATCGAACAGAATGACTAAACAGTTACCCAGTAAATCATAGCGCGGCAGCGAGAGGTCAACATCTCCAAACTCCGACAGCACATAAGTGCGAAAAAGACCCGCCTCCGCGTCATAGAAATGATGATGAATAGCCTCACGTAGGTCTTTCGCCCAAGCACCATAGCGCTCGCATTCGGCAGTGTGCCCCATCGAGTCAGCAAAGCTTGCCGCAAGCTCCAGCAGGAAAACATTCAGCGCGTTCACGGACAGCGCCTTGGACATCGCGATCGCCAAGGTATCGTTCTCCGTCCACTGCGGGTAGGTCTGCTCACGCCAATCAAGAAACGACTGCTCGCCCCGGTACAGACCGGCAGCCGCATCGAATACCAACACGCGATCCTGCTCAATGGTATCCTGCAAATACGGATAAACCTCCGAGACAAAATCTGCGCGCTGCGTGGAAGTAAGATGGCTCATCACTTCATAAGCGCCAAGCGCCCAAACCACGCGATCCGTCGAAACCGGGTAACTTCCGCCAGAGCCAGTGTCTTGAACGATCTGCTTTCCTAAGCCATCGCGAACGCTTTCCTTCAGCGCTGAGATTTTGAACTTCAGCGAACGCAATGCACGATCTGTATCCAGCGGAGCGAGGCCCAAATGCAGCGCGTAAGCCAAGTCACGCGTCCAAACATAATTCCACTTTTCACCCGTTTTATAGACACAGGTTTCAATCGGTTGACCGTGGGCATAATCGGCGTCTTCGATGCTGGATACAGCGTTCAATCGCGCCTCCTCGATAGCCATCGCATAGAGGCCATCGAAGAGTGTGTTGCCTGAACGGCAACGTGCTTGATCGCTTTGCTCAGCCACTTCCAAGCGCCCCCCGGGCGGCAAATCATCGCGCAGCTCGATGTCTGTCTCGAACTCATAGACACGTGCGCCGTCTGCGGCCTCGGAGACTATCGTGACCTGTTGGCCTCGGGCATTATTCGCCTTAGAAGTTGCACGATGCTTTGCGCCACTGAGCGGGATGAACGAAGGGGATTCCACAGAATTATCGGGGTGTGTTAAGCGTTGTTAATGACTGATTTTCAGTTCTGCCAAAACACGCTAAATGAACTGTTAAATCAAAACGTGAGCCCTTAAACAGTTAACTTGCGGTTGACATTTTGGACTGCCTCCAATCAAAATATATGGCATGACCCCAACGATTCGTAGTGTAGCAAAGCTCGCTGGCGTGTCGCCCGCCACCGTCTCCCTCGCCTTGAGAAATGACCCCCGGATCAGCTCCCAGGTGCGTGAGCGGGTGCAAGGCATTGCCGCCAAAGAAGGCTACCGCCCCAACCCCATTGTCTCTCGGCTAATCGCTCAAGTTCGGGCGAGCAAGACCACTAATTTCAAAAGCACGCTGGCGCTGGTTAATACCGCCGAACACTTGAAAGATGTCGAGGAGCGCACGGTTCGTTGCTGGATCGATGCCAGCGTTGAGCGCGCAACTGAGCAAGGCTACAGCGTGGATCGTTTTGTATTGGCCAAGGAGCCACTGCGCCCGGAGCGATTAATGAAAGTGCTCGATTCGCGCGGCATTGAGGGGCTCATCATCACCGGGCCTTTTCAGGACAACACCATTGATGCCAAATACGATTTGCTCTGGCAACGGTATGCGGCGGTTGTCCTTGGCGAGCGGCCGTTTCAGCCCTCGCTCTCGTGCGTGATCAACGATCAATTTAACACCGTTCGCCAAGCAATGATTCAAGTTCGGCTGCTGGGCTACCGCAAGCCAGCCTTGTGTGTTCACCCGTATGTCGACCGCATTCTTGAGCAGCGGCTGAGTGGCGGTTTTCTCGTCGAGCAGCGCCAATTGCCCAAGCGGGACTGGATCGCGCCATACGACTATGATGAGGCGGGCCAAGAGCCGTTTCTAAAATGGTTCCAGAAGCATCAACCGGATGTCATCATCACCCTGCATCCTGAAATAAAAGGCTGGTTACAATCCATCAATGTCAGCGCGCCGGATCACATCGGGCTGGTGCATCTGGACCACGAGCCATCCCTCAAAGACTGGGCCGGCATGAATCAGAACCACGAACATGTCGGCAAGGCCGCGGTCGACATGCTCATTGGCAAGTTGAATCGGAATGAGCTGCACCTTCCGCCATTTCCCAAGTGCGTGACCATTATGAGTGAATGGACGCCGGGGCCCAGCGTTCGCGAACAATAACCGCGCGCGAACACCGATCAATACTGGCGATTCGGCGGTACCAGATCGCCCAAGTCGCCGTTGCCATAGATTTCCTCGTTGGGAAGTAACTCAACGTGTGCATCGACAAAGCCAATGTGCGCTTGTCCATTGTAGCGCGTCGTTGGCCGGTCAATAAACCATACGCAAAATGAATCATTGGGCGCATCTTCTTCATAAACCATCGCCTTCGATTCCGGGCTTGTAATGTAATTCATTTTAACCGTTCCGAGCGCCTTTTCAAAACCGCTGGGTGAAGAAGCTCCGGGCGCGATCTCACCTTTATTGATTAGAAAATTGAAAGAGTAGCTAAAATTCCGGCCGGCCTCGCCAGTCTCCGTCAACCCGTCATCACTGGGTGCCTGGATAATTTCCTCAGCCGCGGCTGCGCTCTCCAAATAGCGGGCCAAGGCCGTGTTCTCCAATTCGGCTACGCCGTTGCGCGTGACAAAAAAGTAATCAGAAGGATCATCCAACCCAACGTTGTCCGCCGCTACTTTCGGCAAATGCCCTTGGTTGTCATTGGCATATAGTTGGGCCGCCAAACATATCTGGCGAATCTGCGTGCCGGACTTCGTGATATTTGCCCGATCTATGGCCTTGCCCACTGCCACAAAAATTAGTGCCCCCAGTATCGCAATGACGGAGATTACCGTCAGAAGTTCAACGAGGGTGAATCCAGCTCTAGGGTGTTGGGGGGTATCGAGATTCATCTTGAAAACAATGTTTTGTGATTATCACTTAAAAGTCGAGTAAAGCAAAGCTAAACAGTTAACCGCAGAAAGCGCCTTCAACCCTTGCCGCCAGTTGTCGCAATGCCTTCCACAAAGTAGCGCTGCGTGAAAAAGAATAGCACGATCACGGGCAGGACCACCAGTGTTGATGCAGCCATCAGGTAATGCCAATCCGTGCCGCCGCCCTTGCTTTGGTAAGCCTGCAACCCTAGCGCCAGGGTGAAGTCAGCCTGGTCTGTTAAGTAGATCAGTGGCCCGAGAAAGTCATTCCACGTGGCCATAAATTGAAATAGCGCCACGACGATTAAAGCCGGCTTGGCCAGCGGCAGAATCACCAACCAGAAGACTTGCAGTTCACTAGCGCCATCGATCTTCGCTGCCTCCTCCAAGTCTTTGGGTAATGTCAGAAAAAACTGCCGAAGCAGAAACACATTGAACGCACCTGCGAGAAAGCTTGGAAACCAAAGTGGCTTGTAGGTGCCGATCCAACCAAACTCTCGGAACAATGTGTAGAGCGGCACCATGATAACTGGAAACGGAATCATCATCGTCGCCAAAACCAAGACGAATATTTTATCGCGCCCCCGCCATTCGATGCGCGAAAAGCCGTAGGCGGCCAATGAGCTGCTTAGCACTGTGCCAATGACTGTCATGACACAGAGAAAGGTTGTGTTCGCCGTGTAGCGCCAAAACATCTTCATTTCGTCAATGGCCTGTGGGTAGTTCTCCCACTGCACCGTCGACGGTAACCAACGCGGCGGCATGCTCAGCGTTTCATTGAGCGGCTTCAGCGAGGTCGAAACCATCCATGCAAACGGCGCGATGAAGACGAAGGCACCGATCAACAGGATCACGTAGATGCAGATGCGCTGAACCAAACTGGCAGATTGAGAAGTCATTTGGCGGCGTAGTGTACATGGCGCTCGAAGACGTGCGTCGCGAGCAACGTGAGCGCCAGAATGATGATAAACAGGATCAGCGCGACGGCGCATGCATAGCCCATGCTCCAGGCCTGGAAGCCTTTGTTGAAGACATAAGTGGCAGCAAACAGCAGCGAACGCCCGGGGCCTTCTCCACCATTGGTCATTACGTAGGGCACCGCGAAAACTTGAAATGAACCAATCAGCGACATAATGCCGTTAAAGTAAATCACCGGCGATATGATCGGCAGCGTTACATGAAACGTCTTCTGCCAGAAGCCACAGCCATCAAGCTCCGCCGCTTCATAGAGTGAGCGCGGAACATCCTGTAGTCCTGCGAGGAATATCACGACTGCGTTGCCCACGCCCCACATGCTCGCCAATACGAGACCCAGCTTCGCGTAGGCGGGATTCACGAGCCAATTGGGTGGTTGCAGCGAGCTTCCGAATACGTAGTTAATCGCATCGCACACTGGGGCGAGTGCTTGGTTTATCAGCCCGATCTCGCCATTGAGCATCCACTGCCAAAGCACGCCTAAACACACCATGGGCACCAGCGACGGCAGGAAATAAATGGTCCGGAAAATCTTTTTCCCCGGCAGGTCAAAATTCAGCAACACGGCCAGCAGCAAAGCCGAAACGAGGTTAATCGGAATCGACAACGCGGCGAAATAGAAGGTGTTCCAAATCGACTTCCAGAAAAGCTCATCCACCGCCAGTCGCTCATAGTTGTCGAAGCCGATGAAGACCGGCTCAGCCAGCACGGAGTAATCGGTTAGCGACAGATAGGCGGAGCTGACCAACGGATAAAGCGTCAGCAGGATGAACCCGGCGATCCAGGGACTGATAAAACACAGCCCGACGATCATGTTGCGTTTTTCAGTTTTCGTCATCGCTCGTCCCATTCCTTTAGCCGTGCCTCGCGCACTTTGAGCCAGCTTTCGTATTTGCGCGCGAAGAGATCTTGCTGCCGACGTTGCACTTCCTCAGCAGCCTGCGTCGCGGTCTTTTCATCGCGCATTATTTCATCAATCGCGTTGACCATATCATTGCTGAACTCGTTAAAGGTTACCATCTGCGGGCGCATGCGGGCGTGCTCGTTTTCCGCCAACTCACGATAAACATGGATGTGCGGATTCGGGTGCCGCTCGTAGAATTCATCACTAACTTCCCGCAGTGGGCTGAACTTTAACTGCGCCAAGCTCAACGCCTCCAACTGCTCCGGCTCCTGCAGCCACTCCATGAACGCAAAAGCTTCCTCGGGATGCGCCGCACCTTGCGGGATTACCAGGCAATCGCTCTCCACCAGACTCGCACCATAGTCTTCCTCTCGCCAAGTGGGAAACGGTGCCACGCCCCATTCGAAATCATCCGGTGCAAAATTATTGATAAAGTTAAACATCCACGGCCCCTGTAACACCATCGCGATGCGCTCACGAAAGAATGGATTCTCCGGCGAAGCGAAGACGCCACTCAGTTGGCGAAACGCCATCAACGATTCCGCGCCATAACGCTCTGGGTAACTCTCAATCCATTCAAAAGCAGCCATGTTCGCCTCGCTATCGGCGGTCACTTTATCTTCGCCATTCCAAATATCGCCGCCAAACCAGATGCTCCAATTCGCGCTCCACCACCCCGGCTCAATGGGCATGTGCCCCATTACTTGGATGCGTCCGGCGTCGCTGTAGCGCGTCAGCCGATCATTGAATGCCTCCAACTCTGCCATGGTGCGTGGCGGACGCTCGGGGTCCAACCCGGCCTCACGGAAGAGGCGCTTATTCCAGTGCAGGGCGATGGTTCCCGGCGTTGTTGGCAGCCCCCACACGCGATCATACACGACGACCTGTTGCCAGATCGACGGCAGGTAGTCATCGGCATTCAGTGAAGACCCAGCCAACATTTTATCGAGCGGCATCAGGGCTCCATTGGATGCAAACACGGGCAAATTCGCCGTCCATAACCCTGCAAGGTCTGGCGGATTGCCACCCGCGGTGGCCAGCATCAGCTTGCGGTCGATGTTGCTGACCGAAAGGAACTTTACAAAGACTTCGTCCTGCGAGGCGTTATACTCGTCAACGAGTTTCGCCATCGCATCGCGCTCAAAACCGGTCCACTTCTCCCAGTACTCGATCTCAATGCGCCCATCCGCCCGCTGCGCGTCTCTCTGGTTACCGGCAAACAGCAAGTAACCAATGAGGGAAAGCGAGGCAAGTGTTAGTATCCAGGGCTTCAACGAAATCATGATGGGGAATGTGCCATTAAGCACATGCTTCCATCTAAGAATCAGGAACGGCTCGCGCGCGACCAACGTCTAATTAATCAGTTAAATAGCGACTCTCCGAAATCGACTTTGTCCAAGACAATTCGTGAAGCTCATTAGCGGATGCGGTTCGCGCTGCCTGTCGGACAATTTGACCGCTTCCCCGGTAGATTTCTGGATATGGAAAAAGTGATTTCCCTAAAAAACATAGAAGCAAATCCACATGAGAAAGCGAGAGGTGGACTGTGTGATTTATCAATAATGCCGCAGTGCGTTA
The DNA here is from genome assembly GCF_027257155.1 of Cerasicoccus sp. TK19100. NCBI lineage: Bacteria > Pseudomonadati > Verrucomicrobiota > Opitutia > Puniceicoccales > Cerasicoccaceae > Cerasicoccus > Cerasicoccus fimbriatus. The sequence continues at coordinate 96,926 of NZ_JAPWDU010000008.1, forward strand.
CTCATACCGCAGATGTTCCATTGAATAGAGAAACAGCACTGGTAGCGTGTTTAACTCAGAAATATAAACTCACTACCAATTAGAAAAATGAATACTCCAAATACCCTAGCCATTCTTGCAGCAAGCAGCATCCTAGTTACGTCTACAGCCCAGGCGATTATCGTCCAAGAAAACTTTCTCACCGGGGCAAACCCAGCTGCCGGTGAATATACCGTGGGCTCAGTCAGTGGACAAAATCCAACTGTCACGGGATTCACAGGAGCATGGAACATTAATGCCGGAGGTGGTCCTGTCATTGAGTCTGCTGGTCTCAGCTACTCCAATGCATCTGGAACCGTAGCCAGTTCTGGCGGAGCCATCGCAATGACGAATAATAACTCCAGAGGTGGTCGGCAACTAACGGCCGGCCTGGATGACTCATCCAGTGGCACCTACTACCTAAGCTTCATGTATCAGCAAGCCAGTACATTCTCGGGCTATCGCGGCATCGATCTATTCGATGGTGGTACCGGCAGCACAAACCGAACCCTGGGGCTTACGCAGGATTCCACCAACGATTATGAACTCAACATCAACGCGTTTGGAGCCACACAAGACAATATCTCAACGATTGGAACGGATGTCGTATTCTTCGTCATGCGCTTCGATATGAATTCAACAGCCGAAAGCGATACCTTTACGCTGTATATGAACCCCGATCTTGCCAACGAGCCAAGCGTCGCACTTTTCTCTGCATCCGGCTTGGACATTAGCTTCGACTACATTGGCCTTGAGCGGTACACCTCTGGAAGCAGTAACCGCACCATTTGGCTCGATGAGATTCGCATGAGCCAAGACTACAATGAAGTCACGACAGTTGCGGTTCCCGAGCCCACCGCATCGGCAATGATTTCCGGAATTTGCATTTTAACCGGTGCCTTTGTAATACGTCGGCGACGCCAGGCCATGGCTTAAAATTTAGTTGGTCGATTACACAGGATGCCTCTCAGTTTATGACTGGGAGGCATTTTTCTGCACACGTTTTCTTCACGCCTGCGGTCGCAAAGAATCACCATCCTTCCACTTGGGAGGCGCTAAGGTAAGCTCAGGATATTCTGGAATCCCACGTTGGTTGCAATAAATCTGCGAGACTACACGATCAGTTAGACAGGCTCCAACACGGCGAGGCTGCTGGTCTATGCCACAGATCGATGGATGATTAGCCTGCACGTCCAAACTAATAAAACCGATTTCTTCAGGCACTCCGATTTTCAAGCCTTTAATGAAAGACAAACTATCCAAATTTGAAATTAGCACATCGGGTTGCTCCGCCTTGCGCCACTGCTGGAATCGGCGCGCTTGAGTTTTAGGCGTTGATTTGACCTCAATTATTAGCGGAGAAACTGGATAAATGTCTTGGTCAAATAAATGATGCCTCAGAAAAATTTCAAGGTGCTGATGATCCACGCGACTACTCGTATTTTCTTCGAGCACTAAGCCCACGCGCCGATATCCCAGTTCTTTCAATTTTGCCAGTGCGATCGACAACCCTTCCCGATGATCAGACGCTACCCTGTGGATATGCGGCTCAAGCAATGTAAAGCCAATCGCCGCCATGGAAAATTGCCGTAAATCCAAGTCAAAATTCCAACCCCACTTCGGAAAGGGTAGAAAACACAGTCCCTCGACCTGGCGATAAGCCAAGGTCCGTATCACCGCTTTAGCGGCATCAGCACGTGTGGGTAAGTTAACCAATTCGGTGCGAAAACCCAACTCTTCCGCTCGCTGCGTAATGCCTGCATACCATTGTCGGGAATTTTCGTTGTCCTTGAGGCCGCTACCCACTTCCCCTGGTTGGACCACGGCCAGACAAGTATCCCTGGACGGGTGACGCTGGCGCATCTGTTGCATCCGGGCCACCACCAAGGGGTTGGGCCGATAGCCCATCTCCTTGGCAATCTTCTGGATTCTTTCTCGAGTTTCAGGCGAACAGCGCGGTTCATTTCTTAGCGCCCGACTCACTGTCATGCGACTGACGCCAGCATGATCAGCGATATCTTGTAAAGTAGGTGGGGAGCTCATTGGGGGATCAGCGTTACTTGTAACAAACAAAGGCGTTTGATCCATCAATACAATGGTGAAATGATAAAAATATCTCCTGAGCGAGTCATATGCCCACCAACCCCATCGAAAATGAATCACCCCCAGATCACCGCATCTCCCCGTGCAAACATTGGATTCACCTTAGTCGAATTGCTGGTCTGTATTGCCATCATCGCGATTTTGGCGGCCATTCTCATACCCGTAGTGGGCAGCATACAGACCCGCGCAAATGAAGCGAAATGCGCTTCGAATGTCCGACAGATTGCCAGCGGTTTTCTCCTCTATTCGCAAGATCACGACGGAGTATTTCCCACCTTCAAGGCTACCGGCGGCGGCAACGTGGAAAATTGGCGGCAGCAACTTTACGACTACGTAATCGACCCCGATTCCAACCGCGACCAGCACTACATCTGGTATTGCCCGGCCAAGAGCGACAGCGATCAGGACTGGCGCGACACCGCCAGCTACGGGTCCAACTTATACCTGAGCGGCAAAAGCTTTTACAGCATTCCAAATCCATCCAGCACAATGGCGGTAATCGACTGCACCCTCTCACAGGGCCACCACGCCAAAAGCGAAAACAGCTCCGAATCTCAGATCAAAAATTGGGTCCATTTCCGCCACGGCGGTAAGGCCAACATGGCCATGCTCGATGGTCACGTGGAATCCGTGGATGAAAGTGAAATCGATGAGCGCATCATTCCGGCCTTCAATCCCAATAAATAGTATACGAATTTTATGATAAACCCATTCAAGCAAGTTCTCGGCACCGCCCTCCTCGCGGCATGTCTAGTATCCACAGCCAGCGCGGGAGAAGCGCCCGAAATCAAAGTAGGCGCGGGCAAATTGGTCTTCGACGCCAGCGGCGCGGTTGCCTACCGGTCCGATCAGGGCGAGATAAACCTCTCCGTCGAATTTTATGCCCCCGGCTGGAGCCCACGCTCTCAATGGAAGCTTGGCCCTTCCGCTTCGAGCCTCGAAAGCGAGGGCAACAACCAGTGGGTCTGGACAAATACTTTTACACAATCCGGCGAAGTAAAGGCTGTGCTCACAGAAGAAGTGACCGCAACGGAAACCGGCGTCACCATTAGCTACCGGCTGGAGAAGGACCCGGGCTTTCGTTTTGAGTCCGCCTCAAAGGGCCCGCACCTGGAAGCCGTCATGCCCAGCGCCAGCTCTTCCGGCCAGGGCATTTCCGTTGCCGGCAAATCGGTGACGCTACCGGACGATAATTTTTGGGCGTATGGCGACACTGTCTTGTTTCCCGCCTGGGGCCTCGACATCACCTCCGCCGAGCGACTCTCGCTCTCGGTCTGGAAAGTCGGCGGGGGTGGCGGCAGCTCCGTAAGGTTTCCGCTGAAGGAAACCGAAACACTGGAAAACGGCGTTGTCATTTACGAAGGCAGCTTCGCCCTCAACTAATTACCCGAGCGCTCGACGCTTCACCAATTTACTCGTATCCATGAAGTCAATGAACTGGCATCGCACCGCCGTGTACTTAATGCTCGCCGCCGCGCAAACCGCGCTGCTGCCCCTCGCCCATGCGGCCGATGAGAAAATGCATCGCCTCGATTTCGACGGTGGGACCGTGGACATCAAAACCAACGGCCAGCTCGTCATCACTGGTGACGATCCCGCCTGCACGGCCATGCTCTCCGTCGATTGCTACACGCCCGGCTGGCGCCGCGAAACGCAGGACGACGTGACGCCCACGCTTACGCCCGCCGCTTCCGGCGACCAGTGGCAATGGCATGGCGAGTATACGAAAGGCGGCGCCATTATGAAGTTTGAGCAGACTGTTTGGGATCGCGGCGACAAGGTAGAGGTCGAGTATCGTCTGGACCGCCCCGTCGAATACGAAATTCAGGAGCGTTCACGCGGCCCGTTCCTCAGCGTGCAGTTCGAGGGCGAGTGCTTTGACGACCGCAACATCATGATCGGCAACCGCACCGTCACGCTGCCGATCTCAAACATCTGGGGCAACGGCAACCAGATCGTCATCCCCGGCGTCGACGCGGAAATCAAGATGACCGACTGGGCCGTCCTCTCCGTGTGGAACACCAGCGGCCGCCGCGAAGCGCGCGCCCAACTCATTTCGCAAACCGGCAAACAGCCCGGCCCGAAGACTTACGTGCTGCGCTTCACCATCGAAAAGCAGCAGACCGAAGTTCAGGAAGAGCCCGTCGAAAAAGTGCTCTCGATCAAGCTGCGCTCCTATCCGCGCATTCTGGAAAAAGCGCCCATTGCCGGCGTGGACACCAAGCTGCCGGAGAAGTGGCTCACCGAAGCCAACACCGCCTTTGACGCGGATAACGAAAGCGAGGCCAAGTATCTCGTGAACCAAAGCGAAGACTGGTTCGACGCCCAGGGCCGCGTCTATGACGTGCAGGACCGCCTCACGCATTTGCAGCTATTCAACGAAATTTTCGACGGCCCCAGCACGACGGACATCGCCCAACTCCAGAGCCAAGCCGTCGCCGCATTGAACGCCGCCGAGCTCGACCGCTCGATGGAACTCAGCACCCAAGCGCGCACGGCATTAGACGAGGCCGAAACCGCCGTCCGCGAGCAATACGGCTTTGGCTATTTTCCGATGACGGACTACAATCCGTTTAGCTGGCTCAAGGTGTTTGAGACGCTGGGCTACATCGGCCCGTCCGACGACCTAACGCCCGGCGAACCATACCCGAACGCGATCACTTGGCCCTCCGGCGGCGCGGGCGCGGAAGATTCCACGCTCTCGCTCGTGCCACAAGATGGCCCCGCCCTGCCCGACTTCGAGGTCGAGCGCACATGGGTCCGCAATACTTGGCGCAGCCCCGCCGGTCCGTCTTACACCTTCTCCGTGTTGACGCCGCTCATCGCCGTGGACAACATCACCGAGCTGCCGCTCAGCGGATTCCCCAGCACGCCGACCAAGCTCGCCTGGGCTGGCCAGGATGGCATGGACTTCGATCAAACGAGCAACCAGAGCATCGACTTGTCGCAAAGCAAAAGCGCCTGGTATTGGCTGCGCGGCTCGCGCTTTTCACTGCTGCTCTTTCCGACCGTTCAGCCCGCCGCCATGCATCGCGACGGCAACAACGCGACGCTCACGCTTTCGGAAAAAGGTTCCGTGTCGCTGATGCATATCCCCACCGCGTGGCTCGATGGCCAAGTGAAGACCGAAGCCGCATTCTGGGCCAGCGTCGCGGTCAAGGCGCCGAAGGATGTCGTCGACGCGCCGAAGGACGACGCCGTCACCCACCACTACCTTTACGCCGACCGCCCGAACCATCTCGACACGCCAGCAAAGGTCATTGCGCCCGTCCCACCGCTCACGGTGATGCACAATAAGGACAGCGATTGGCAGACGTCAGCCTACCGCACCAGCGCGGGTGAGTTCCGCTACGTTGAGAGCGACACACTGACGGTTCCCCTGCGCGAGCGCAACATCACGCAGCGACGCGGCATCAACGAATACCTTGCGCGTTTGAACGAACGGCGCGTGCAGGAATTTGCTGACATGGACATTGATTGGGTGCGCGTTTGCTTCGGCACGAAGGACTTTAAAGGCGATCCGCAAGAAGCTTATGACGAACTGGATGTAGTTCTAACGCGCCTCGGCAAGCACGGCATGAAGGCGCTCGTCGACCCGCACGATTTCCAGTTCAAGGTTCACGACTGGAGCAAGGGCATTCCGGAAGATCCCGAGGAGCGCCAAGCCTTCCTCGACCTGTGGAAGAACCTCGCCGAAGTTTCCATCAAGCACCCGGACGTCGTCGTTGGCTACGATCTCTACAACGAGCTCAAGGTCCGCAAGCCGCTTTGGCACACGTGGGACAAGCTCGCGACAGAAGCGATTGAAGTCATCCGCCCGATCGATCCGAACACGCCGATTTACATTTCCGGCGTCGAGATGTCGAACCCGTCGGGCTACTTCGAGGCCGCGCCCATCGAACAGGAAAACCTTGTTTACTCGTTTCACTTTTACGCGCCGCACTCATTCTCGCACCAGAAGATTTTCCGCGCTTCGACCAACGATGCCTTCGTGTTTTACCCGGGCTGGATTCCGCAGATCGACTGGAAAAACAACGAAGTTTACGGCAAGTCCCCGCTGCAATGGTGGGACCGCTGGACCATCGCCGCGTCGATGTGGCCGGTGCTGAAATTCGCCGCCGCAAACGATGTCGCCTTCCACTGCGGCGAAGTCGCGCCAATCGGTTACTCGCGCAAAAAAGCGTCCGACAGCTCGGGCCTCTGGACGCGCGACGCGATCGACGTGCTGGAGCAACACGGTATCCCTTGGCACTTGTGGAACCAGGGATTCGGGCTGGTCATTGAGCCGGTCGCCGATGTCGCGAAGGCGCACTGGTCGGACAATTCCCTGTTGCCCGCGGACGAACGTTAAGGCACGCTCAAGAGGATGCACGACGTCGAAGCCCTCACCGAGTTCGAGCAAAATTGCTACCTTGCCTACCCGCACACCAACGGCTTTCTCTCGAATGGCCAAGTGGTGTTCGGGCAGCAGGCTGGCGACGACGTCAACCTCGTGCGCTATTGCCCGGAAACGAAAACCACACAGCTGCTGCGCTCCTTCACGCCGAAAGACCGCAACCCGAGCGAACAGTTTTTGTGGTTCGATGTCGCGCGCGAAACCGACGACGTCGCGGTCAACGCTGGCCATGGTGTTTATCGGTTCTCCGGTTTGATCAATGAACCCGACACGAGCCCGCGCATCGCCGAGAACCCTGCCCCGCCCAACGGCGGACAACTGCCCAGCATCACCGACGACGGCGCGCGCATCTTGTTTGAGTCGCGGCTCGATGAGCAATTCGGCGCATGGCAAGTCGACGTCGCTTCCGGCAAAACGCAGAAGCTCGTTCAACTGCCCTGGCACGCGAACCACTTTCACCATTGCCCGCACGACGAGCGCTGGATCGCCTTCTCGCACGAAGGCGCGGCGCCTACAATCATGGACCGCGTGTGGGGCTGGCACGGCGAAGACGCTCCCACTGGCTGCTGCCTGTTTGATCAAACCGGCAGCAGCTTGTTGTTCGGTCACGAACGATGGTGCTTTCATCGCACGAGCTGCGTTGTTGTCGCCTACGGCGAAAGCCCCGGCGGCCCACGTGGCGTTTACTTCTGCTCACCTGGCGGCGCACAGCCGAAGCTTATCAGCGAGGGCGACCGCGACTGGCATGTCAACATCAGCACCGACGGCCAATGGCTCGTCACCGACACCACTGGCCCGCACGACGCCCCGGGCCGCGGCTGGGAAAACGCCGGCTCGACCAGCGACATCCTGCTCATCAACGCGACCACTGGCGAGCGCACCTTCGTGGCTCGCAGCCGCAAGGGCGACACCCACCCGCGCCACCCGCACCCGGCCTTTTCGCCCGACGCCCGGTGGATCTATTTCAACGAAGCCGACGAAAGCGGCGCGCTCAATCGCGTCTGCCGCGTGCGCAATCCCTTTGTCAGTTAGCCGACCGGCAACCGCCAACTGGCGGCAAAAGTTTGCCCATACCCAAACTAATCGTTTGCCCATGCCTAAACGGATTGTTTGCCCTTGGGCAAACAGGTTGAATGCCCATAAGCAAACGATTGCAATGCCCCGGGGCAAACGGTCGCAATACACGTAGGCAAACGCGCAGTTTGCCCATAGGGAAACTTTTTTGGCGTGCTTGAGAGTGTCTGGAAAATCTTTTGCCTCAACGCGGCAGTTTCCTAATCCGCAGACACTGCCTAGAGCATTGGAAAAATTTGAAGCTCATCGCCCGGCCTTGGCGCAAAAAAAAACGGGGGAGACCAAATCGGTCTCCCCCGCCCCTTACCCTTATGATATGCGCATCAATTTTCGTAGATGCGTATGTTGCTGAAAACGCTGACGCCGGAACCATCCGTGTCGTCATCGTTCACAAAGATTAGGTAGTCCATCGTGTTGGTCGTGTTGTAGAACGAACCAATCGGGATCGAGTAGATCATTTCGTCGGGCGCGAAGTTCGAATAGTTGTCCGCCGAGTTGATTGCGATGCCGCCGTTCCAACCTTGCGTGCCGTAGAGTAGTACCGCGCGGTCGTGGTCGCCATAGTAGTTATTCTCGTCCAGGCCGATGCCGTGCAGTTCGCCAATGGAGTTGCTGCTGAAGGTCACGTCGAGCATCGTGTTGGGCGTCATCGTGTAACCTTCGGGCAGCGCGAACTTATACCAGGAGTTGCCGGTCAGCGTGATGGCCCGCTTGTCGGCTGAGAGCGTGAAGTTCGCCCCATGGCCGCCTTGGCCATTTTGCCCTGAACCATACGCGGTGATGTCGGCTGCATTGAGTTGCATGCCCGTTTGCAGGCCCCAGAAGTCGATCATCTGGTCGGCCACTTCCGGGTGTTCCAGGCCCGAGCCATGGTAGGCCCAGAGCGTGGTGTCGAGCGCGAAGCGGGAGGCCCATTCGATAACGTGCTGGTTCCACACTGCGGCGCCGTCCTGCGAGCCACCAGAGCGCGAATAACCCAGCGGCGAGAACTCGCCAAGCAGGATGTCGCTGTTGTATTTGGCCAGGTATTCGAGCACCGGCATCATCGCCGCGCCCACGTTCCACTTGTCGTAGAAAGTCGGTTCGCGGTTCGAGCCATAGTGGTCGTTGCCGTGGTCGACACCAGGCACCCAGAACGGGTAATACGTGTTCGGCGCGTCGCTCGTTTGCTGCGGCACCTTTTGGTGCGTGAAGGAATACGGCGTGTAGAAGTGGAACGTCGGGCGCATCAGCGGGTCCGGCATTTCCGTATCCTGATACCATAGGCCGTCGGCGCCGCCATAGGAAATCGCCGAAACGTAGTGCAGCGTGTCGGGGTCGACATTGACAATCGCGTCGCTGACCAACTGCGCCTGCGCCACCCAGTCATCCATCAACGAACCGCGGTCCAGCGGTGGTTCGTTGTAGAAATCGTAGCCGGCAAGGATGTCCTTATAAGGCTGAGCCAGCGTAGCGAGCTCGACCCACCAGTCGATGTAGTCCTGCAACTCCTGGCCAACGAAGATGTCGTTATAACTCATGCGGTAGAGCGCGGTATGCGGATCGATGATCGCCTTGATGCCGTTGGCCTCGCACTCAGCGAGCGCGTCTTCGAACATGTCTTTCAGTGTTTGGCGATCCGTGGTCGAGGCCTGGTAGAGCCGCGCCACCTTCACACCGTAAGCCGCGAGTTCTTCGTAATCGACAGTGCGGTCGATCGGCACATTGGCGCCGTGCAACGGCTGGTGCGTGATCGCCGGAATGTCGAAGCTCACTTGCGAGCCAGTGACGTATTCGTAGTCGCCGTAGTCTTCGCTGGTCGCGATGTTGAACGACGTGGTTTGCACACCGGTGATGCTGAGGTCCGCCAGCACCGCCAAGGCGGGAACCGGCGCAATGCGCTGCGAAGTTTCGCCGTGAACGCTGCTCGTGGTCAGGTAATTGTAGTCGTAAGTGACGGTATTCCCCTGCATGGATTCGCCGACGGAGACCGGGCAATCGAGCGCCACCGACGTCCAGAAATCCACGCGGGCCAGCATGTAGGGCCACGTGCTGGGGTTCGCGCCATCGGGCTCGTTTCCGCCCTGCAGTTTGTGGAAGGCGAAGTTCGTCGCCGACTGTGTTTCGATGATCAGCTCGCGGTCGGTGATGCTGATGTCGTCCACGTATTCGGGAATCACGATCAGGTAATAACCGTCCGTGGTTTCGAGAATCGCCTTGGCGGAGTCGATGGTCGGCAGTGTGGTCGTGCTCGGCGTGATGGCCGTGTAGCTGCCGCCGGATTGCACCCATAGCTGCTGAATGACTTCCGGATACTCCGTCCACGAGGCAATCGGGATGCGCAGGTAGAATTCGTCGGTATTCTTAAAGAGCACGAGGGGCGTCAACACGGAGTAGATGACTTCCCAGCCATCGTCGTGCAGCCAATGCGTCGTGGTCCAGTTGCGCTCGTGAGTGAACACGTGGTTGTTCGGCACGTTATTAAAGTGCGCCTCGCTGTAGGGGATCTGCTTAATCGTGCGCGAGAAAACATAGTCGTAAGAAGGGTCTTCGCGCAAGAAGCTGAAGTTGGACGGCTTCCAACCATCGTGCGTCTCCTCCCACACGCTCAACCACGGGTCGGGTTCCAAGTTTTCCCCAAGGTCGGGGTGGTGGCGGAAGCCCATCGTGTCGAAGCTCTTGATCCAGCCCCAGCGATTCTCACCACCGGTGTAGGAAACCGGCGGCGCGCCCGCAGCATCTTGCAGCGGCACGAGGTTGGCCAGCTCGGCTTTCACGCCAGCGGACTGGCTGTTGTTGATCAGCGCCAGCGCGCTGTCCAAGTAACTTTGCGCGGCAGAGTAATTTTGGCCGTGCAGCATGCGGTGGGTGTAATCCTCCTTCGCGGCATGCCAGGCGACGACGGCCGCGAACCAATTTTGCAGGTCTTCACGGTAGGCGTTGAACTCAGTGATGTTGCTGTTCAGGTAAGCCGTGTGCATCTGGTCGAAGATCGCCTTGCCCGCGCCCATTTCCAAACCTTCCGGTGACGGGTGCTCCAGCAAAATGCGGTAGCCGTCGAGGTAATCGAGAACCACGCTTTTATTCGGAATCTCGGCGCCCGCGTAAGCGCTTACGACGACGTCATCGATGCTCGCGTCGATATCACGATTGCCGGTTTGCACTTGGTGCGCGCCGATCAGGAAGACGTCGGCCACGCCGTTGTCCGCAAAGCCGGAACCGCCGCTGACGTCGATCGTCGACGCTGTGTAGCTGCCGCCGCCGTAGGGCGACTGGTCGAGCGTCAAGGTGGCGTCATTTCCGTTCACTTCGATGAGGACATCGATCAGTTTGTCCCGGTCGAGCCGTTCGGAAACGGTCGAGGTCAACTCCGTGCCGGTGATGCTGCCGTTACCGTCCGCCGCGGCGCCGTCGTATTGATAGACCGAGATGCTGTCCGTCGCAGTGATGTCCACCATGCGCAGATACCAGCCGCGGTTGCCCGGCAAATCGTTGCCCTGAGCGCGGGGCAGCAGCCAGAGGCCGGAACCAGCGAATGTCCACCCGTTCATTTGCGACAGGTCAAGCGTTGCCTCGATGGTGTAGTTAAGAAGCTCGTCCAGATCACGGTCGACGTAGAAGCGCGCGCCGGCGCCGCCGGGGTCCACGCTAGTGACACGAATGGCGTCGCTATCGATGCGCACAGAATCGTCGCTGCCTTCGGTTTCGATCCAGCCTTTGCCGCGGAACGGCGTAAAGCCGAGCGCATCGTTGTCGGGGCGGTCAAAGTCATCTTCGTAAACGACGCCGGCGTAGACTACGTTGCTTGGCGTGACGTCGTCGTAGTTCGTCGCCATGCGAATTTCGTCCACCGAGAAGTCGTGCGTGTAGCTGGCGTAGGTGTAGCGTTCGAGCCCGAAGTGGTCGAAGGAGATGTCCAGCCCGCTTAAGTTGACAATGCCGCTGCCGGGCTCGGTCTCCAGGCCCGGGTTCACGTAAAGCGTAAAGCTGTCGCCGCCAGGCGTCGTGCTCATGTCAAAGCGCATAACGAAGAACACGGCGTTGTTATCGACGTCGGCAAACTCGGACACAGTATTGCCAAAGGCGCTCAGGCTGAGCTTGCCGTCGGTGCTCGAATCGGCGCCGAGGGAGAGCTCGCGATAAGAGCTGCCAACGCCGCCATCGTAGAGGCCCATCCTGCGATAGCCAGCAAGATCACTGGCTTGCTTGTAAACGAAGCTCAGGTAATACGTGCCGCTGGAGGAGTTGTCGAGCGAGGCGGACAGCTGCCGCGCGGCGCGGGAGTTGTTTGAGCCCATGATGAGCGAGCCGCCGGTGGTGTCGACGGTACCGGTGGAGTCGGCGTAGATCAGTGTGCTGCCACTGACCGCCGGGCCGCCGCCAGCGGTGATGATCCAAGGGCCGGTAAAACCAGTCACCGTCGGCGCCTGGTTGTAGACATTGTTGGTGGTGTATTCGCCAGCGCTGGCGTTGCCACCAAGCGCGAACGATTCGTCCACGAGCAGTGCGTTACCCACGAGCGGGCAACTAAGGTATGCGGTAGCCATGCAAAGCCACCTGTAGGGGGTCTTCATTGGTTGATGGGGGTGTAGGTTTGGGATTGTTGGGGAAACGTAACGGCGGCTAATAGCTGCCAGTCACGGGGAAAGCTTTGGGGGGTTTGTTCCGAAGGCTATACGAGGTTTATAAATGCGCTTTGAGAAATGCCAGAACAGCGGGCTTCACATCAGTCCCGGCGGCAGTCCAACCAAATGAGTGCTTGGCTTCCGGTATTTCAATGTAGGTGTGCTCGATGCCCTTTTCCTGTAGGATGGGGACCAGCTTGCGCGAGAACTTCACTGAAACAGATGGATCGCTATCGCCATGCACGATGAGGATCGGCGGCGTGTCGTCACCTAGCCATGTGGCGGGCGATGCGAGCTTCGCGTTTTCCCCCTCGGGCAAGCCAGGGATGCCGCCCTCGAACTTGGGTGCCCGATGCGGATTGTTCACCCACGCCGTGCCATAAAAATTCACGATGCAGCTGACGTCGTTGCTCTGATCCAGGTAAAGTCCATCCTGGTTGAAACGTTCCACGTTTACCGTGCTTCCGGTCAGCAATGCCAAATGTCCTCCGGCAGACCCGCCCATCACCGCGATGCGATTCGGATCGACGCCGTAATCCTCCGCATGCGCGCGGATGTAGCGCACGGCTGTTTTGCAGTCGTAGAGGTTCTGCGGCCAAGCGACCGTTTGGCCAAGCCACTTACCGTTCTCGTCGCGGTGAAAAACGTTGAGCTTGTAGTTGATCGAGAAGACCACGTAGCCCTCTTCGGCCAGCCCGTTGCCAAAGGCTTGTTCGCGGCGATCATTTTTGTCGCCCATGCGCCAGGCTCCGCCATGGATGACGACCACCGCTGGGCGCGGTCGCTCGAAGGAATCCGGCGGCAAATAGACGTCCAGCTTTTCGCTGCGATCATCGCCCAAGTAAGCAATGTTGCGCTTCACGACGATGTCTGTTTCTGCGATGCTCATCGCTGGGCCAAACAGGATGACTAGAAATAAAGTAAGAGTTAAATTTTTCATGATGACTTTACGCAAGCAACCTTAGGCGATTGGATTAACTGAACATGGGAATGCAGATTCTCTAATTGTTCCACCGTCGCATATCCCCCTTTCTTTCCCCACGAGACGCCTTGGCTAGATGGAAAATTTCCGCTGTCTGCAAAGTGTCGTTGGCAATCCAAGATGCCATGAATATAGCGAACGGATTTCTTGTCTTTTGTCTCTGGGACAAAGGCATAATCGGTCGGTTCAAGTCGGCAAATACCCTGGCTCGCCAAGTATGTCAGTGCATTGAGCTGAACAAACGCCTGGCAATCCTCAAGCGTAGTCGGCGGGCGTTCGAATTCACCATCCAGGTAGGCTAGAAAGTTACGGATGTTTTGCTCCAACAGCCGATCAGATGTTAGCGGAATTTTCTCCTTACGACCGTCATTCCATGTAATCTTTATGTGGTCATTCGGAGCAATGTGAATTTGCGCGTGATCAAAGTATAGTTCTTCCGAAGTGTATTCAATTTCTTTGCAGACATTGGTTACCGCGATACGCACAACCACACCGCTTTCTAAAAGCCCTTGAGCAAATACCGTATCAGGCCCTTCGATCGGTTGCACCGAATATAACTCTGATTCCAAGGACACGCATTTTGCCCAAGAATAGAGCCCACCAGTGCCACAAAAGAATAATAAGTTGTGCAAGTGGTGCGCCATTCCATTTCCAAAGCAGGAATCCAGTACTAATTGTTCGCCAAGAAGCAGACGCCCTGCCCAGGCATTACGGTGAAAATAGCCGCATGACCTGCGCCATGCGCCAACAAAGCGCGCTTGATTCAGCGCACCGAATTCACCGGCAAGGATTCGCTGCTTCAGCTCAAGCCGTTCGGTTTGACCGATGTGATTAAAACCGACTGCGGTGAACAGCTTCGCGTGCAGATCATACTTGACCATGGCATCCAACTCAAGCGGGTCCAGCGTCGGCGGTTTTTCCAAATAACAAGCCAGCCCGGCATCAATACATTGCTGATGCATCTTCGCATGAACGATGAATGGCGCAGCAATTGACGCCCAATCGTTTTGCTTGAATTCATTAGCATGCGCGGCCAGCAGCTGATCGAAGTCTGCATAAAGCGCGACCCCTCGCTCTGCGAATCGAAAAGCTTCACAGAGCTCAGTTAAACTCTCGATCTCTGGATCACAAACGGCGCGGACCTTCAACAAGCCTTCATTCTCTAACTGAAGGAGCACTTCATGATGCTTCTCAGCGAAGCCACCGATTCCAGCAACGTAGACATTTTTGGTTTCAATTCCCACTGGCACTTTCTTTTTACTGGGCGGGAGATCATTGAGGCGATCAATGCCCGGGGTAGTTCAGATTGATGGAAAAACAATAGCACTACTTTCAGGCAGTGTCTCAACCTAGAGGTTGCGTTACCCGTATCGCGACGGGCTATAAGCATCAGAAGGAAGACTATGATTGTGGGGGTTAAATCCACGCGAAATTACAACCAGTATCTCGTAGATGATCGGCATTTCAGACAGTGAATCATAAATCTCTGTAAGTCAGCAACCTACCGGACTACCTACCTGCGCCTTCTTCAATATTGGAAAAGTTAGGATCAAGCACTGAAACGACTCAGGTCGGGAAATGGCGCGGACCAATTGTTTCTAAAAAAAACATTTTACAGTCTTACCACTTTCTTAAAGATAATCACCCATGCTGGACGTAGTGCAGACGTCTCAACCGTTCCAATAATTTATCGTGATCACCTCTCCAAAGACTTTGGCCAAACTGGCGCGCATCGAAGCAAATTACCGCGCTCGCATCTTTCTTCCTCAATCGGTGCTCAATTCCGAGTATTTAGAAACCAGCGAGCACTGGCGCGCGGTCCCGGCCAAAAATTCCAACTGGCAACACGCCGATAGCGGCCTCAAGTGGGGCAGCTCGGGTAGCAGCGCCTGGTTTCTCGCTTCCTGGACCGCAGACCAGGATTACCATGAGCCCCTCTTCATCGCAGCCGACACCGGCGGCTGCGAAGCCATGTTCTGGATCAACGGCAAACCTGCAGGCATCTTCAACCATGCCGATTACAAGCATCAGCGCGGCGACCACGTCGCGCTGCTGCTGACCACATCCGCGCGCGCTGGAGAGACCTTCGAGATCGCTGTGGAGTCCTACGCCGGTCATGAAATCGTGGGCGTGCATCCCGGCGACACGCCGGAAACTCAGGACGCCTACCGCCCGCCATTCACCCGCGAATATAAAACGATCAACCTACTCCGCCGTGACGAACAGGTCATGGACTTCGTGATTGATCTCCACTTGGCACGTACGCTGGAGGAAGGCCTGCCGGAGCGCAATTTTCGCAAGGGCGAGCTCCTCGCCGCACTGAGCGAAGTCTTCGCCACAATCTGGGAAGAACCCGACACAGTCGAAGAAAATGTCTGGCGTGAGTGCCTACGCCGGGCGTCCAAAATCCTGAAAACCGTCTTGGCCAAGCGCAATGGCGATTCAGCACCACGGGCGGGGCTCGTCGGCCACTCACACCTCGACACTGCCTGGTTGTGGACCATCGACGAAACCATCCGCAAATGCGCGCGTACTTATAGCAACGTACTGCGCCTCATGGAGCAGTATCCCGAATATCGTTTTGTTCAGAGCTCTGCACTCCACGCAGACTTCATGCGCGAACACTACCCTGAGATCTTCGACGGCATCCAGCGACGCGCGCGCGAAGGCCGCTGGGAGCCCAATGGCGGAGCCTGGGTTGAGCCCGACGTAAACCTCGCAGGCGGCGAGGCGCTCATCCGCCAATTCATTTATGGTCAAGGCTTCACCCAAGAGCATTTCGGCTACAAGTCGGATGTGTTCTGGCTGCCCGACACTTTCGGCTACACCGCTGCCCTTCCCCAGATCCTGCTCGGCTGCGGCATCCGCTACTTCCTGACCACTAAACTGAGTTGGAACGAGACCAACAGCTTCCCCTATGACACCTTCTGGTGGGAAGGTATCGACGGCTCAAAGGTATTTACACACTTCAACGACATCCATTGCGCTCCCGACCCCGGCACGCTGCTCAACAAGCTTGCTGGCTCTGGCCCCAAAGACTTCCGCACCACAGAAAACTGTGTGCGCCACCCTGACGTCAACCAGATGCGCCTTGTCTCCTTCGGCAAGGGCGACGGCGGCGGCGGGCCCGACTTTACCATGCTCGAGGTGGCCCGCCGTGTGGGGGACATCGACGGCTGCCCGCGTGGCGAATACACCACCGTCTCCGACTTCATGCAGGAATTGGAAAACCACGCCGTCCGCGCCCCCCTTTATTGCGGCGAGCTTTATGTGGAGAGCCATCGCGGCGTCTTCACCCAGCAGGCCTCCATCAAGCGACTAAACCGCGCCGCAGAGTTCGCCCTACACAACCTCGAATACTGTGCCGCGCGCGCTCAATTAACCGACGTAAATGTCGATCGCGCACGGCTCGAACGCCTTTGGAAAACTCTGCTCCTAAACCAATTTCACGACATCCTGCCAGGCACCTCAATCCCTGAAGTTCACGATCGCGCCATCCGGGAGCTCAGCGCTCTCGTCGCCGATGCACGCGCCTTCAGCACCGAGTTGCTGGATAAATTATCTGACTCCGCCACCGACGCGATCAGCCTACACAATACCTTGAGCTGGAACAGAGAATCCGCATGGATCCCCGCCGAGTTTCCTCTTCCCGCCAACGTCGTTGCGCAAACCATCGATACGCCGTGGGGTGAGCGTCGCCACATCCTGGCCGGGCTCAATCTGCCACCGCTCGGCGCCTCCGTATTGCCAATCAACCGCATACCGCAGGATACCAACAAAGCGGCAGCCGAAACCGATTGCCCTTTTACCTTCGACGGTTCCGTGGTCACAACGCCATACGCGAATATCCGACTCGATGAGGCCGGGTGTATCGACTCGTGGATCGACCTGGCCAGCGGACGCGAGCTGCGCGCCCCAAACCGAGGCCCACTCAACAACCTGGTCTTCGGCGAAGACATTCCAGCACAATGGGACAATTGGGACATTGACGCCGACCTCGAAAGCAAGCTCGCGCCTCTCGTATCCAAGTGCGAAATAAAGGTCGCCGCCAAGGGCTCACTGCAACTACGCCTGCGGCGCAAAGTGCAGCTGACACCACGCTCCTGGCTGGAGCAGGATATGGTATTTCACGCCCACACCGCACGCGTCGACTTCGAAACTGCGGTCCAGTGGGAGGAGCCGCATCGCTACCTGGGGGCGGAGTTTCCACTCGCTATTCATAGCCCAACGGCGCGGCACGAAATCCAGTTTGGGCACCTGCAGCGCGGCACCCATGCAAACTTCTCCGAGGACCGTGCGCGTTTCGAAGTCAGCCAACATAAGTGGAGCGATCTGTCGGAGGCGGACTTCGGCGTCGCCTTGCTCAATGATGGTAAATACGGCCTCTCGGTTCGCGGCGGCAAGATTCGCCTGTCCCTCATGAAAGGTGGTGGACACCCGGACCCGCGCGGCGACCGCGGCTTCCACTTTTTCACCTACTCGCTGCTGCCTCATCATGGCGGTTTTTCAGTCGAGTCGGTCGTGCGGCCTGCTTATGAGCAGAATACGCCCCTGTTGATTCACACCAGCGCCACACGCGAAACGGCATCGCTAATCGACAACGTCGCTCCCAATGCTGTCGTGGAAACCATCAAGCCCGCCGAGGACGGCCGAGGTATTATTGTGCGCCTTTACGACGCCGCCGGTGCTGCCTCAAAGCTCGCCTTCACGCCAGCCGCATCACTGACCCAGCAAACGGATTGCAACCTTCTTGAGGAACCGGTTGACACGCCGGAATGGCATCGCCCCTTTGGCATCCGTAGCGTCCGCCTGACTCGATAAAGTAAGCGACAAAAAAGGCCTGTAAACCGAACTCAGGTGTATTTGATCTGCCAGCAAATGAAGGGCTGGAGCGTCATCACCACGGATTAAGTCTCAACAGTCACAGCTTTCTTTGAAGACTCACGAATGACCAGGTGGCAGGGTAAGCGATTATTCCGGTGCTCGATCTCGACACCTTCCAGGAGCTTCACAATCAGTTCCACAGCGCGCGCGCCGCAACGACGCAAAGGTTGGTGCACACTAGTCAATGGCGGAGAAGAAACCGCCGCTTGAGGCAAATCATCAAAACCGACGATTGCCACATCTTCAGGCACGCGCCAGCCACGTTCTTTGCATCGTTTCATGGCGTTTAAAGCGATAATATCATGCAGGCAAATAATCGCCTCTGGCGGCTCACGCATCGCCATAAAGACATCAATTTCCTGAATACCCTGTTTCTCAGGCTCGCGCTTTCCAACCGTCAGGAAATACTCCGGTGGTAAATCCAAGCCATGTTCCTTCATCGCTTCAAGGAAGCCTGCCTCGCGCTCGCAGGCAACTTCAGTCGAAAGACACGTTAGGAATGCAATGCGTCGGTATCCTTGATCGATTAAATGATTGGTGAGGTCCACCATAGCCTCCTTATTCTGGCTCGAAACACTCACGTGTCCATCTTGCGAATAATCATCGACCAGCACAACTTTTTGCCCGGTCTGAATAAGGGCATTCACAATGCTCTTGGTGTGCTTATGAGTTTCAGAAGTTTGCAGCGGCACGACAAGTGTGCCCGCCACTCGGAGCTCATTTAAGCGTATTACCTGATCCATTGCCGTGCTCATTTCGTTTCTGGCATTCGCGAGGATCAACTGATAACCGAGGCGAGCCGCAGCGTCCTGAGCACCACGAATCATCAAATCATACGCACCTGAAACCCCTTCATGGTGTGAAACCAGCAAAGCGAGTAGCTTCTGCTGGGACTTGCTTCGCTCAATATTGACAAAGGTGCCTCGTCCGCGAAAACGGACCAGCAAACCCTCCTCAACCAAATCCGCGATCGCTTTGCGAACGGTTGTCCGGGACAAGTTCGTATCGCGGCATATCTCAAGCTCGGGCTTTAGCTGCTGGCTTTGCCCCACCTCACCACTCAGCACCATTCGCCTGATCATTGATTTTGCAGCTTGATAACGAGTGGAATCATCACACTGAACAAAATTTGACTGACGGATAAACTCTTCCTCTTGATAATCTGAACTGCTCATTGCTTTCGCGTTTTAATTGTCTATGCGTAAAAATGGACCTCGAAATTGCGTAAATATGTATCTTATAAAAACATAGCGAAGGCTGCAGTGTCAATCCTCCCCTCGGCTTAGTATCAGCACGCCACAAACTTAGCTGGTCGATTGTGCACTTAATGCTGATCCAAAGGTATATGCCGACTATCCACAGCGACGCTGATATCAATAAAAACTCCCGCAACCCTCATGATATGAGGATCGCAGGAGTTTGAAATCTCACTGAACCAATAACCTATTCCAAAACTAACTCCGCTCGACGCCAGGTATCAGCGCCCACAGGTAGTAGCAACTCACCCGCTGTATAAGTGAGTGTTTGTGTGCCATCCCGGCTGTGCAATTTCCAAACTTTTTCCCCGGTTGGCTCCTTCACACCTTGCAATGACAAAGACGGCCCAGGTAGATCATCGCCAGAACTATCGATGTAGGTCCGGCTCAAGAGCATGCGCTCGCTTTCGTCGAGATTTAGATTATCAGCCGTTACAAGCATGACCGTAGCAAAGCCCGACGTATTTCCAATCTGCAAGCACTGCAGGCCATCTGGAGCGTTTGAATCTAAAAAACCACTGAATACTTCTGCCTGATCCGCGGCTGCAGTGAGTTGTTCGCGGGTCAGGTCTTTGCGAATCTCTCCCGTATCCGAGACCAGCACATTCCCTGCTGGACTCGCCGCCATATAAGGCTCAGCAGCCTGAGATGATGGGACGCTCCCCAGTACACGGCGAATTTCATGCTTACTCTGCCAACCCGGCGCATAAGCCTCCAACTGATTCACTGTGCCATGATAACTCGAAGACCAAGCATTATCAGGCGAAGTAATTGTGATTGGCGCATCCGAACGCGCAAACAGCCCACGGCGGAAGATAGTTGCAGATGTAAGCATATGATCCAGCATAACCTCGTCGCAGATCAAGTCACCGAAGTCGCTCGTCTCTCGAGTTACATGGGGCCCATAGGCAGCCCCAACATTTCCGTATGAGGGACGTGTCTCAACGGAATGATTGCCATGATTATAGGCAAACCATGCAAGTCCAGACCATCCATGCAATGAGCCATAGGTAATAAATGATGCCGGCAATAAGCTACGAATAGGATCGTCAACATCCGCATATTGCCTCACCCACACATTGGGAGAGATTTCAATTCGATCCTCGCGCAAGCCAAGTTCGCCAATGAAGTATGGCTTACCATACACTGCCATTTTACCTGCCTTAACCAACCAATCTTCCACATTGCTAAAAATATTAGGATCTACATAGGCATGCTGCTCCATGTAATCATTCTCTTCGGCAAAAAGCTCAAATGGACGATTTCCACGCCATAAATTCGAGAAGATGACTGGCACCTCGTCATACCCCAAGCTATTGATAAAATCGTTCATCCGCTCACTGTAATCTGCGTCCAGTTTATTTAAGAAATCGGATCGCAATTCCTTATAGCTAGTCGTCTTGATACTCCCCGGACTGCTTTGCCCAACTGATAACGCGTAGCTTTCCCACTTCGCCTGCAACTTTGCTTGGAAGTAGTTCATTCCGTCATCATCGTACCAGTTCGGATTTACAAAAGTATACTCACTTGAAAATTCATTGGAGAGCTCGAACGCAATCACCTGATCATCGTCCCCATAGCGAAGTCCGGTATACGGGTTTACGCGACCAAGAAGATCTCTGCAGAATTCCTGATTCATCAGCTCAACCCGCTCATCAAAGACAGCCAAAGCCTTGCGCTGATCCATGCCTCCTTGCGTATTCAAGGTCGCAATATCTTGCCTCCAATCCTGATCATCCTGAGTGGACACCGATAATATACCTACATCATCGGGCCTGTATTGGCGAAGCCATATGTTGCTGAACATAACGTTGATCCCCCGCTCACGCAGCTTCGCATTCATGTAATCAAAACGATCCCACGCAATTTCGTTGGGCTCACGTGACTCGCCATCAGTTGCGGTTCCCTCATAGGCCGCCAGACTGATCGTGCTATGCAGCAAAGGATTGGAATGAGAATCAGACAACCCATCTTTCTGCCAATTCCAATCGTTGCTCCGGCGGAGCATATGATGCCAACGTACACAATTAACACCGAGCTCGACCAGGTGATCCGCAAAATCATCAGCGACATCGTGGCTGGGATAGAATGCAACCACATTCATCCCCCAGAACTTTACCGGCTGTTGCCCTTCATCGACATACTGATCGTCTGCTATCGACAATGGCGCGACTCCATGGCGACGGGCGAAACCGATGTTGCTCGTCGTGATCTCCATCGCGTTCAAGTAGGTGTATTGATTATTACCACCATCTGCAGTGATGCTCAATGAGAACTCACCCAATAAATTGGGCCGTATCGATGGAATCGTGGCAGAGCGGCTGGTGTTGCTGGAGGCGTTTAACGTGGTCGATTTAACCGTATCTCCCGCAAGTGTGTAGACAGCAGTGCGATTATCAGAAACCCCCGCTCTAGCTCCCACAAAGGTGAAGGAATAGTCTTTTTCGGGATCAAACCCGCTAAATTTGAACGTAGCCGTCACACTACTGCTCCACCAAAATCCGTCCTGGATTGCAGCGTCGGCAAAATCTGGCGACAAAGGTGCTTCGGGAGTTGTGCCACTAGTCAGTTGTCCTGCACTGCTTCCAGTCAATTGCACTGTCCAACCGGTATCAACGCCCGTGTAGAAATCGCCCAACGACACCTCAGGACCGCCAGTCGTTGCATCTGAGAAATTTGTCCACCCGTAATCTGTAGTTAAATTGGCTGTCGATCCAAAATCGATGCAAGCGTACTGATCAGACTCAACCTTGAGGGCACCAAGGTAAAACCAGTCGCCGCGCGAACTCCTATCTTCCTGAAACTCTAAACGAATCTTACCGAGATGGTCAGGGAACACTCCTGAAAGAACCGATATGACAGATGTATTATTCGCCGCATCCAATATCGCGGTAGTCTTTGCTTCACCATACGCAGTAACGTGCGTAGTCCGCGACGGATCCGTTGCATTACCAGTCATCCTTGAGGCCGAAAAAGTTAACGTGTAGGATTGGTCTGGATGTAGGCCAGATAATTCAATCACTGGCCGAGTTCCGTTATTCGCATAAAATGAGTCTTTCATTGCCTCAGCAGTAAAGTCGCCGTTTGCGGCATTGCTACCACTGCTATTGATTCCGTCAAATCCACTCTGGAAGCTGAGATCAACATGACTATCGACATGTGACGCGTAGTCGATCAGATCGTAATTTACGCCGATCGCACTAGTAGTGATATTATTCCAGCCAGCATCCGCGGTTGGATAACTGCTCGATCCAAAATCGATATACAGCGTGGTCAATTGCGGAACTTGGGGCGGCAACGAACTTCCAAGCGGAACAACATCTAAAAAGCTATCTCCGATACGTAGCTCATCCATCATCTGCTCATGAGCGCGAAAGCTAATATAGGCCTCAGAAATATTGACCAGTCCAGTGTTAGCACTGTCATTTAAACTGAAACCGCTGCCAGATGTTGGGACGGTCACACCATCAACAACTGGATTAATCCATAGCTCTCCAGCGCTCCCTAGCTTAAAACAATAAACCAGCAGAAACACATCCGCACCTACCGTCGAAAATTCGCCTCCGGGAATATTACCCAGAAATTTAGATGTATGGCTGCTGACATTGTTCCAGCTCTTACCTGCTCCATAATTCTGAACACTGCCCCATGCGTTACGCTGCAAGCGAATCCCGAATCCACATTCACTGCTAGAGCTGACTCCTCCGGGAGCCCTCAACAACATACTGACCCAAACTTCCGACTTCGCACTCAGGTCAATATCATTGAAATCAGCCAGCAAAGATCGCGTACCGCTTCCCCAACTCGTCGTTGAGCTAGCACAACCGCCATTCACTTGTAGACTGCCATAAGTCAAACCTGTGGGCAGATATAGTGCGTCATCATCTACAGACGCAGTACTCCAGTTTCCTGACGATGCCGCTGTTAGCTTATCCGGATCATTTCCGTACTCAAAACCTTCATAGTAGAGGAGGTCTGCCGTCATGCTTTGAAGGGTAATACACAAGCATACTAAGACACCCACAATTGATTTATTACAAATAATCATCGCAGTTTATTTTTGGGGGTTATGTTGTAGATATGCGCCTTCGCTCAGCTCCGGCGCAGTAGAAAATCAGACAAAAATACTTAAATAATTACTTCCCTTTTAAATATTATTTTCGTATATGAATATACTTTATATCTTATTTGATATTAAATATAAAAGTGAGTGATGCCGGTCTCATTCGAGAACAAACAACCGAATGAATCGCTGAGCGCCATCTGAGAGCTTAGTATTGTCTCGTGCACAATACCTGGTTGCCGAGTCCTCGATGACAGTTACGTGCGGTCCACCTTGGTTCCAGACAGACAGGTCACCACTTACTTGCGCTTCAAGCAAACCATGGGCACTTGGATTGCGAACCACATCGACCATCAAATAAATCGCATCCCCATCCTGGTGTAGCATAATGTCAGGCGCGGCCGAATGCGCAGAAGGATCTGTCCCAAGCTCGAACTCAATGATGTTTGCCGTGCCATCTCCATCCGGATCAGATTCGCCATCCGCATCTGCTCCAACCAGCCCATGGCGGGCCGCCCAAAAACCAAAATCACTGGCATAGGGCATCTGCTCATTAATTCTTAAAAAGCCGATATAGCCATAAGCTTGTTCAACGCCCTCGGCATCCAACGGTTCGACCAGGAGCGTTAATCCACCGAAGTCATCGACAACGATGTCGGACAAAGTCACGTAATCATCTACGTTATCACCTACATCGATGTAAACCGATTGACCTCCCACAGAGTAGCGCGTAATACGCGGCCCAACTCCACTGCGAGACGCAAACAGATCCATTTCGATGATGGCGGTAGGATCAAGTCCTTCAATCCGCAACGCCCCCACGCCCCCACCATTAACATAAAAAGCATCACTAGTGACTTCCTGCGGCGCGAGAATTGAGCCCTGTTTGCCCGCTGTAGTAATCCCCGAGAACGCATCGATTACCTCGACCGAAACTGCTGTCGGATGAGTCGTTCCATCACTAAGGACGACCACATCCAATCGAGAGCCAGCTGCCGTTTGGGATAGTGAATTCCAGTAATGGCCACCGGAATCAGCCACCGACGCCAATAAATCGGCCGAACCCAGATCCAGCAGCCAAGTCCGACTCAGCACCTCATTGGTCATTACCAACGCTGCCGGACTCGATATATAGGACTCCCCTTCTTCACCATAGATTCTTGCCTCATATTTTCCAGCATGACTGAGATCAACGGCATCCAAAACCAACTCAGCTGAAACTTCCCCGACTAGCTCAACGCCGTTATGATCCCAGCGGATTTGTGTGGCGAGGCCATCATACTCCACTGAAAAAGTGACGCGCTCCCCAACAAATGCCGCAACATCACGGGGGGATTTGATAATCCGCAAAGGTGGCACTTCACCTTCATAGACAATCCCCGCACCCATCCCAGCGAGGATTTCCTGAGACCAAGCGGCCCGCCCTCCGGTCCCCAAGTGGATTCCATCCGCCGAAAGCGTGTGCTGATTTTTCAGGAAATAATCATAGGCATCGACAATGGGCTTGTTTGCCACCGAATCAAACGCGCTGGGCACAAGCTCCTCAACCAATGGATCAACAATTTGCAGATTGTAAGGCAATGATCCATTACCTTCATTGATGCCACCAAGCACGGGAGGATCGTCCTTATAATCACGAAACGTAAGTCGCATCGGTATCGGTTGTATACCAGCATCTATCAGCGTCGTGTAGATGCGGCGCAAATTTGCCTCAATCTCCGCATTCGATTCAGAGCCCTCTACATATGGCCGATCGGCGCTAACGTCATTACCACCAAGATGCACAAAGGCATACTTTGCCCGCGGGTGAAGTGCAATTGCCTGCTCTAGTCGATTCGGCGACCCTTGTAACCATGAGTTACTGTAGGTGCCACTAATCCCCAGGTTAAATAGAACCGGGTCCCAAGTATCGCCGTACAGCTCCTGAACCCGCTCCTTGAACAGCCTCATATCAGTGCCCTGACTACTGATCGAAGCCCCGATCATCAGCCAGTAATCATCCCTCCCAAGCCTATCGTAGGCATGCAGCTCTAAATTACGTATATCCATTTTGCTTACGGAAGGATTCGCAGTAATCCTCAGACGAAGCCATGCCGAGCTTTCCATGACAGGCAGTTCTACTTTCTGGGCCCGCCAGATCATATTCTCATTTTGCTGCCAAAGGGTGATTGGCAAAGGGCTCCAGCTACCATCGACTCCGTCCTGAGAATCAGAAGACACTTCCGCCTCAACCAAGTAGTCTTTGATGGTTGCGGTAAAGGTCATGAAGCCGCCTTCTAACATCGCAGGAAGCTGCATCGTGCCAATCCACTCTTCGCCCCCCGCTATTCGAATACTTGCTGGTGTGAGACCTTCAAGCATCGCATCAGAAAAAGCACCCGCACTGTGCGTATCATATGCTGCTAGCGGCTTCACCCGCAGACCAGTTGCCGGAGCAGCTGGACTAGACGAAGCGTAGAAAAAGACACTGATAGCGACAACAGAGAGTCGTTGAAATATTCCCCGTTTCACAGGGAAACGCACTCTCTGCCTGATAAAAGCAAGGGGCCAGTTGAGATACATTCAACTTTATGTTCTTTTTAATTACATATTAGTCAAATAAAAAACAAAACCTTGGGTCAATCCGCTCCATCACAAACCTGCAAAGCATTCTACCGGTTAGTTGAGGCGATTTCATATTTGTATTTTTTTAATTCTTTTCTTGATTTCATCGGCGACCTTCGTTTCAATTCTCGAAAAATCTAACCCTAAACTCCTCACACCAAGTAAATACCCATGAAAACTCTCATCACTACTTGCATTGCTGTAGTCGGCCTTAATTGCAGCGCATTAGCTCAGGTCGTAATGGTAAACTTTAGCAGCACTAACAGCACCTCTCCCAGTGCACCCGGCGCCGAGTGGAATAACATCACCAATTTCACAACAGCCACTAGCGATGTTGCACTCATTGACTACACCACAGGCCTTGATACTGGCTTCAGCCTGTCCATTACAGATTCTTTTAAAGACATCGGCGGACAGTCTTTTGCGGCCTATGGCAACTTCACTTCCCAGTCCCTCAGCAGCTACTTCTACGGCGACTCAGCGGATCCGAACGCAGCTATCGAAATCACTGGCCTCGACCCAAATACCAAATACACTTTTGATCTTGTAGCTGCACGCGATACGACTACCAACAGAACCACTGAGTATACACTCACCGGCGATTCAGTCACTATCGTTACCAATGCCGCAGGCACGCCCTTTTCAACCGCAAACATTGCGACTGCCAGCGCCATCTCACCCGATGCCACTGGCAAGATTACGATCGACATAAAAGTTGCGAGCGACTCTAGCAGCAGTTTCTTCTATTTGAACGCCATGCAAATCACAGCGATCCCTGAGCCCAGCACGTATGCATTGGCTGTCGGCGCTTTGGGACTGGGCATGGTAATGCTTCTCAAACGTCGCAAGTAGCCTTTCCCAGTAAAGCCTTTAACATACTGGTGGTGAACTTTGTAAAGCGGGTGGATGCGAAAGCGTCCACCCGCTTTTGCGTTCAATACAACAGTGCACGCAACGTGAGCCCTCGAAGCGTCGAACCACCAGCGCCCATCGAACACTTGAATGCAGCGCTCACAAGCCAGTAACAGAGGGCACTTAATGAATCTTCACGACGCGCGCGATGCACATGCACCATAGCCGCCGCATCTGCCTTCATTGACGGCAAGAAAACCACACAGTACGATAGCGCCCGCCACAATACCCAGCGGTAAATCCCGTGGCCCGAAAGTCCATTAATTCAACTAAGCTGAAGAGTATCTTCTATTGAATAGCAGCGGATCCGACTCTGGAATATGTATTCCCTCAGCGACTATAAAAAAGCCTTACGATCCTGGCTGGGCGTCAATTAACGAAATACGCTGCGCCACACATTCAGCCGAATAAAAAGGGTCTTCTGGCGTGTTAACACAGTAGTCTACGAGCCGATCAATAGTGCTGTAGGCCACATGCGTTCGCGTATCACCGGAAGCATAATAAATTAGAACGGAGTCATCAGCCTGCTTCACCCATCCGTTTGCAAATGTTATATTACACAAATCGCCTACACGTTCGTCTTCCCAAGCTGCGATGAAGTGCCCTGCGGGAGAATGAATCACCTTCCATGGCTCGACCAGGTCGGTCATAAAAATATAGAGCACATAACGTAAGCCAGTCGCCGTATTTCGGACGCCGTGCGCAAGGTGCAGCCAGCCCTTTGATGTTTTGATTGGCGCAGGCCCTTGCCCATTCTTGACTTCCTTAACAGTATGATAAACGCGTCTCTCCATCACACGCTCATCGTGTATGACTGCAGCGCACATGGAGTCGCAAAAACCATAGCCAATGCCACCACCAGATCCTGCATCAATAAAGCCATCCTGTGGACGTGTGTAGAGCATGTATCGCCCATCAATAAACTCAGGGTGTAGCACGACATTCCGTTGTTGAGGAGAAGGCGTGACCAGATCTGGCAATCGCTCCCAATGTTCCAAGTCTTTAGTCCGAACGATACCGCATTGCGCTTCCGCCATGGACGTATCCCCTTCTGGAGCATTGGGGTCCTTTCGCTCAGTGCAAAACAGCCCATAAACCCAGCCATCTTCATGCTTCACCAAACGCATATCATAGACATTGGTGTCCAATCTTTCGGCGCTCGGTATGACGAGAGGCTTCTGACGGAATACGAAGCCATCAATTCCCGTTTCGGATTCCGCTAAAGCAAAGAAAGATTTTCTGTCATTCCCCTCCATCCGAACAGCCAACACAATTTTGCCATTACACAAAATCGCGCCCGCATTGAATGCGGCGTTCACCCCCTGACGCTCCAAAAGAAAAGGATTGCGCGACTGATCGAAATCATAACGCCATTCCAGTGGAGCGTGATCTGCGGTGACCACCGGATTCAGGAAGCGAAGATACACTCCATTGTCCCAACGCTCATCCACCGAGTTACGGCGTTTCAGCAAATTCTCATGCTTAGAGCGCAAGCGTGCAGCCCTTGTTTCGAATGACTCAACTTTAAACATAGTAATTTTTAATCGATGAATTCACTTACTTATTCCCCAAACGCAGACACACATTGTTAACAGGAAAAACACCGTGCGCATATTCGCGCCCAAGGCATGTCTGTCCCATCTAAAGACTAATACAATGTGCGCATCTCAATCTACTCATCGACTGCAGGCTGATAATCTGCCACCGAGAATATCTCAACCCGCTCTCGACGCCGCAGGCTTTCGACAATGAAGATCAAATAGCGCACGTTGGATTCTTGCGGCCACTGGCTATTATAGATGTCTTGCAACTTCTCGTTACGGATAGCGAGGATCTGTAGCTGAACGTTCTGATTCGGTTCAATATCCGGTGAAACCTTCTCACTGGTTTTCGGATCTAGGCGAAATTTGCGTTCTCCATATACTACGCCGAGAGTGCGGTCGGTTAGGTTAAAATACCACGAACTTCCGTATGGAAAGCCCTCCAATGAAACATCCATCGCATAGATTCGAATTTCACCAGTAGACGGCTGCTGGGTAAAGAGCAACAGCCACTCCTTAACATCACCACTAAGCTCTACCGAATCGATGATCTCCGGTTCTGCGCCTGCGACTTCCGCAGGCCGGTAGAAAGTCAAAGTCGACGGCCCAAGATAGGCATATTCTTTTGACCAAAAAGACTGCGGCACAGTGATCTCAACCGGTTCGCCAACTGAATTATAGAACAATCCCTGGGGACTGCTTTGATAACCAAGCGTACGAAATTTTATTTGTATGTTCTCGTTCGCATTTTCAGCAGCAGCCTTGAGGCAACCACAACCAATAAATATACCGAATAGAAAAACGGTTAGACTTCGTCTGAGCTGAGCCATCGTAATGAAATGATTTTATACCTGCGACCATATCCATCGCCCGGCCGTTGTGGTTTAAAGTAGTCCAATTGAGTCGGATCCGACCCGCTCGGTTCCACTGCCCCGGGAACGCGCTGAACGATGACCTCCAGCCAAGCCTCAGCTAGGGTATTCATTGAAATGTCGAGAGATTCTCCATATGCCCGGATCCGAAAAGTGTCAGACCTCACCGTCAACATACTCCCCAGAGCCAACAGCAAATCTCCTTGCGTCAAGTAGCCCGGCATACCGTTGGCCAACTTCTGCATATTACCATCACTCGTTTCTAGATTGGTCCAATCCAGATAATCCAGCCGGGTATTGATTCCTGACTCAACCGAGAAATCAGGATGGGTATTCACTGGATCTTCGGCATCCAACTCAGTAGCCCAAATCGCAGCCTGCAACGGCCCCGCCAGCCCGGTTTCATCTGTTGCCAGCGAGCGATTCACAAAATCCCCAAGCGACAAGAATGGGCCACGCGCTTTCACCTGCTCAACAATATTGCCAGCCAATGCACGGATCTGGGCATCGGACAAACGCGAAAATCCCCGCCATGCGTCGAGGCTCGATCCATTGGGCAAAGTAAACTTTCCAAAAGGCGCACCTGCTTCATCATCAGTGGACAATGTAACTTCAGGCCCATCTAAATAATGGATCACAGAATCCCGGAGCCCCCCCAGCACAACCGCCCAGGCATCCACCGACGTTGAGTTCACATTAAAAGCGCCATCATTCATTAAATTAGCCGCAGACCAATCGTAGGCATCAGCCCGCAGCTTCCCATCATTATCCAGGAGGCGCGCCTGTATCTGATTAAGCCCTTCCCCATCGTTCGTATGGAGACGCACCTGGGGATTCAACAAAGTTTCTGTCCCCGATAGCAGCCCCGGGAGTTGCTCCTCCAGCGACTTCTCCTCATCAAACACATCTACCTCCTGGTCGCAAAGCGTTGAGAAAAAATAGCCATCCCAAAGCTCACGGTTTAGCAAATAGCTATAATCCGGATAATAAACATCATAGAAAGTCCCATTATCGCCACGGTCATGCTCAACCGCGCCCATCAGACTATCTCGAGCGATCATCGGCGATGCAAATGAATTGCCAACCGGATGCATCGCATCGCCTCCACGCAATCCCACATTAGCATGCATTAGCTGGCCGATGGAAGACAAGGGAGCCGTAGGCACTTCATACAAAGTCACGAACGATTCACCACTTGCATTATCTGGCCCCCAGTAACCATGATTATCCGGCCCAATCGCAACCGCGCCTGGCAATGCAGACAGCGGCTCCAACTCACGTTTCCACCCGGATGCATTGCCAGTGTGAACGCGTCTCTTCGGAAAAGGAAAGGCACTCGTTTGCCCACGCGGATTAACATGGCCTGGCATCGCCAACGCATCGACATCCGAGTTCGGCATAAGGTAGCAATCGAATCTCGCAAAGGGGCGCTTCGTTCCGATGTCCGCAAAAAGAAATTTTCCGCCGCCAATTGGCGCATCAACCCAATCCTGAGGCTCCCAACTCGACGGAACCAACTTATCATAAAACTTGTAACTCCATAACCTTGGCTGCGATGAATCACTTTTGGACGAGTTCCAGCGCTTATCCCAATCGGTTATCAAGTAGCCGCTGACACTCATCCAGTAGAGGTCCATAATCCTTAGGCTAAATTCTTGATCCATTTTTCCGGTGATCCCCGTCGGAATGGCGACACCACCTTGATAATTCCAACCCTCTAAGGCCTCGATACCGTGCTCATTCCCACTGTCCGAGCCAGTATTTCCATAATCGATTTCGGAATACATCACAGGGCTGGAGTTCCCAAGGGAATAGACACGCAACTCTCCGGGAGCCAGCGTGTCGACATCACCCCCGTTGCCAATAATGAAGCTCTGCCCTTGCCCGGTGAACCAGTTGCTCACGGAACTGTCGGTCAAGTGCTCAAGGCGCACTTTGTCAAAATCAGTTCCGGTTCCGAGACCTCGAATCTCAACGGGATCCTTTGTATGAAATGCGAACTGCAACGGATAGGTATACTTCCCTGTCGCCATTCTCACCTTAATACCAAGAAACTCTAAGGATACGTTGTAGGGATTCCACAGCGTCACAACCGGATCCCAAATAACATCGACCGCATGCGTGTGATCAGACCCTGCCGGCAGGACATCCAAAGCGGAATCTACCGGCCGCACACGGATACTGTAAAGGTATTGAACATTGGTTACTATTGGCGATAGCGCCGCATCGGTCGCACGAAGCAATGGAGTGCCAATAACAGCCTCTTCCGTGTCCTTGCCCAATGGATCTTCGGTATAACTATAGCCCAAGTTCAATAAACTCGAAGTGGACTTGTCCGATGAATAGTTCGTCGGCAGTGGCAGATAGCCACGAGACCCGATCGAAGGAAGCCCCAAGCTTGAAAAATTTAAATCCTTGTATTGCCGGTAGTAGTTACGAAGGAGATGCCATGTGGGCCCATGGACGACATAATCGTCACCCTCTACCGAGAAAACATACGCCGCCTGATGATCCGCATACGGAATGTTCTCCTGCCCGGCAAAGAACGCGGATGAATTGAATTCAGCATCATCCATCTCAAATGCTAAACTGAGATCTTTCTTAAATCCACCATCCCGTACATTAGTAAACAAACCTGACGAATAGCCAGTCAGAGAGTGAAAATAGCCTGGGCTGACATTCGCAACGTTACTGTCGAGCAAGGCAAGGTCAGACAATTCAGACACAAAAGGAAGACGAGAGTCATTTACCGGAATATCTTGCATGCCGTCGATCATTCGCAAATCAGCAACCTGTCCCGCCGCCATAGCCTGCCACTTGGCAGGTGTATCTGTTGAAGGAGCTTCCGGTTCAGGTAAATTAATGCGCGCCTTGATCCCCTCATCGCCAACCCACCAGGCATAGCGTCCTACAGTCCTATCTTCGGCGTCATCAATGAGCACCTTGGGAACCACGACTACGTCGTCAGGCTTACCATTATTGTCGATATCTTTGCTGACATCGACACTCCCCGAACCGACCAACAGAACATCTGTTTTGCTTGTGCTGCGGCCATCCCCATCAACCGGTGTTTGGTATTTACGCGCTGCATCCACTTGCCCCGGGAACCCCGAGACCAGGAAGACCGGTGAGTCTGCAGCATTTGGCGAACGCGAATCATAAACAACCGTCCAGTTCCCATTTTCCAGCGGGACCTGATCATCGATAGCCGCCGCCGCGCTCACACGCTGGTCATCACCTGCGTATTTTTGTAGATTCCCCAACGCCATGTGCAGACCCAGCAGAGCATTTTGCTGCGCCTGCAATTGCTCCTTGGCATGAACCCCGCTGTTTAATTCAATCCGAACTAAGGTGGTCAGGCTTAGAATCAACATCAGGATAAAAGCCATCAGACTAATGGCCACAATTAACGCGAATCCTTCAGTCTTCTGTCTTTTCTGTTTTATGTGGGGCATGACTTTGGGGTATTACACTGGCTCGATTGATCGACCGTAAGCCATTAAATATTCATAAGCCTTTATTGTAAACGTAACTCACACTCAGCCCAATTCACCGCTGGCAGAGTCAGACTCCCATCAGCATTCTGAACGACCTTCACTTCCGTAGGTTCGGGATCTCCGACCCATCGAGTGACTTGCATTTGCCATGTGGTATGATCAGCGGGCTGCTTCATATCTCGAAGCGTAACCACATCTGCCAGCTCGCTATGATTGGCATCCAGCATCGTGCGGCTCATCAACAGATGCTGGCTCTCCCCCAAGGGCTTTCCATCCAGAGCCACGACGACAACTGTCATGAAGCGTCCTTCGCCTCCCAACTGTAAGCATCTCAAGCCTTCTGGATCAGCCGAATCGATATAGCCTGAAAATATCTCGGTCTGCTGAGCCGACACGCTCAACTGCATCCTTCGCATATCCTTAACGATCTCACCAGTGTCCGAGACCAATGGGTTCTTGGGATTCTCATGGAACCAAGGCGACATCGCCTGCGTTTCCGGCTCTGGACCATAGGCTTTTCGGATAGCATGAATGTTCTGCCATCCCTCCTTCACCTGGTTTTTGCCATGCATCAACCCCTGGTAATCACCGGCAGTAAGCGGATCATCAATCCACACGACCACCGGGTCCTCGCTGGGGCGGATCAAGCCGTTGCGAAAAACATACCCTAGCGAGCGCAAATGGTCCTGCATCATCATGTCACTCATCATCTCACCCAAATGGGCGTCGCGGTCTGGATTTTTCGACAAGCCATCCGGCCCCATGTTGCGGTCACCATGATTCCATGCAAACCAGACCAGGCCATCCCAATCATGCAACAAGCCATAGGATACCATCCCAACGAGGAGCATCGTACGGTAAGGCTTCTGTTGTTGGATATTGTCGCTTCCCTCAGCCTGATTCAGTTCACCGATAAAGAAGGGTTTCCCATACTGTGCGTTACGCGATACTTTATAAATTCCGTCTTCCAGGCGTTTCGCAATTCTAGGATCTGCATAGCTATGATTCTCAATCCAGTCGGCGTGCTCAAAATGCATTTCACCAACATTATCACCACGCCAAAGATTCGAGTAGGTAACCGGAACACTCGAGCCTGCCTCAGCGATTGCTGCTTTCATTCTAAGAAAATACTCCTCGTCCAGACTGCGCAAGAATCGTGCACGGACATCCTTGAGATTGCCTTTCACCTTATAAATGTCCTCTGGCTCATAGCCCTCATCCGCGCAAAAAGCCTCCCATTTTTGAATCATCTTGTTCTGGAAGTATTCTGGAAAACGGTTGCCGCAGATAATGGCATACTCGAGCGAAGACTCGTTCAGCACTTCCATGGTCAAAACCTGAGGATCTTCCGCATAGGTAAGACCCGTGTATGGATTCTTATGGCGGAGCAAATTCTGGATAAACTCAATCGAGAGCAGTGCGCTTCGCTCATCGATTACGGGAAGCGCCTTTCGGCTGTCCATTGCCTTCTTCCAATGCCAGTCATTCAATTCCTGCATGGCAGCTGACCACTCGGCCTCATCTGCAGCATCGGTTTCCCGAATAGAAACATCCCCCGGAAGAAAGTAGCGCGTGAAGTGAGTGGAAAATGCCAAATATATCCCCTTCTCACGAAGCTTAGCATTCAGGTAGTCAAAACGGTCCAACGCTTCCGAATCAAACTTGCGCGAAGTATCATCGTAGGTCAGCAGAGCACCTGCCTCCATGCCATAAATCCAATCCTTGCTCCTTCGCAAAACATGGTGCGGCCGTACCAAGTTTATCTCCCGCTCCGCCAACTCGTCGGCGATTGTGTTCGCCTGCTTATGGGTGGGAAACAACGCAACGAGATTGAGGCCCCAGAAACGAACAACCTCTCCCTGTGGATTGACAAAATGCCCATCTTCTATCGTCAACGGCTCAATCTCGTTGGAATCGTGCTCCTGAGCATCCTCAGGTGTCTGCGAAGACTTCGCCACGCTGTGGCTTGGTATCGCCGCACCGGCACCGGTAGCGCTACCGTTCGTGTCCACATTGGATGCTGCATGACCAGCCAGTGAACTGACGAGAAGCGCCAAAATGCTCAGAGCAAACACACGGGGATGAAGCTCGGGGTAACGATTTATAATCCCAAAGAAAACAGAATGGATCATCAACTGATAGTCCTCCAAAATTGTTGCCGCGTCAACACATATGTTTTGTAAAAATACATTTATGAAGCATAACCCCCTAAATCACTGTCCATTTTACCCAATATAGAACATATAATAGGCAAAAATCGAGCCTAACTGACCATATACAGCTCGGCGCTGCGGTAAATGCGCCATTTCCATCTTGCAATTTGATCTTTTTAGAAACAAATACTTGGATTTAACATAAACAACCACCCTAATTCATATGAAAAACGTAGTTCTTACCGTAATCTCCTTGCTAGCAAGCTTGAGCATCGCCACTGCGAACGTGCACCAATCAGCTTCGGGATCCCAAGCTTACAGTGGCAGCAACAATGCAGTGACCGCAGAAAAGATGGAAACCGAATCCTTTGACGGCAACACATGCGCGCGCGTCACAGCTAGCATGCCACGCTGGGGCTACGTCACCTACTGGATGGGCATTCCAACGCCAGCGGGCACTTCAATCATTAAGTTCCGCCTCTACAAT
Organism: Cerasicoccus sp. TK19100; assembly: GCF_027257155.1. Taxonomy (NCBI): domain Bacteria; kingdom Pseudomonadati; phylum Verrucomicrobiota; class Opitutia; order Puniceicoccales; family Cerasicoccaceae; genus Cerasicoccus; species Cerasicoccus fimbriatus. Next base: position 132,372 of record NZ_JAPWDU010000008.1, read on the forward strand.
AGCGGTGAGGAAACCACAACCTACTCGGTCTACCTGGATAGTAATGGCAAGCATGAGCCCTTGGGAGAACTGACAATTCCAGCAGACACCCCAGCCAACAGTTTCGTAGACGTCGAACTTTCCGTATACTCGGATACCAAGTGGAGCGGAATCACCCTTAAGCGCACCGGTGAATCCAATGGCCCAAGCCCATGGATCCAGAAGGTGAGCGTGATCCTCGACTGAGCAAACCAAGCTTGCACTTTTACAAAGCGACGCATCTGCGTCGCTTTTTTGTACCTCACCGAACGGTCCTCCAACGAGGTTCACATCTAACTCGCGTTGATATCTGCGCCAGCCGAATAATGCCCGCAGCAAGCCGTGCCTACTGGAAAACGATTCCAAGCGGCTTCCAACTTTCCGTCAGAACACCCATTAACAGAGGGTCATTTTAAACCGAAAAACGGCGTCATCTTCATACCACATGGGAAAATTCGTGCCCCATTTATTGTTGTAGAGATTATACGAAATGACACCAGCATTACTCGGTATCCTCTGACTAAAATCCAACAAGCTGGCACCACCCGGGGCTATCAAAGTCGCATCGTATGCCGAAAGCAAAACACGCCCCGCACGGACATCACGCTCAACCGCATGAAGATTGCGATTTCCACACGGGACTACATCCGCCGGATCAATCCACGAACCCAGTTTATTGAACCTCCACGAATCACCGTCCAGCAGAACGGGCTCAAAGTCGTACCAATAGGCCTCGGGCATCCGACTAGCCTGCTTTTCCTGCCACTCAAGACGAATGAAAAGCTCAGCGCCATCGGCCTTCAGTTCAACCCAGACAACGCCGGCACCCAGGCTTTTTAAGGATGCATCAGGCAACTGCAGTCGCAGACGAGCACGGCATCCGTCCTCATTCAGCTCCAGATTCGCCAACCTAGCAACATGCACCGCCGACTTAGCAACCGCGGTTAGCCCCGGCTTTGCAAAGTCTCTCCAATTCCAGTCTGCCTTGCCGCGAATATACTGATCATAATAGCGATCATAATCAGCCTTCGAGAATGTCTGGTGCCGAAAAACTCCCAGCTGTTTCGTGGGCGAAGCCAGCGAATACTCAACACGGGGATGCCTTAAACTAACGATACCACCGGTCGTCTCATCTAGCTTTAATTCAAACTGATCAAGTTTGAACGAAGACGCCGGATCACCCTCAACCCAGCCACGACTGCGACCAACACTGGGCTTCAACTGCTCAAATGATTCAAGTGCCGTCACCTTTAACGATTCAGGCAGCTTAGTCAGCGCAGCGTTAATATACCCTCGCTGCTCGTCCCAAGACTTTTCCAATTTTAAAAAGTTCGCTTCAGTGCGAGCTCGGGAAAATGCCAACGGCCCGTAACGACGCCAATCGCGCAAGTGCGTCTTTAAGTCCATCCCCCAAGTATGCTCTGCAATTAGAAGGAGTTGCTCACCAAATGATAAATCGACGTCGCCCGCCTCTTCGAGTTTGCCATTAGCAATCCAATCCTCCCTCAATCGGCAAAGCGTGTGGAATTGCGCAACCTTCATCGGGTCAGTTCCCACGCCATGTATCCAAGTGTCGCCGATCTCTGACTCCACAACCGGATATTGGTCCCGGCCCTCCCAAATCGCTGGCTCGATGACATCCAGCCCTCCCGGCGTGATCACGGCATTCGGGAAACGTTCCCCTAATCGTGCATAAACCAACTCAATCTCTTTCGGATTCTGTGGCCCTAAATTATCTCCAGTCAGATTAACTGAAAGCGCCTTCCCACCGGGATAAAATGAAACGCCACCGTAATTTTCTTCGTAAGAAACCACAACCTCTGCTCCATCCTTACGCCAAAGGAAAGTAGAAGGCACTTGCGGCAATGCTGAAGCGGGGTTCACCCCCAAGTGCAAAAAGCGAATACCAGCCTCGGCCAACAAGGGAACGATACCGATAGTATGCCCGGGTACATCTGTCATTTTCGCCCCCCGAGTCACACGCCCAAAGCGACGATCCAAAGCCTCAGAAAACTTCAATCCGAGCCGACACAACGATGCCGGCATCAGCTCGCAATGCGGAGTGAACGGTAAGGCATGCCAGTAAAAATCACCTGCTGCAATGGCCTCCTCCATCCGCTGGCGACCTTGCGCATTCGCATGCTCCAAATAGTGGTAAGCCAGCCAGGAACCGGTCGTCCAAACAAACCGATGCGAAGTCCCGCGAGTCTTCTCTGCCAGGGACAGCGAGGACGGAATAAAATCCTCCATGTAGCGCCTCAAAACAGACCTGGAGAAATCGGTAAAACCGATATCCAAATGCGTCTTAAAGACCAATCCAACTTCGGACACTTCCGTATTCACGCTGTCAGCCATGATATCATTCAAAATCAAGTATTTTTCACAAACCGAGTAGCTGGCAATCAACTGTCCACAGCATAGACTGAAGATAGAATCGAAAATGTTTCAATAGGCCAGCGAAGTCGCATCCCCCTTTAGAATCGCATGCCGTTTAATCAGTCAACCTATTTGTTATTTTTAAGAACATATCTACAAATACACCGATCTTCGGTCGCCACGTAGGCTTACCAAAGACAAGAAAAACCATGAGCATTCTTCAAGCATTGACACGATTTGTTCTTTTTGAAAACATTACATCCTGATGCCTACCCGCAATCCAATGGACACACATCCCGAATTACCGTTACCAGTTTTTTCAACAGACAGCTACTGGAACCAACCCATACCAGCAAACGCGAAAGCAGACAACTTCAGCAACCACTGGGTTAAATTGCTCAGCGAAGTCCGACCGGGCATGGGAATGCACATCAACCTGGAGAATTGGACCATCCCCGTCTTTAAAGCAGACAACACCACGCCGCGCCACAAACTAAAGCCCAAGCTGCTGCGATGCCATCTCTCGCAAGGACACGTCAAAGCCAGTGAGCGAAAACTCAACGGCACCCACCCACTTGGCCTCCATCATTCCGTGCGGGACATCGAGATCCCGATTCCAGATCATGCCGCTCCAGATGCCCAGCAAGACGCACACATGTCGATAGTCGACACCGACAATGGTCGCGTCTACGACCTATGGCAATGCCGCCGGGAAGCAGACGGCAGCTGGCACACCAATTCAGCAATTGCTTACGAGCTAGGCGGATCCGGAGTCTTCACACAAAATGACTTGGAAGGCATTGAGAACGACGAGAGCGTTCACTTTTACGGTCCCTGTCGAGCAAGTGGAGTTCCGCTACTCGCAGGCCTGATTCTCCAAGAGGAAATCACACGTGGGCACATCGCCCACAAGCTCGCCTTTGCGTGCCAAGTGCCAGCGCTACAAAGACACGTCTCGCCACCGGTTTGCTGGACCGACGGTTGGCACCCATCAGGCCTCCCGCAAGGATGCACACTGCAACTCAACCCAGATCTGGACTTGGACCAATTCAGTCTTTCAGCGGCCGCGCGAGTGGTTGCACGTGCACTGCAGGAATATGGCGCAATCCTGGTTGACTATGCGGATTCTGTAACTCTCTCAGGTGAGTTGCTCTCACCTCACACTGGGATGTCTTGGTCGCAGTTACTAGATGAAGAAGCGCTATCAAGTATCGGCTTCGAGAATTACCGCGTCATCGAAACCGGCCCAACTTGCAACATGGGCAGCCATCCAGTCTACCATCAGGGCATATCCAAGCGTTATTACGACTACATCGAGAACCAAGGCGCAGAAGAACTCGTCGACCATGAGCCTTGGCGAAAAGCTTTACCATAAATAGGCCGCGCAAACTTCCAATCATCCAACTACCCTTAATTCCAATGACTCCTTGTTCATGTCCCAAAAAATCCGGGGCACCCATCGGGGTCGTTTGAGTAGAAAACGCCCCACCCCTGATCTCCAACTCAGATATAGCAGCAGGAAGCTCACCGTTGATTGAGCAGAAATCACCATAGATACAACTGACTGGGCGCATTGCCGGAGCCAGCGGCCCAGCAAACTCGGTGATTAAGAGACAGCATATACGCTGCAATATATTTAAAATCTTCCCTGGCTAATCTCACAATAAGAGCACCAGGCCAGGAAAACAGCACCTCGCGTCATTAGGGGAGATGGCGCGAGGTGAACTTTTTTTGTTTCACACTTCGATAGGCATATACACCGATAATAAGCTGCAAAAACTGAATGGCACTCCCGAACTCGACAAATGCATCAGAAAATTGTTTGACCCAATAAATTTTATTGGCCGGATAGAAGATCTGGATAGCTTTATTGATAATTTCAATCAATACCTAGCATTTGACAAATGGCGCGTCAGAAGGAACAACGAAAAAATTGAATTCGAGAAACTTGATGATGTTAAAATTGAAAAATGTAGCGCTCAACAAGAAGCAGACGAAGAACAATTCCTGAATCAAGAATTCAAGGCGATCTCGATCGATGCCTTACATCTTGATCCAGCAATTTCAGATACAATCAAAAGCAGACTCGAAGAAATTAGAATATGTCTGACCAATATTCCCACCCCTTAAGTGGACTCTGGTCTTTGTTTGCCAACGCTTTCCGACTCTTGCCGTGTGCCGCGCGAACGCGAGCCCGTTTTGATAGGAATTTGGTAGGAATTCCGTAAGTCGTTGATGTAGTGGCGGAGAGGGCGGGATTCGAACCCGCGGAAGCGTTTCCGCTTCGCATCTTTAGCAAAGATGTGCTTTCGGCCACTCAGCCACCTCTCCATCGCCAAAGAAAGGATGAAAAACACAGTGCTCTGACAAAACTGTCAACGCTTTTCAGACGAAGTTTCTACCGGAATTGGCGGCGGCTGAATTGGCTTGGTCAGGTGGCTGATTTTCCAGCACACCTGCAACTGCCCTAAAAAGATCGCCACACCGCCAATCGCAGTACCCCACTTCAGCACCATTTGCGAGCGCGCCACTGCATCCGCCCATAAATAATCCGGGACATCGCCCATCACCAGCTCCATCCACTCGCGCGCGAGCTCCCAATGCTCAGGCTTCACCATGTAGCGACCGGCATAAAAAAACGATACGCCAATCACCAGGCCGAGGAGAAACTGCGTGACCATGATTCGCTTCCACCCGGCAATATCATTGGCACGCACCCGTTTCAAACTGAGTAAATCGCCGACCCCGATCACAATCAGCACGGCATTAACCACCAGACTGATCCAATCCAGCACCACCAGCGAATAAATCACGCCCGGCACGGCGAAAGCAATCAGCAGCCAGGCGCAAATGTGAATCCAGCGAACCATGGGGTAATGCTGCCGAAGTGCCACCCCCGGGCAAGGCAATCTTGGCGACTACGCGGCGAATTTTGCCTGTTGCCGGAAATAGTTTTGCGCTCCGCAGCAGGATCCTCTTAGAAAGACCTCCATGTATGAATTAACAGGAAAAGTGAAGCTCGTGATGGAAGAGCAAACCTTCGGCAGTGGCTTCAACAAGCGCGAATTCGTCGTGACCACTGCAGAGGAAAAATACCCGCAAGACATCAAGTTCGAGACCGTGAAGGACAAAACCTCGCTACTCGATGGCGTTTCCGAGGGTGACGAAGTGACCGTCAGCTTCGATGTGCGTGGCCGTGAGTGGAAGGGCAACTACTACGTGAACCTAAACGCATGGAAAATCGTTGCGGGCTCTGGCAGTAAGGGAGGCAGCGATGAGCCGCCCCTGGACTACTACGACAACAACGCCGAATCCGAAGAGGAAGAAGACGTCCCGTTCTAAGCAAATTGGCGGGTAAATTTAAGAGTTGCCAAGGGCGGATTAGCCGTCCATTTTGACCGGCTTTTCCAACTTTAGACCCAACCAACCATGGCACGAGATACCGTAATTTTAGAATGCACCGAAGCGCGCAAGGAAAACAAGCCTGTGTCGCGTTACATGACTACGCGCAATAAGAAGCTCCAAACCGAGCGCGTCGAAAAGAAGAAGTACAATCCGCATCTTCGCCGCCACACGGTGCACCGCGAAATCAAGAACTAATCGCGGCCATAGCCTTTAGCAACAAGCCAGTCTCCTCGGAGGCTGGCTTATTTTTTGCGTCGAATGCTTGGTGGGCGGGTGTTTGAGCGCTTTCGAGCGATCATTTTGTTCGCCCCCGGGAAGCGAATCGGCTCATCCGGGGCATCACGACGCGCAGATCGCCACTTGTCACGATGGTTGCGAATCCAATCTAGCAAAGCACGTTCGAAGCCGATATCGTAACCGAGCTTTTCGGACTCGATCCACTTGTGGCGCAAAATTTCTTCCCGCTCAGCCAAAAATTCTTGGTAAAGGCTTGAGCGCTGCACCAAATCTTCCCCGCCGGGGATGATTTTTCGTTCTGGAGCTTTCATGCTGGAGACGTTGTGGAATTGGGCATCCACGCCGTGTCACATACGGGCGTTGTTTCAGTTAGGTTAATCGGATTAAAAAGACATCACTAAAACTTGTAAAGCACCTTAGTTTCGATTTACGCCAAAATAATTCATGGAACTCAAACAGGAAACTCACGTCTGAGCCGTTCAGCGATCTCCAAAAACACCTTGCTGGCAACGACTTGCGGGTCACTCACCACGATTGGGATTCCCTGATCGGACCCCTCCCGGAGTAAAGGCTCCAGAGGGACCTCCCCCAGAAATACGGTCTCCAGGGCCTCGGCAGTCCGTTTGCCACCCCCCTGGCCGAAAATATACTGGCGGGAGCCGTCCGCCGCCTCGAGGTAGCTCATATTCTCAGCCACACCGATAATAGGCACGTTCACCTTGCCAAACATCATGGCTCCACGGCGGGCAACGTTCACCGCGGCAGCCTGCGGGGTGGTCACCACGATGGCTCCGCGCAGCGGCAGAGTCTGCACCAGGGAGAGCTGGGCGTCACCCGTGCCGGGTGGCAAGTCGACCACCAGAAAATCCAGCTCGCCCCATTCGACGTTGGCCGCGAACTGCTGGATGGTCTTCATAATCATGGGGCCGCGCCAAACGACCGGCGTTTCCTCGTCGATCAGGAGGCCCATCGACATCACGCGGACGTTAAAATTCTCCACCGGAATCAGCATCTCGCCGCGAATTTCCGGCTGCTGGCTCACGCCCATCATCAGCGGTGCCGACGGGCCGTAAATGTCGCAGTCCATCAGGCCGACTCGGCGCTTGCGGCCATTCTCCGTGAGGACCTTGTCCAGCGCGCAGGCCAGATTGACCGAAAATGTGCTCTTGCCAACACCCCCCTTGCCACTGGCCACAGCGATAATGTGCTTCACGCCCGGGAGCGCTTGCTGGGCCGGACCGGTCACTTGCTTGCCACCTGCGGCTGGGGGCGGTGTGTTCGGCTTGCTTACGGCCACGCTCACCTCGACCTCTGTCACGCCATCCAGACGCGACAAGGTATTTTCCACGTCGCTCTTGACCTGCGTCGGCACGCGTGGATCGGCAGTCGTCAGCGCCAGGCCGACCTTGGCCGTACCATTGGCAAATTCGATGTTTTTAACCAACCCGAAGGAGACGATATCCCGGCTGAAACCGGGGTATTTTACGCCCTTCAAGGCTTCTTCAATTTGGGTGGTATCCATGTGAGTGAGGGAAAAGTTTTTTAGACGCTAACTAGACAGCGGGTGAGGTTAAGTAAAATCGACATGTCCGTTTTACCAAAGCAAACGAATCTACCTAAACGACTATACTAACACCAGATGAGAGGTGCCTGACCACTTTAATCTTTTTCCTTTTTCCTTTAGTCTCCTCAGCTGCTCAGGACATGAGGCATATTTTTTGAAAATCCGGTTGAACCGTTTCCACGTCATGATTGTCTTTAGACCATGCGCTTGTTTCGACTTTTGTGCCCGGTGATCGGGCTACTTTTCGCCATTCAGTTTAACGCCCACGCTCAGGGGTATGTCATCGAGAAAACGACCGATAAAAAGGTCACCCCGATCGCCGTGGACAGCAGTGACAGCTCCACGGAAGCCCTGGCAAAAATTGCCTTCAACAGCCATGGTGCCTTCCGCTTGGTCAAACCCAGCAGCGCGAGCGCGGTAATCAAACTGACCCCGGTCGGAGGCAACCAGTGCAACGTGAAAGTCGTCTCTGGCAACCCGGCACAAGTGCTCTTCCAAGACACCGCCACCGGCGACAGCGCGAACAATGCCACGCTCCGTGCTTGCGATATGGCCGTCAAAGCCCTGACGAATGCACCAGGTTATTTCGCCGGCACCATTGCCTTTGTCGCCGATCGCACTGGCGGCAAAGAAATCTGGATGGGCGACGTCTTTTTCCGCACCGCCAAACCAGTCACCAGTGACAAGGCCAACGCCCAGCGCCCCTACCTCACGCCGGATGGACGCACCCTCTTCTACCGCAGCTACATGCATCGTTTTTCTGATGTTTACAAGCAGGACGTCGCCAGCGGTCGCCGCACGGTCTTTGCCAAATACAAGGGCACCAACGCCGGCGGTGCCGTGAGCCCAGACGGCCAAAACGTCGCACTGATCCTCTCCTCCCCCGGCAACTCCGAGCTTTTCATCCAGGACATCAATCAATCGCGCAAACCGCGGCGCCTCACCACCAATCGCTACGTGGAAGCCGACCCCACTTGGTCCCCGGATGGCCGCCGCCTCATCGTGACCAGTGACATGGCGGGCGGGCCACAGCTTTACGAAATCCCTAGCCAAGGCGGCGTCCCCTCGCGCCTGCCAACCAACATCAGTGGCTATTGCGCCGAGGCCAACTGGAATCCGGTTGACGCATCCAAGATCGCTTTCACCGCCAACATGGGCGGCGGCTACGAAATTGCATTGTATGAGTTTGGCCAAGGTGCCGCCAAGGCATTAACCAGTGTCTCCGGCAATGCCATGGAACCAGTCTGGCTCAACGACGGTCGCCACCTCATCTACACTGAGGAAGCCCGCGGCGGAGCGACCAAGCTGGTGATCCTCGACAGCGAAACCGGCAAGCGCACCGTAATTACTCCCTCCAATTTCGGCAACGCCTCGCAGGCAGCCTTCGTATATTGAGGCACCCACCGCTCGTAGCATAGGCGTCCCGCCTGTGCCCCAATCAATCTGATTTTTCAGAGGTGGCGGTCGATATCCCTATCGGCCAAAGCCTGAAACCGATAGATTGAATCTGTACGCGTGAAGCCATACCCACGAATTGAAGCTGTAACTCAATCACAGCCCAATTTGCCAATCCTCTGGCCGATAGGGATATCGGCCGCCACCTTTAAACTGCTGCAACGAGCCCCCTACACGCCCGACACGTTCCCGAAATTCAGGCGGGTGTAGCTGATGTTACCGCGCAGGAGGCAGGCCCAGTCGTAGGGGCCGTCGGTCGGCGGCTCGCCGTCGGCATATTGGAAATCGAAAGACGCCGGGCCGCTCTTCTTAAAGAGGCACTTAATGCCAAACGGCGACAGCGCGGTCTCCTCGATGTTGGCCGCAGCGGTTGTCTGGGAGGGGAAATTGTAATTGTGGACGACGAGGCCGTCCTGCCCCTCCTTTAACCTTTGCGATGCGAAGTCACGGGCCCAGTCACCAGCGGCTTCCAGGCTGGTGACTAGCTCGCCCTCGGCCATGCCATGGTTTTGCCGAAGTTTCTCGTAGGCGGAGTCCGGTACCTGATGAGAAAACGCCAATGCGGGCAGCCCCCAGGCCGCGCCTTCCAGAGCGCCCGCAACCGTGCCCGAAGAGAAAATCAACGGTGCCATGCAGTTAAAGCCCAGGTTGATACCGGAGCAAACGCCGTCCGGTCGGTCATCGGCCAGCAAGTGGCCCATGGCGATGTTCACGCAGTCACTCGGCGTGCCATCGAGCGCAAATGCGCGGCACGGAAAATTCTCATACTCAGCGAGGTGCACCTGCCCCTGCCGGCTCATCGCCCGACCGATCCAGCTTTTCTCGCCCATCGGCGCGGCGACCGTTACGCGAAAATCCTTAACGAGTGCGTCCACGAGCACGCGCAAAAAATAGGAGTCGATGCCGTCGTCGTTCGTGACAAGCAGGTGCTTTTTCTCTGACATGCTGACAGGTTAGCCGCTGGCCCGGTGACGTAAACCGTTAATTGCCGCGCCACAGAATCGTTGCGCTAAAAAGCAAAACGGTCCTTGGGTGGCGGCCGATATCCCTATCGGCCAGAGCATGCAACGAATAGATAAAATCGATCCGCGCGACGCCGTATTCTCGAATTAAAGCTATTGTCGCAACGCTGACTTATCTGTCTCGCCTCTGGCCGATGAGGACATCGGCCGCCACCTTCCAACATAAAGAGACCGAGACTAGCCCCAGGCCTTGGTGGGAAAGCCCTTGGCTTTGACGTCGGCCACAAACACCTTGCCCGCGTGAGGCTGATCGGCGCGGTCCTCGTCGGACAGCCCATTGATCGAGGTGGTGATGTAGAGCTTGTCGTAATCCTTGCCCCCGAAGCAGCAGCTGGTGCAATTCGCGGCGGGCATTTGGACTTTGCCAATTTTCTCGCCGGTGCGCGGATCGTAGTGGGCAATTTGCCACCCGGCCCAGTGCCCAATCCACAGATTGTCATCCTGGTCGATGCACATGCCGTCGGGTTTGCCGTCCTCGGGCGGGATCTCGATCACGACCTGTTTGTTGCTCAAGTGGCCGGTGTTCAGATCGTAATCAAACTTCCAAATCTGACGCGAGGGCGTGTTGATATAATAAAGCGTATGGCCATCACGCGTCCAAGCCAGACCGTTGGAGTTACAGACCTCGCCCAAGATTTTTTCGCAATGGTCGCCGCTGGCCGAGAGCGAGTAAAGCGAGGCACCGACAGGATCGCGCGCGTAGGAAATCGTGCCCGCCACGAAACGGCCGACCGGGTCGCATTTGCCGTCGTTAAAGCGGTTGGCGTCGCTGCCGGCCTCGGGGTCAACGATCAGGCTCAGTTCGCCGTCTTCCGATAAATGATGAATGCCGTTCTCCAGGCCGCAGATAAAGCCGCCGTTGCGCGCGGGCGCAGCAACGCCAATCGGCGTGGGAAATTCGTGAATGAGGACAGACTCATCGCCTTCAATGCGACGCAGCTTTTTGTTGTCGATGTCGACATAGTGCAGCATGCCGTCATGCCAAAAAGGGCCTTCCCCCAATTGGGCGACGTGATTAGTAACAGGTTGTGGCGTGTAGATCTCCATGGAGTTATTTCAACCGAGCGGCTTTGGCTTGGCAAGATTGCAACGAAATTTTAAACGATCGCCATGTTGGAAAAATCTCAGGTCATCGACGCGTTGATCGAAAAACTGCGCACCGAGCTCGTCGCCGCCGACCACGCCTCGCGCGATGCCGCAGCCTACGCCACCGACGAGGAATCCCGCGCCGAGAGCAAATGGGACACCCAGGGTCTTGAAGCCTCCTACCTCGCCGCCGGCCAGGCAGGCCAAGCTAAACAACTCGCCGAAGCGCTGAGCATCCTGCAAGGCCAACGCAGCGATCTGGCCCGCCCATGCAGCTCCGTCCAGCGCGGTGCCCTCGTCCAGTGCAAGCTGGGTCGCGCGACCGAATGGTTTTTCTTCGCCCCCAGCGGTGGTGGCGAAACGCTGACGCTCGACGGCACGGAAGTCACCGTCATTACGGCGGACTCCCCTCTGGCTCATCGGCTGCTTGGCCTGAGCGCGGGTGGCGATTTCACCCTGCCCAACGGTGCACCCGGCAGCGTGCTGGCGGTGCTTTGAGTTAGAGTAAATGGGTCACCGACAGGACCGTAAAGATAGAGCCTGACACGGAAATGCCATGCCTGCCTGCGGATGGCTGAAGCCAACCGCATACGCCGACGGTGCAGACTTCGGCAAGCTCAGTCGAGTCACGGGATGCTGCCTAGTAGCGGTCGTCGTTGAGGGCGGCGCGGCCGGGCTCTTCGCGGTTGAAGGGCGACTCGTAGGATTGCTCACGCTGGCGGGCTTTGTTGCCCTCTTCGACCTTTTCGAGATAGTCCTCGGTCGTGGTGGTTTTACCCGTCAGTACAGAGCCAACCGGGGTTGCCTCGATATCGCGCTCCGGCTCATTGCCACAGGCGGAAATGAATACAGCGCCTACAATCAGGCAGGAAGAGATGATCAGTGGCATACGCATAGCATAGACAATCATTACCTGAAGGCGGCGATGGTCAAGCGCTTATGCAATATTCAGTCCGTGCACAGGATCGGTATAGCTGGCAAAAAAAAGAGCCGGCCCGGGGCCGACTCTTTCGAAATGGTTGATTCGTATTTAGCCTTCGGCGCGCTTGCGGGCCTCGGCGTCGATGGCGGCTTCCATGGCCTTGAGCTTGGCCTTGGTTTCTTCCTGCACCTTGGGCAAGTCTTCCGCTGAGGCGACGTCTTCCTTGCCGAAGCAGTAGAACTTGATCTTAGGCTCGGTGCCTGAGCCGCGAGCGGCGAACTTGTAGCCGTTTTCGAGCGTGAAGAAGTAGAAGTTCTCCTTCGGGATCTTCTTGCCGTCGGCGTCCTTCAAGTCGTCCTTGCCGAAGTCGATCATCTCCTTGACGCCGATGCCGCCGATTTCCTTCGGGGGATCGTTGCGGAAGCTGGTGATGATGTTCTGAATCGCCGATGCGCCGGACGCGCCTTCGAAGTAGATGTTGATCAGCGACTCTAGGTGGTAGCCATACTTCAGGTGAATTTCGTCGAGGTATTCCTGGAAGGTCTTGCCGAGCTTCTTCAGGTAGGCGGCGAGTTCGCAAATCATGAGGCAGGCGGCATTGGCATCCTTATCGCGGACGCGGTCGCTGGCCAGGTAGCCGTAAGACTCCTCACCGCCGAACACGTAGAAGGTGCTGTATTCCAGGAGTAGCTGGGCGCGGGTAGACAGGTCTGTCTGGTCGTAATCGAGCGCGATGCCCTCTTCCTCAAACATCTTTTCCTCGAGCTCGCTCTGGTAGATGCCGAGCTTTTCGCCGATCCACTTAAAGCCGGTCAGGGTGTTGATGCACTTCAGGCCGTTGGCCTTGGCGATCTTTTCCTGCAAAGGCGTGGTGACGAAGGTCTTGATCAGCGCAGCGTGCTGAGTGCCCTCGACTGGCAAGATGCCGATTTCCTGGAGGGTCTTCACACGGTATTCGGCGAGCATGGAGCCGGTCATGTTGCCGGTGAAAAGCGTCCACTCGCCATGCTTATCGGGCGCGGCCAGGGCCATGCGGTCGCAGTCCGGGTCGGTGGCGAGCACGAGGTCAGCGCCGACTTCCTTGGCCTTGGCGACGGCCATCGACAGCGCCTCGGAGTTTTCCGGATTCGGCGACTTAACGGACGGGAAACGCGAGTCCATCACCCACTGCTCGGGCACGTCGATCACTTCAATGCCAAACTCCTTGAGCAACGGCACGGAGGCCACGCCGCCGGTGCCGTGGATCGGCGTGAAGACGGCCTTCGGGTGGATTTCTTCCAAAATGTCGGGATCGAGGACGTTGTCTTCGAGCACGTCGAGGTAGCTCTCGTCGGCCGTCTCGGGCAGAGTGACAACCTTGCTGATGTCCACATCGAGAAACTCCGGCAGCTCGCTCCACTCCACAGCCCGCACTTCGTCGATGATGCCTTCGGCATGCGGGGAGACGACTTGCGCGCCGTCGTTGAAGTAAGCCTTGAAGCCGTTGTCGTGCGACGGATTGTGGCTGGCGGTGATGACCACGCCAGCGGTCGCGCCGAGGTCGCGCACGGCAAATGACAGCGCCGGCGTCGAACGCGGGCCGTCAAAAATCATCGCCAAGCCGCCGAGCTTGGTCCAGGTGCTCGCGGCGAGCTCGCAGAAATGGCGCGAGAAATAACGCACGTCGTGCGCGATGACGAGCTTCGGCACGTCGTAGATTTCTTCTTCCTTCAGGTATTCGGCGCAGTAGCGGTAGAGGCCAATCACTGCGCGGGCGACATTGAAGTCGTTCAGCACATTGGTGCCGACTGCGGCGTGCTCCGGGCTGTCCTGGTGGCCGGGCGTGCCGGTCTCGGACTTCGCGGATACGCGGCCGATGGTGCGCCCGCGCATGCCGCCGGTGCCAAACTTCATCTGCTGGTAGAAGCGGTCGTTCAGTTCTTCCCATTCGCCAGCGGCAACGAGTTCCTCGATCGACGCCGACGCCCACTCAGGCAAGAAGCCGCCAGAGACGAAGGCTTCAAGATTTTCCACGGAAGAGGCCAGCAGCTTTCCATCTGCGCCTGCCTGCTTGATTTGTTCCAACACGGTAGCCATATCTCAGCAGACTAGGCAGGATTGGGGCGTTGGATAAACAAAAAACTGCCACGCAGATTCGTTACAAGATTGTTGAATTGGTGATGGCCATTTCCCGGTAAATTATTTTGAGTAGCATCCCCTATGGACGAACGGTCATCGTCTGCCTCCCCCGGGGCTGCTCTTCCTGACAACGTAAACGAGGAAATCCATCGTTTGCGGGAAGCCTTGCGCGCCAGCCAACAGAAAGCCGAGCGTCTCCAACAGCGGGTGAACCTCTACTCCAACGCCCAACTACTCGTCAGCATGGGCAGTTGGGAGATCAACCCGGAAACGGAAACCATCTCCCTCTCGCCCGAACTGCGCAAACTCTTCAACATTGATCCCGACTACACGCCGACGATTGATGCCATCCTGGAGCGTGTCGCCCCGGAGCATAAATCTGCCGCCCATGACCTGTTAGCAGGCCCACTCAGCGAGGGTGAAACCCGCACCGCACGCATCCGAATCGACCCCCATCAAGGCGGCAGCCTATACCTCCGCATCAGCGCACACATCGGCATCATGGCCAACGGCCAGGCGCGGCGATTTGGCATCGCGCAAGACATCGCAGAACTCGCCGAGGCCGAGCGCGTCATCAAGGAAAAAGAAGAGCGCTGGCAACTCGCATTGGAGGGCAGCCAAGACGGTGTTTGGGACTGGGACCTGACAACGAACAACGTCCATTACAGTGACCGCTGGAAGAATATGCTCGGCTATGAAACGGATGATCTGCCGGATGGCTACGATACCTGGGCACAGCTAATCCACCCGCAGGACCTCGACCCCGCAACTACAGCTATTTCGGACTACCTGGAGGGCCGCACCAAACACTACTCCACCGAGTTTCGCATGCGGACCAAGGACGGAGACTGGCGCTGGGTACTTTCACGCGGCATGGCGATCTTTAATCAAGACGGTGCCCCCACCCGTATGCTTGGCACCCATACCGACATCACCGAGCGCAAAAAACAGGAAGAGGCCTTTAAACGCCTGTCTCTGATCGCAAGCAAGACGACGACGGGCGTCGTGATGACCGACGCCAAAGGCTTGCTGACCTGGGTCAACAAAGCCTTTGAGAGAATGACCGGCTACTACATGGAAGAAGTCCTGGGCAAATCCCCAGGCTCCATTCTGCAAGGCTCCGCCTCGGATAAAAACATTGCCAAGCAGATGCGCGACTGCGTGCGATCCGGTCAGGGCTTCCATGTCGAAATTTTAAACTACCGAAAATCGGGCGTCCCCTTCTGGGTCGAGGTCGAAGCGACGCCGATTCACGACGTCAATGGCAAGCTGGTAAACTTCATTGCGATCTCGAACGACATCACCACCCGACGGCTCGACCGCGAGCGAATCGAAGAGAGCGAGCGTCGCTTCCGCGACATCAGCAATGCGGCCGGGGAGTTTATTTGGGAGCACGATGTGAATGGCTATTTCACCTACGCCTCAGACCGCGTCAAAGACGTTCTCGGCTACTCGCCGGGAGAGTTCATCGGCCGGCACCCGTCTGAGATTTGCGTGCCCTCATTCAAAGATCAACTGAGCACGCGCATGCTCGGCCACTTCCGGCGGGAGGAAACCTTTACCGGCTTTGAGGTGCCCAACATCTGCAAGGACGGCAGCACCGTTTGGCTCAGCATCAGCGGCGTGCCCATGCATGACCGCAACGGCCAGATGGTCGGCTTTCGCGGCGCGGCGATGGACATCACCCAACGCAAACAGGCCGAAGACGAGCTTTCCAAGCTCTACCAGCGCTTTCAGTTGGCCACCAACTCCGCCCGCATTGGCATTT
The DNA here is from genome assembly GCF_027257155.1 of Cerasicoccus sp. TK19100. Classification (NCBI taxonomy): domain Bacteria; kingdom Pseudomonadati; phylum Verrucomicrobiota; class Opitutia; order Puniceicoccales; family Cerasicoccaceae; genus Cerasicoccus; species Cerasicoccus fimbriatus. The sequence goes on from NZ_JAPWDU010000008.1 coordinate 148,343, forward strand.
GGGAGTTCGACTTCGCGACTAATACCCTGGAGTGGGACAGCATCATGTTTGAGATCTACCGACTGCCCTACGACCGATTTACCGGTAAGATGGACGCCTGGTCCCGCGTGATGCTGCCCGAAGACAACCCGAATTTTCAAGCCACGCTCGAGACCGCCATCGAGCGCGGTGGCAATTACCGGCTCAACTTCCGTATCCGCTGGCCCGAGGGAGACATCCGGCACATCACCGGCAACGCCCTCGTCATGCTAAATGAAGACAACCAGCCCGCGCGCATCATTGGCAGCAGTTGGGATATCACTGAGCAAAAGCGCGCCGAAGAAGACGCCATTGCCGCGCGGGATACGGCCGAGGAAGCCAACCGCGCCAAGAGCGCCTTCCTGGCCATGATGAGCCACGAAATCCGCACCCCGATGAACGGCGTGATCGGTATGCTCCAGGCCCTCAGGGAGTCCAACCTGGATGACAACCAAAAGGATTACGTCGACATCATCGAGTCCAGCAGTGGCTCGCTAATGACGATCATTGACGACATCTTGGACTACTCCAAGGTCGAGGCAGGTCGCCTCGTGCTAGACCTGCGCCCGATCAATATCGCCACCGTAGTCACCAGCGCCCTGTCACTTTACACCACGCACGCCGCGGAGAAAAAGCTGGAGCTGGTTCACCGCATCGACAATCGCGTCCCCCCCGCCGTATTGGGCGACGAAATGCGCATCCGCCAGGTAATTGTCAACCTGATCAGCAACGCTATCAAGTTTACCGACCGCGGTCGCGTGACCATCAAGGTTTCAGCCAACGAGATCGGTGACGGTACCGTGCAGTTGCATTTCTCCGTGGCCGACACCGGCATCGGCTTCAGCAAAGAGCAGGCCGAGTCGCTCTTCGAGCCCTTTGTCCAGGCGGATACCTCGATCACCCGTCGCCACGGCGGCACCGGCCTCGGCCTGGCCATCAGCCGGCGTCTGGTTGAGCTAATGGGCGGCCAAATCTGGTGCGAAAGCTCACGCCTGTTGGGCACGATCTTCCATTTCACGGTCAACGCCGAAGTCACCGACGCAAGTAAGCTCACCAGCAAGCAGAATCCAGAACTGGGCCGCGTAAACTACGAGGGCCGCATTCTCCTGGCCGAGGACAACCCCATTAACCGCAAGGTTGTGCAATTCGTCCTCAACCGTCTGGGCTGCGTCGTCGACCACGCCGAAAACGGCCAAGAGGCGATCGACATGTTTGCCCGGGATACCTACGACCTCGTGCTGATGGATGTTCAGATGCCCGAGTTGGATGGCCTCGCCGCCACCCGTGGCATCCGCCAAATGTCCGGCGACACAGAAACGCCGTGGATCATCGGCCTATCCGCCGCCGCGATGAAAGAGGACCGCGAGGCCGCCTACAATGCTGGCATGAATGACTTTCTCAACAAGCCCCTCAAGCCTCAGGAGCTCGAAGCCGCCCTCCGCCGCGCCCCTCAAATAACGGAAAGCGCGGGCTGAGGCATCGCTTAGTACAGCGCCACCACGTGCCCTTGGGCGAGCTTGATCACGAAGACGCCCCAGTTACTGGCCAAGTGCGCCGCCATACAGGGAATGAGCGACTTCTGCGGATTTATCGCCCAGAAGCGCATCAGGTAGAACCAGAGCGAATTCAGGAACAGAAATGCGCTTGTGAACCACGGTTTGAGCGAGAAATCCCAGACCAGCGTCCCTTGCCAGACCTGCCAGCCTGCGGCGTCCTCGGGCATATCGAGCTCCCAGAAAAAGGGGTGCAGGATCGTAAACAGGAAGGAAAATCCGACGGCGCTACCGATCAACGCGGCCTTACCTTTGTTCGTCACCACCAGAAATCCGCGGAAAATCAGCTCCTCCACGAAAGCCGCCGTGGTAATCGAGATTAAAAACAGCCAGGTAATGTCCGACTGCTCGCCGGAGATGCCAAGGGCGATTTCCCCACCGGTTTCGAGCCCCAGAATCACGAGCGCGCCGATGATGGCGATCCACACAGCCTTCATCGGGGCGGGCGTCGCGCCCGGGAAGCCGCCTTTAACCGACTCACCACGCTGACCTGCGCGAAAGTCGTCGAGCCACATTTTAAACACGTAGATCGAAATCGCCGCCATGATAATGATCATCGTCGGGTCACTCTGCATGTCGGAAACATTGTCCGCATCCGGCGCGGCTTCTGCTAGAGGTATAAAGATCGAATAAGGGTAATTAATTGCCATGATGACCAATGGTGTTAATCTAAAAGCACAATCGCTCCAGTTTTTGACATAGAGTTCGTTGTGGTTGTAGTTGACTCCCTTTGGCTTTAAAGTCTCTTTTTGAAGTAAATTCAAAATTCTTATATTTATCCATGCTCGCCACCGACCAGAAACGTTCTGACGCGCTGACCTCCGTCGCCGCGATCATGGAGCCTGTGTCCGAACACATGGCGGCGCTGACCCGTTTTCTCGACGGGCAAGTGGAATCTTTTGAGCCGGAAGTGCGTGACATGGTGCGCTACTGCTTGGTCAACCAAGGTAAGCGCATCCGCCCGATGCTCCTGTTTTTCAGCAACTGGGCCGCCGATGGCAGTGTAAACCACGACGCCGTGCGTGCAGCCGCAGTCGTGGAGCTCGTACATTTGGCCACCCTTGTCCATGACGACATCCTGGACGACGCCGATATCCGCCACAATTCAGACACTGTCAGCGCCAAGTGGGGCCCCCACGTGGCCGTGCTGCTGGGAGACGCCCTGTTCGCCCAGGCCCTGAATCTCGCCAGTGATTTCCCCACGGTCGAGGTTTGCCGCGCGGTATCGGCCTCCACCCGCCGCGTCTGCGCAGGCGAAATCCGCCAAACCTTCGAGCGCGGCAACGCCGCCCTGTCGCTGGACGATTATTTCCACGTGATCGACCTGAAGACCGCTGAGCTGTTTAAAGTCAGCTGTTTCCTCGGTGCTCACCTGGCCGGCTTTGAGCCTGCGGTGGTCGAGGCTTACGCGGAGTTTGGCCGTCGTCTCGGCGTGGCCTACCAGATTTTCGACGACATGGCCGATATCCTCGGCGATGAGACCAAAATTGGCAAAACGCTAGGCACCGATCTCGCCAGTGGCAAATACACCCTGCCACTTATCCTGCTGCAGCACCGCGTCGAGGGCCAGGCTAAGGAAGCACTTAACGCCGCCAAGCAGTCCACGGACGCCAATACAGACCAATCCGCCGTCATTGAGTCTCTCCAAAATGCCCTGCGCGACCTGGGTATCCAAGAGGAGGTTTCCGAACGTTTCGAGGCCGAACTCGCCGCGGGTGACGCCGCACTGGCACCCTATGTGGACCGCCCATCAGCCCAGCGCCTTCTCTCCCTGAGCAAATTTGTCCGCACGCAAATGGGCCGCATTGCCCCGGCATCGTAAGTCACTCTGGGGCAGCTATTAAAGACGAAGCTGGCTCACGCTGGCGTTCGACGATTTCGGTTGCAAAGGGTGAAAATTTGCCTAGGCTGTTATTAACCTAATGCAGCATGGCTGACGCTTCAACAGCTTCATCTTCGGTTGTGGCTTCGCGCAACCAAGTCGCCGAGAATCCTTCGGCGAGTGATGACGCTGTGCTCGTAAAGCGGGTTCAAGCGGGCGAAATGGCTGCCTTCGACCAGCTCGTCAGCAAATACCGCGAGCGGCTCTTCTCGGTGGTTTACAACTTAACCTCCAATCGCGACGACGCCAACGACCTCACCCAAGAGGCGTTCATCCGCGCCTTCCGCTCAATCAGCAAATTCAAGGGCAAGTCCTCCTTCTTCACGTGGCTCTACCGCATCGCGGTCAATACCACGATCACCCACCTCAAGCGCAGCCGCAAACGCCGGTTTTTCAGCTTTGAGCAGATGGACGAAGAAGGCCCGGCATCGGCCAAACTGGAGTCTCTCGCCTCCCGCGCCAAGACCGATAAGCCAACTTATATGCGCGAACTTCAGGAAAAATTGAACGATGCGCTACAAAAGTTGTCTGTTAAACACAGAACCGTTGTTGTTCTTTACGAGATCGAGGGGCTCAGCCATCAGGAAATTGCGGAAATCACCAAAACTTCCGAAGGCACCGTTCGTTCTCGTTTGCACTATGCAAAGCAACAACTTCGGGAAACGCTAAAGGACTACTTGGAATAACACCTGCTGTTAGCCGAATTTTTTATTATGCAAAAGCCTGATTCGCAAAAAGCGGAAAAGACGACCCTTGAGGAACTTCTGAGCCTCAAGCAGCATGAACGACCTGACGACGCCTACTGGGCGCGTTTCGAACGTGAACTCCACGCCAAACCTTGGCAGAAGATGGTGGCGCAACCTGCTTGGTGGCGTCGCGCTTGGAGCCGCGTCCAGGAAAGCATGCACCCGGCACTCCCGGTTGCTTCGACCGCCACGCTGGCGATCATCGGCTACTGGGGCGTCACCATGACCTCCACGGCGGAGCTGTCGCCAGCCGACACACCAGCCGCGCCCATGGTTGCTGCCGTTGAAGCACCTGCAGCCACGAGTGAGCCAGCAGTAGAGGCACCCAACCAGGCCATGCCCGAATCAGCCAACCAGCACTTTGTGGTCGGCGCATTTTCTTCCACATCTTCGAAAGACCCTGCGTTTACGACGGTTGCCGCAACCCACTACATGCCCGCCAGCCAGCGTGACGGTGTCCACTTTGCCACCAACGCACTGGATACCGCATCACACACCACCCTGGCCATGGCCACCGGCCCCGTGCGCTCATTCTATTAAGGTCCAACCTTGCAGACCATGCCCCCATTTATTGGCAATAAGCTGAGCGCATTGCTCATCGCTGTTTTTTTTTAGCCATTCCAGCCCTATTCGGTCAGGCGGACGCCAATGGCGGTGCCCTTAGCCTGCAAAAGCGGGTGATCGATATTTATCAGGAAAATAAGAGCGCTGTCGTTACCGTTTACGCAGCGCACAATCCTGAGCAGGATGACGGCCGACCCGCCCTTTTCATCGGCACCGGCTTTTTCATCAGCAGAGATGGGCATATCCTCACCAATACCAATACCATCTTCGGTGCGGACCGCATCTGGGTGGAGCGTGACGGCGTAGGCTACATCGCCGAAAACATCGGCAGCGACCCACTCACCAACGTGGCCATCATCAAAGCGCTCGCCCTCCCCAGCGACTTCAAGTACCTGCGGTTCACCGAAAAGCCCAACCCTCCCGAAATCGGCAGCATCGTCGTCGCCCTTACCAGTGAGATCGGCATGGCTCCTGGCCCTTCCATGGGCCTCATCAACGGATGGAACACCCGCTACGGCGACCGCATTTTGCCCACCATCTACCTGCGCTCCGACGTCCCCTTCGACGGCGGTGAGGGTGGTTCGCCCATTTTCGACATCAGCGGATCCCTCGTCGGCATGATGATCGTTGCCCTGCCGGAAATCCGCTCCTCCTTCATCCTTCCCGCCCGCGCCGTGCAGCGCATTCGCGACGATATTCTGTTCTCCGGCAAGGTCACTTTTGCCCATTTTGGTTTTAGCACGATGCAAAAGCCGGACTTCACCAACGGGCCCCACGTAGAGGTTGAAGATGTCGACCCGAACGGTCCGGCCGGCAAGGGCGGCATCCAGGCTGGCGACATCCTGATCAAAGTTGGGGATTTCGAAATAAAAACCGACGAAAACCTGCGCACGGCCTTCTTTTACACCCGCCCGCATGAACTCGTTACCGTCGCCGTGAAACGTGGCGAAGAAACGCTGGAACTGCCAATCCGCGTTGGCGTCCGCGAAGCCCCTCCCACCGCCATGCCGCCCGTCCAGAAATCTCCGGAGGAAACCTACGAGTCACTCCAAGGCCCCAGGCCAGATGATTCCGGCGATAAAGCCGCTAAGCCCACACAAGCAGCAGACTCGCAGACTCAAGATTTAGCGACGCCAACCGCGCAAGAATCCACCGACAGCCCACCCGTTGAAACGATGGAGGCCAGCTCACCAGAGACCGCCAGCGAACCATTGACACCTTCTCCCAAGGAGAACGATGCCGCCATGGGTTCGTAAGACACTTTAAATTGCTCACCATTTCTTACGGAAAAAATACGTACAAGAAAGGGCTTGCGCCGCTGTCTTCATCTTCCCATATTTCGCGTTTACATTTGATCGGGGCGTAGCGCAGCCTGGCTAGCGCATCTGCTTTGGGAGCAGAGGGTCGGGGGTTCGAATCCCTCCGCCCCGACCAATTATTCATCTTTATTGGCGGTGTCTGATCGGGATTAAATTTCCACGGCAAAGGACACAATTCAGGCCATAACGATCAGTCCTAAAACAGTAGGACTACACCAGCGAAACTAGCCGGGCATCGGCCGCCGCAGAGTGGTAATTTTTCGCAATGCGATTCAACACCGAGCTACTCGTTGTCCTCCTGGCCTAGTAGTCGGAAGAGCGAGCAGGCCCAGATTACGATACCCAGAATCCAAACCAACGCCGCGTAGCCAAGGTGGCTCATGCGAATGTCGGGCAACCAATCGGCGCTCACCCGGGTGAGCATCGCGAGCCCAACGAGCCCCAATAAAGCATAGACAGACTTAAGCTTCCCGCGAAACAAATGGGACTGGCCACTGTGGCCAAGGATAACCCGGCTCGCCACGGTGAATGTCAACAGGCTAAAACCCGAGATGAACACCACGTGAATGAATGCCGCTTGTCGCTCGGGCCAAATTGCCATCAGGACGTAGCCCAACGGTATAGAGATCAGCGATATCCGCATGGCGAGCGCCAACGCGCCTTTTTTAAACTTGGCGGTGTGAATCGGAAGCTCGCGGTAGAAATACAACAACACGCCAACGGCTCGCAGTGCATACCCCCAGCGGAGTTGCCCACCGGCCTCCAAAGCAAAACTGCCCAGCACCAGCAACCCACAAAATAAAGCAAAGATCGCACGGGGAATCCAGCCAGCGGGCAGCTTGCGAGACTCAGGGAAAGCCTGACGATTAGGCATACCGAAGAATCTCGGTATGAGGAACGCACCAATGCCCATTACCGGCAGCAACAAGTAGCCCTGGTAAAGCGCAAGCCGTGAGAAGTTCGCGAAAAACGGGCTGACCGATTCCGGAACCAGATGCATGGCTACCTGCGTTGCGCCGCCAACCAGCGCGCAAGCGAGCCCCATTAAGACCAGTGTGAACCCAGGCGGTGGCGTATCCTTACGACTTGGGAACCGCGCCATGAGACTGCCCATGAGCAGCAGTATCGAAAGCGTAAACAGGTAGTCGCCCCACAAGTGGTTGCCTGCCAGATGACACGCGCTCGCAAGCAAAAGCGCAGTCGTCCAGCTAAGGCTTTCCTCCAGGCTGAAACGTCGCACATCAAGAAGCCGGGGAAAAGCCGTCCCCAGAAAACCGACCACGAAGCAAGTCAGGAAGCCCTCGATCATGATCCGAGCATGCATTAGCCCCGGATAGAAATCGATAAGCTGCCAGACATATGCCGGCCATAGCGCAACAGCGAACACACCCATAACGGTGCCGACTGCAAACAGCAGCCGATAGGGTTCGCCCGCTGCGACTAAACTCCAGTAGCCCGGCGCTTTCCGCCCGATTCCACTGACTGAGGGACTGCCTTGCGCTTGCATCGTGTCATCCTTACCTGGAATTTGTTAATGGTTGCACATGGCGCTGGGGTCGAACTTGAAGGCATCGGGCTCACCGACAAATTTACCCTTGGCGGCCAATGCTTCGATCAGCTCACTGGCAGTCATGTTGCCCCCGGAGCAAATGCCAAAACGTGCGCCTTCGCCGAATTTTTCATTGATCGCGGCAAGCAAACTCTCGCGTGAATAGGTGAGCCCAGACTCGTCCATCATTTGGAGAACTGCGTGGCCGTGAATCTCATCGGTGGTATAGTGTGTCATCATATTATTGGTTCAAAGATGAGCCCAGCATAGCGGATTGAAACTCCATATCAATAAATAAATACCTTTTATTCTTGAATTGGTTTAATTTGTCGGTTGAGATGCACTGTAAACAGCGATACAACCACCTTGGCTTTAGTTAATGTTTCGATACGGAAAGACGGCACAAAATGCGGTTTCCGCCATGAGTTATCTGGCGGAAGTCTATGCTGATGGCGCTCGCCTGAGCTCTCAGGATATTGCAAACAAGCGAGCAATTTCAAAGCCGCTCGTAGCCAAGCTGCTGGTGGTGCTATCCCAGGCAGGCTTGGTAAACGGCGCACCAGGCCCGCGCGGTGGCTATGCTCTGGCGCTTGATCCGTCGGAGATTTCACTGCTGGAAATTGTTTCGCTTTTTGAGAAAGTCGAAGACCGGAGCCTGTGCCCGTTTGGGCCGGATTGGTGCGGCAACGGAGCCCCCTGCCCACTGCATGATCAGCTCGTAGCGCTGACGGATCAGATGTATCAGTTTTTAGCCGGGACGAAGCTGGATGCATTTTCACCGGAAGGAGCCTTGCTGGAAGGCGAAAGCTGCAGTAGCAGCTGACGCCAGTTCTCCTATCTCGTCAGCTTCAGACTGACCACCTGATAGGGACCAAAGGAGACGGTGCCTTCGCAATCAACGGAGGTATTGTCACCAAGGTCCGTTAACGAAGTCTGCCACCCGTCCCTGACCTGAATTTTTGCTTTTCCACGACGACCGGCTACTTCGTGAAGGCGCACCACGAGGCCACCGTTCACAGTTGGTTTTACCCAGTGCGGGATCAGCGTTTCCCCACCCTCGATCAACTCAATGGGCGATTCGATTCCCTGGCCAACATAAGCCACTGGATCCGTAAACAAGGTATCAGCTAAAGACGCCGGTTGGCACTCACGTGGCAGTTCTGCGTCATACCGCCCAATCGCCAATTGAATGCGATGCTCACCCATATCGCTAAAGGGAGACTTGATATCCAACCGCGTCAAATGCGGCGGCCACGCCGTCGAATGCGAATCATAACCGGTAACCCGCGGACTGCGCACCAAGCTAAGCCCTACCGCCCCTTCACGGACAGTGGCGCCGTATTTATCCTTCGTCACGACGAACAAGCCTTCGCGCTCGCCTTCATCGAACACTGCTAAATAACGGCTAAAGGGCGTCTCCCATTGCGCCTCGGACAACACTCCATCCGGAATTTGCCTACGCAAAACGCTGCCAAAGGGCGCTCCGAAACGCGCATTAATCGCCGAATACTTTGTCGGAAAAAGTAGCTTGAGCAATGTCTCCGGCTCACGCCAGTCCAGCTCCACTTCGACATGCACGAGCGGGCTACCCGCTTCCAGCATAAATTTAACCGTGGCCTCACTGTCCTTGCCAATCGCACGTTTCACGGCGAAACCTACTTGATGATTGCCTTCATCAATCAGCGAGATGCTGGGCTTTGCATCGCAAAGTTCACCAATATTCAGCACGTGCCGGTCGATGTCCCAAGCATCAAAATTCGCTGCGTGGTCCGGGTAAAGCATCAGTTGCCCAATTGCCCCGGTTAAAGGTACCTCTACCCCTTCCCAAGTCAGCTCATCAATCCAGCCATTGTCATTCAGATGGAACTTCACCAAGCCGTTGGACACCGTTTGCCCGTTGGCTTTAACTGGCTTCGGTTGCGCCTCAGTAGCGGCGGAAAGCGGCACACCAGCCAATGCTGGCAAGCTGATATACGTCGCGCCATTTGGGCCATCCACCCACTTTTTAACTGGCACCGAATGGGGATTAAAATAGCAGCGATCTCCAGAGGTCGCTAGCGCATGCTCTGCCTGAGCCACCTGCTCTGCGGCATGCTGATCAAGCTCCGGCAGACCTTCAAAATATACATCCCAAACCGAGCTGCCGGGGATATAATCATGGAACTGCGCAAAGACCAATCGCTTCCAGGAAGTCTCCATGTCCCAGGATCTTCCAGTTAGCGCCGATACGGCTTCGGCCACCTGCATCGCTCGCTCCAGATTGCGGAAGCTCGCTTTCAAATTCCCATGTGTGGTGTATGTCCCACGGTGATATTCCAAATAGCATTCGCCCTGATAGACGGGCAGATCGTCGCGCACTTGGTTGAGTCGCTCGAAGAAGCTTTCCGGCTGATCCCATTCCACATCCGGCATCCCGGGTAGTGCGCCCAGTCGGCGGGCACGCTCCAGCATTTCATCCGTCGCTCCGCCACCGCCGTCGCCATAACCGGTAGGCAGCAAATATTCGTCATGAATGTCCGCTTGTTGGTTCGCGTGCATGGGAGCTTTTACGTCATTAATGCCCATGTGCGTCACGTAGCCAGACTCTTGCGTCACGTGCGCCAGAATCTCTGAGCCGTCGCTTCCACGCCAAATAAAACTACTGTAAGGAAAGCGGTTAATCGCGTTCCAAGTCATCTTGGTTGTGAAAAAATATTCTACGCCCGTTTGACGCATGATCTGCGGCATGCAAGCCGAGTAGCCAAAGACATCCGGCAGCCAAGTGAGCTTTGAAGGCGTGCCATTGATCGCCTCGAAACCGCTTTGCCCGAGAGTAAAGCTGCGGGACAATGCCTCACCGCAGGCAATCAATGTATCCGACTCCACATACATTGCACCGGTCGCCTGCCACTTGCCAGAGCCGATACGACCCTTGACGCGCTCATAAAGCTCCGGTTCCCGTCGGGCCACCGCTTCGTAGCTCGCCGGCTGACTGTAGGCAAAACGGTATTCCGGATACTCGTCCATGAGCCGGTCCGCCGTAGCAAAAATATTGATCGCCTTGAGCTCTCCCATGCGCTCCGGCCAAATCCAAACCAAGTCCAAATGCGCGTGGCCCGTCAGCACACACTTGGCAAACGTCTTATCCGAGCGCATCGCTTGATAGAGCTCGCCCAGACTTTCACGCAATGCCGGAACGCCATGCTGATCCAGCGCGTTCACGGCGTTCTCCATACCACGGAGCAGCTTGCGGTAGACCGGCGAAAACTTGTCGACCGGCGCTTGCTGACCGGCGGCATTCAAGCCGATGGGAACCTGCGAATTCTCGCGGTTTCGCTGATCCATGGCTAAATCGAAAAGGCATTTCAGGTCATGGTAAGCCTCCCAAGCTTCATCGTTTCGTTTCATCACCGAGGCGCTTTCGAAGTAGCTCCCTGCCGCATCCATGCCATTCGCATTCGGGTGCCAGATCGCGCTTTGAATACAGCTCGACTGGACCCAGACTTCACTGACGCCAGCGGGCAAGCGGCAACGTGTATGCGCGACGTTAAAGCCAAAGTATGCCTTGCCATCGATATAGAGCGTCGCCTCGCCTTGGTCTTTCCACTCCAGCCAGGTGTTTTCATCGGCGGCGGCGGGCAGCTTCACCAGGCACCAGCGTTGATCGAATAGCCGGCCCCAAAACGAACAAGGTTTCACCTCCGCGCGCGTCAGCTGTTGCCCCTCGGCTAAGGTCAATTGCTCCGGCCGTGCCTCCGAGGCTTCGACATCGACTGGATGACGGTCATACCAGATCGACTTCGACAGGCGGTTAATGGCGGCGTTAACCCGGTTGGGGATCAGTTGGGGAAGGTGGTGATTGGGAAGCATAGAAGAGCCACAAGTATAGCAGAAAGCATCCAGAGCAGTCTTGCGAACCACCGACAATTTATTACGCTTGCTTGATGTTCAAACTCTCGACCTTTGACTGGCCCAAGTCGTACGCCTGCACATACGAGGCCTACAACTACCAGTTTGTCCCCGAGCCGCATGTGCACGCACAGGACTATCACGAATTCTTTTGGATCGAGAGCGGGCGCGGATGCCACCTGATAAACAGTGAGCGCCGGCTAATGGAAACGGGATACTTCTGCCTCGTCCGCGCCGACGATGCACATGGGTTTTCGGCATGGGAGCCAGATGGAAAAATACGGCTGATCAACTTCGCTTTCCCTTCCGTGATTTGGGAAAAGATTCGGGCTAATTTCTTTGCGGAAAGAGCCTGCTTTTTTGATCTAAAGCCAATCGAGAAACGCGAATACCAGATCGCCATCGACGAACGCGAACGCCTCCGCCAAATGGGCAATGACCTTGCCGCAGGTCGCTGGAACGAAACCAACGCCGCCGCCTACCTGCACGGCGTGCTCGCCATGCTGGACAACCACGACCGCGAAATGCCGCCCCACCCCGCGACGCCTGATTGGCTGACCCACGCCATCCGCCGCATCGAAACTTGGCCGAATTTCGTGGGAGGCGTGCCGGAGTTTGTCCGCATCGCCGACCGCAGCCACGAACACGTGAGCCGTGATTGCCGACGCCTGCTCGATACAACCCCGCGTGAGATCGTAAACCGCGCTCGCCTCAAGTGGGCTTCCATGCAGTTAGAAACGACGCAAAAGGAAATTGTCGACATCGCTCACGACTGCGGTTTCGAAAACCTGGGCCACTTCTACAAGCTCTTTAAAACACAACACCAGACCACCCCGCGCCAATACCGCATCCGCCACGGCATTCCAAAATGCTTCTAACGCATGACATTTCCTAGCACCTGTTAGAAATGATTTTTGCCGAAGCTAGCGGAGAAGGCGATGCATGCCACACCTACCGCAAAACCAAACTAAAATTCTGGCGGCGGCGCAGTTCATTCGGTGTGCAGCCCATTTCCCGTTGAATGAATCGCGTGAAAGCCGCCGACGAGCCGAAACCAACACGCTCTGCGATTTCGGCCAGCGACAAACGCGAACTCCGCATCAGTGCCATGGCCTGATGAAGTTGATAATTCGCGCGGTAATAACGAATTGTCACGCCGGTTTCCTGCTCAAAGCGATTGCGAAACTGCCGCTCCGACAAACCGATTTTTCGCGCAACGACCTCCAACGTCCACCCCTCGACTATTGCTTGCAGGACCAGTGTTTGCGCCTCGTGAACCCACGAACTGGCCATAGGTTTCTTCGCCAAAATCGGGCGCTCGCGCTCCTGCCGGATAAACCGCAAGAGGAGGCGATCCAGCACCGGCAACAGCTCTTCGCGAGCCTGCCTTTCATTGCTTCGCGACAACACGGCGATCTCTCGCCACAGGCTCAAGCATGCCTCATCCTGCGGCATGGCACGCGGTTCAATGTCTTCAATGCCTGCACTCGCCTCCGCTAAATCGAAGGTAATAAACAGCCAACGCAGTGCGTCTTTTTGTAAATTAAAATAGTGGTGAAACTGAAACGGTCGCACGAGATATGCATCGCGCTCGCGCAACGGAATCTCCGCGCCGTCCACAATCACGCTGCCGGGCGTGTCCAGCACTAGCATGAAAACAAAGCGATGGTGCGAGCGGTTGGCAAAGTGCGTTTGCTGCAGCGACGCGCGGTCGTTACGCATGAAAACGATCGCATTCTGGCTGACGGGCCGCAGCGACTCCCCCACCCCATGATAGAAATTTTCCGGGGTCGGCAGCTTATGTGGGAAGTCAACGTCAGCCATATAATTGCCGAAATGATCAAATAAATTTCCGATAATGGCAATAATCTACATTCAAGGAAATGATACACTGGATAAATGAGCGAGAGTGCCCTTTCCGAATTAACCCAGCGCGAGCAAATCGCGACCCGCATTTACCCTTCTGCCGACGAGGCTTGTGCCTACGTGGCGGACGCCATTTCCCAACTGATCCAACAGCGCAACGAAGCCGGCAAGCCAACCGTCCTTGGCCTGGCCACTGGCTCGACCCCCGTGCGCCTTTACCGCGAGCTGATCCGCCGCCATCAGGAGGAAGGCCTGTCCTTCGAGCGCGTCATCACCTTCAACCTCGACGAGTATTACGGCCTCTCGGGTGACCACCCAGAGAGCTACCGCCGCTTCATGCAGGACCAACTCTTCGACCACATCGACATCAAGCCCGAGAACACCCATGTGCCCGATGGCCTTGCTCCGCGAACGGACGTCTTCGCCTCCTGCCATCAATACGAACAAGCCATTCTCGACGCTGGCGGCATCGATATTCAAATCCTCGGCATCGGTCGCACCGGCCACATTGGCTTTAACGAGCCCGGCTCCGGGCCGGAGTCACGCACGCGCCTGGTCACGCTGGACTCGCTGACCCGCCGCGACGCCGCTCGCGATTTTCTCGGCGAGGAAAACGTCCCGCGCCACGCGATCACGATGGGCGTGGGCACCATCCTCGATGCGCGAAAAGTTTTCCTGTTGGCCTGGGGCGAGTCCAAGGCACCGGTCCTGGCGGAGTCCGTCGAAGGCCCGCAAACGGAAAGCATTCCCGCCAGTTTTTTACAGCTGCATAAGAACTGCACATTCTGCATCGACAAGGCCGCCGCCAGCCGCCTCACCCGCGAACGCCACCCATGGCTCGTTGGCCCGGTGGAATGGGATAGCGCCATGATCCGCAAGTCCGTGCTTTGGCTGGCGCGCAAAACCGACAAGGCCTTGCTCAAGCTCACCGACGAAGATTACACTGAAAATGGCATGGCCGACCTGCTCACCGAGAAGGGCTCCGCCTACAATCTGAACATCGACATCTTCAACGTCACCCAACACACCATCACTGGTTGGCCGGGTGGCAAACCCAACGCCGACGACTCCAACCGTCCCGAGCGCGCCTCGCCATTTCCCAAGCGAAGCCTGGTGCTCAGCCCCGAGCCGACGGACGACGTATTTTGCCTCGGCGGCGTTATTCACCGGCTGGCCAACCAGGGGCACGATGTCACCGTCGCCTACATGACCTCCGGTAACCTCGCAGTGCCCGATCCCGACGCCCGACGCGCCATTGAGCTCATCAACGAAATGGGCGAGAGCATCCAGGACGATACCGAGGTAAAGCACGCCCGTCTGTTAGAGCAACAACTCAACGAAAAGGGTCTGCTTGGCGAAGACACGCCGGAGCTACGCCAGCTAAAGGGCCTCATTCGCCGCGGCGAAGCACGCTCATCCGCCCGCCAGTTGGAGCTCGCGCCAGAGCAACTGCGCTTCCTCGATCTGCCCTTCTACGAGAATGGCCGCTACCGCCGCTTTAAAACCGACGAGGCAGATGTGGCCGCCATGGTAAAGCTGCTGGAGGAAATTCAACCGCACCAAATTTTTACCACTGGCTTGGGCCAGGACCCGCTTTCCTCGCCAGCACTTTGCTTCGATGTCCTGCTGTCCGCCCTCAAGAAATGCAAAGACAGCGCCTGGCTCAAAGATTGCCTTTTCTGGCTCTATCGCGGTCCGGGCGCGGAATGGGAAATGCATGAGATCGACATGGCCGTGCCTCTCTCTCCGGATGAGTTGGAATTTAAAATCAAGGGCATCTACCAACACCAGACTCAGCGCAGCCAGTCGCCGTCAGCTTCCCGACAAAGCGAAAATTCTTGGAATCTCGCCAGCGAGTTAAACCGCACCACCGCAAATTACTATGACCAACTTGGACTATCTGAATACGAAGCCATCGAATGCTTCAAACGGTTCGAACCCCATGCTTAACCCCCTCTCCATTCAGTCCAAAATCACGCCCGCGCTCGACCCCGGGTTCATGCCGGCCTCGCTGTGGAATCGCCGCTACCGCGAGCTGGCAAGGCAGTCTTCCGGCATGCGTGAGGTCCGCTTTACTATCACGCGTCCAACCGGAGAAGCCTGGTCCTTCGACACAATCATGCTGCCAGACACGCCGCAAAACGCGGAGATCAATTGGCTATACGCTGAGCGGTTGGTAAAATTCCTTCTCTGGGCCTGGGGCGGCAGTTGCATTTATATCAACGGTGCCCGCGAAATCACCGCGATGCTTCGGCAGACTTACTGCGCCGATGGCAAGCGCGCCTTCGACCACGAGTTCATGGGCAATACTTGCTTTGGCGAGGCGCTCAGTATCGAGATCGGCGAAGCTCCGGCGAACCATGGCACGAGCTCGAAACCCAGCAATGCGCGCAAGCTCGACGGTTGCCGGATCGGCTTCGATCTCGGCGGAAGTGACCGCAAATGCGCAGCGCTGATCGACGGCGAAGTCGTTTACTCCGAGGAGGTGAAGTGGGATCCGTATTTCCAGGAAGACCCGGCGTATCATTTGGCAGGCATTCGCGACAGCTTGCAACTCGCCGCCAAGCACCTACCCCGCGTCGACGCCATCGGCGGAAGCGCTGCCGGTATTTACATTGCCAACGAGCCACGCGTGGCCTCGCTCTTTCGCGGGGTGAATCCGGAAAACTTCGACCGTTCGATCCGCGGCATTTTCAAGCAATTAGCCGACGAATGGCAGGTCCCGCTTGTAGTCGCCAACGACGGCGACGTCACCGCACTGGCCGGCTCGATGTCACTCGGTGACAACGCAGTGCTCGGCATTTCGATGGGCACCAGCCTCGCGGCCGGGTATGTTGACACCCAAGGCGAAGTCCTCGGCTGGCTGAACGAACTCGCCTTTGCGCCGATCGATTACCGGATCAATGCGCCCATCGATGAGTGGAGCGGCGACGGTGGTTGCGGCGTGCAGTATTTCTCCCAGCAAGCCGTTGCCCGCTTAATCCCGGCTTCCGGCTTGGACATCGACGACCACCTAAAACTCCCGGAAAAGCTCGAAGCCGTTCAAGCTGCGATGAAGACGGGGGACGAACGCGCCGCCAACATCTACGACACCATCGGGGTTTACTTCGGCTACGCGCTCGCGCACTACGCCGACTTTTATGACTACCGCCACATCTTGTTCCTCGGTCGCGTGAGCTCAGGCGAAGGCGGACAACGCCTCCTCGATAAGTCTCAACACGTGCTGGAGCAGGAGCATCCAGAGCTCGCGGCGCAGATCAAAATCAGCACGCCCGACGAAAAAATGAAACGCCACGGTCAGGCCATTGCCGCCGCCAGTTTGCCAACCATTCAAGCCTAAATGATGATCCCTCTTTCCCACGAACAAGCCGAGCTGTTCATCCCCGACGAAGCACTTGGCAGTGAAGCCATTTCCCGCACCACGCACCTGGGCATCGGTGCCCATCAGGACGACTTGGAGTTCATGGCACTGCACGGAATTTTGCAGTGCTTTCAGCGCGATGACCAGTGGTTTGGCGGCGTCACCTGCACCGACGGCGCAGGCAGCGCGCGCACCGGCCCCTACGCCGACTTCACCGATGAGCAGATGAAGCAAGTGCGCGTGCAGGAACAAAACACCGCTGCCATCATCGGCCAATACAGCTTCATCGCTCAGCTTGCGCATCCCAGTAGCACCTGCAAACAAGGTGCCCTGCGTCAGCCCGTGATCGACGACTTAAAACGCATTCTCGAAACCGCGCGACCAGACTGTGTTTACACGCACAACCCCGCTGACAAGCACGCGACACACATCGGCGTGTTTCTGGCAACAGTGGCAGCGATCCGAGCGTTGCCCAAAGAAGCACGTCCCAAGCAACTGATTGGCTGCGAAGTGTGGCGTTCCCTTGATTGGCTGAACGACGAGGATAAAACCATTCTCCCGCTGAGCAAGCACCCGAACCTCGCCGCGTCGCTCAACGGCGTGTTTGATTCACAAATCTCCGGAGGCAAACGCTACGACCTAGCGGTGGAAGGTCGTCGCCTAGCTAACGCGACGTTCTTCGATTCCCACTCGGTCGACCAACACAACCGCGTCGCCTTCGCGCTCGACCTAACGCCACTCATTGAGGACGACGATCTCTCACCCGCTGAATACGTGAACCGCTACCTCACGAAATTCACACAAAGCGTGCAGGCTCAGTTTGAGAGCTTAGCCTAAACCGCCGGGAAATTATTGGACGTATTGGATGAGACAGGCGAGCCGTTGTCCGCAAGAGGCAAAGGCATTTTTAAACTGCCCATCCAGAAAGGGCGACTTTTACTGAAAGCGACGAAGCGAGTTTGACCCGGACCGGGTGGCCCGTAAATTGCCGCAATGAGTTTGCGCATTTATGTGGACTTCAAGATGCCCCCCGATGCTCGCCAGTGGTTGGAAAACAACGTTGGCGAGCACGAGTTGATTTTCCCATTGCAGCCGATGACGTCGGTGCTCGCCAAGCCAGAGCCGGACCCGCAATTTCAGACGGCGGATATCGCCTTTGGTCAGCCGAGCGTCGAGTCAGTCCAACAAGCGACCAACCTTCGCTGGCTCAGCATCAGCTCATCCGGGATGACGCGCTACGATAACGACGCGTTCCGCACCCTGATGCAGGAACGGCAAACGGCCGTCACCCACAGCGCCACGGTGTTTAACCGCGCCTGCGCACTCCACGCCTTTAGCTTCATGCTCGCCGAGGCCCGCAAACTGCCCGAGGCGCTGCAGACCCAGGTCGCGCACTCCAGCCCTGGCTGGCCAGACATCCGGGCGCGCTCGACCTTACTCGAAGGCGACAGCGTGCTGATCGTTGGCCACGGTGCGATTGGCCGTCGGTTGGTCGAGCTGCTGCAGCCGCTGGGCATGCAGATAAAAGGCTACCGGCGGCGTCCACGCGGCGACGAAGGCATCCCCATGGTCACCGAGAAGGAGTATCCCTTCGCACTGGCCTCCGCCGATCACGTGATCAACATCCTCCCCGAAAGCGATGCCACGCGCCACTTCTTTAACGCCCGCAGCTTCGCCACGATGAAATACGGCGCAGTGTTTTACAACATTGGCCGCGGCGCCACTGTCGACCAGGATGCGCTGGCAGAGTTTCTGTTGTTCAAGAAACTCAAAGCCGCCTGGCTGGACGTCACCACCCCTGAGCCCTTACCGCGCGGGCACATGCTGCTGTCTTTACCAAATTGCCACATCACACCGCACATTGCCGGCGGTCATCACGGCGAACACATGACGCTGGTGCGCCATTTTATCGACAACCTGCGCCGCTTCGAACAAGGCGAGACCTTGGTGGATCGGGTGATGTAGCCAATCTTAGGCGGATAGAACTACCACTTAGCTCGTGGTCGTTGAGCTGGGTGCTCTTGCCTAAAATAAGCTACAACATCCCTCCTCAGATATAAATTCCAAACCGCAATAGCCACTGCAATCAAAACCATAAAGGCCAAAACACTTCCGGGCACATCCTCGAATTTTGGGTCCCAAAAACCGAAAAGACAGATACAAATAACGGCTCCCAACAATACATGCCGGGTCCAAGGCAAAGCACTGTAAATCAAGCTACCCAGGATGATCATCCCGATACCCATAGCGCAGAATACAGCGCCGTATCCGGTTGACCAAAGTTCTTGAGCGTTTATCTGCCGTCCGGAGTCCACCTGAGAGAGCGGACTCATTGAGGCAAAAACTGCGATAGGTCCAAGCAACCAGCACACAACGACAAGCTCCCTTAGAAAGTCAGGGATGGATTGTAGGCGCAGCCAGAATTTAACGATGTAAGCCTTCATCTAATGATGTGAGAATGCTTACAATTTATGATAGGAACAATTTAATTTAAAGGCAATTATTCCTATAAGACTACGGCAGCCAGGGATACTTTTTAAAGTCGGGTTTGCGCTTGTTGACGTAAGACTGGTGGCCCTCCTCGCCCTGCTCGGTCAGGTAATAGAGCAGCGTCGCGTTGCCGGCGAGCTCCTGGATGCCGGCCTGTCCGTCGAGCTCGGCGTTGAATGCGCTCTTGAGGCAACGGATGGCCAAGGGGCTGTGCTGCATCACGTCGCGCGCCCAGGCAATGCCCTCGGCTTCGAGCTGATCGACCGGCACGACCTTGTTCACGAGGCCCATGTCGAGCGCTTCCTGCGCGTCGTATTGACGGCAGAGATACCAAATTTCGCGGGCCTTCTTTTGGCCGACGCTGCGCGCCAAATAACTGGAACCGAAGCCGCCGTCGAAGCTGCCGACCTTGGGGCCGGTCTGGCCGAACACGGCGTTGTCCGCCGCAATCGTCATGTCGCAGACCACGTGGAGCACATGGCCGCCGCCGATCGCATAACCGGCGACGAGCGCGATCACCACCTTCGGCATGGAGCGGATCAGCTTTTGTAAATCGAGCACATTGAGGCGCGGCACGCCGTCCTTGCCCTGATAGCCACCGGCCTTGTCGCCGCGGATCTTCTGGTCGCCGCCGGAGCAAAAGGCGTATTTGCCATCGGTCTGCGGGTTCTGGCCACAGAGCAGCACGCAGCCGATCTCGGGGTCTTCGCGCGCATCGGTGAAGGCCTCGATCATTTCCATCACCGTATCGGGCGTGAAAGCGTTGCGGCGATGCGGGCGGTTGATGGTTACCTTGGCAATGCCCTCGCCGGGCAGCTTGTGGTAGAGAATTTCCTCAAAGGGCTTTACTTCGATCCAGTCGCTCATGGCTTAAAGTGGTTTTTTGAAAACAGAAAGATCGGGAAGAACGGAAAGTCAACTGCATCGAAACTTCCCGCTCTTCCCGATCTTCCTGTTTAAATTATCTTACTCGCAAATCTTGGCGTAAGCCTCGGCATCTAGCAGCGCAGGCGCTTCGGAGTCGTCGATCTTCACCTTGATCATCCAGCCTTCGCCGTAAGGGTCGCTGTTGACCAGCTCGGGCTCGCCGTCGAGGGCTTCGTTGATCGCGACCACCTCGCCGCTGACGGGCGCGTAGAGATCGGATGCGGCCTTGACGGATTCGACCGTGCCAAAGGTTTCGCCCTTTTCGATCACATCGCCCACGGCGGGCAGCTCGACAAAGGTGATGTCACCCAGGCTGGTTTGCGCGTGATCGGTGATGCCGATGGTCGCGCCGTCATCTTCTGCGCGCAGCCATTCGTGTTCTTCGGTGTATTTAAGGTCGGCCGGGATATTAGACATAGTGAGAGTGGTTCTGGTTAGAGATCAAAATTCAAACGACCATCCCGCCGACACAGTCCCCCGCCCCGCGAGATGAGGGCCCGCTTAGGCACCCTTCTTGCGCAGCATCTGGTCAACGCGCGTCACGCGGAACAGGCAAAGCGCCAGCCAGGCGAATCCCGCCATGACCAAAGACGTATAGGCCGTGAAAAAGAAACGCCAGCCAGCCTCGTAGAAAGGCACGTGCGGCGGAATCACGACGAAAAAGAAGAATAAAAACACCACGCCACAGACGACCACATCAATGAGGGCGCCGAGCGGAGTTACCAATTTGCGTTTTTCAGCTTCCATAGCAAAGTCGCGCAGTATGGCGCGGTGATCAACCGACGGTCAACGCGAAAAACCACCACCAGCGCGATTAAACGCGAGCCGCCTGCAGCCAGGTCTTGGCCATTAATCCGTGACCAGCCGGGCTTGGGTGCACGCCGTCATGCGCCCAATAGGCCATTTCCTGACGGGTGGCAGCCTGGGCAAAAACGCCGTCAAACGGGACAAATATCGCCTTATATTCACGGGCCAACTCACGGGCGACATGGATTTTCGGGTCCAAATCGGCCCGCCACGCCTTGCGGTCTTCAGGGATCGGCAGCAGGAACGGCTCGCAGATGATGAGCTGCTCAACCTTGTCTTTTACGCGGTCGAGGATGCCGCGGTAGCCCTCCTCGTATTGCTCGGCGCTGGTCGGATCGTTCTGGTCGAAGGCGCGCCAGCAGTCGTTGACGCCGATCAGGATCGAGAGCCAGTCGGGCTTTAAATCGATGCAATCCTCGTCCCAGCGGGCCGCGAGGTCCTTCACGCGGTTGCCCGAAATGCCTTTGTTGATGAACTTCAGGTTCGCCTCGGGATAGCGCGAGGCGAGCAGCGAGGCCACGATGCGCACGTAGCCGTGCCCGTAGCAGTTAACGTTGGTACGGTCGCGACCACAGTCAGTAATGCTGTCGCCTTGAAAGAGAATGGTTTGTCCGGGTTTAAAGGGGTGTCCCATGACCGTGAAGATCATACAAAAATGGTGTTGGCGAAAAGCATATTATTTGGCAATGGTTGCGCTCAACACACCTTGGACAGAGAAGTTTCTGTAAGGATTTGCAGCGGCCGACGTCTCAAGCTCGAACGTAGACATTATGCCAGAAATTGTAGATGACAACATCGCCTGCTTGCGACAAGGCGTCACGCTGCTAGTGGAGTTGGGCGACGCCGCGTTTTCCGAGGGCCAAACGCTGTGCTTTGGCAGCTCAATTGGCCAGCATCTGCGGCACAATATCGACCACGCCTATTGTTTCCTGCGGGGCCTCGCCAGCGGCAATATCGACTACGACGCCCGCGCCCGCGACTCGCGGCTGGAAACCGATGTCGCCTACGCCAGCGACGCACTGGAGGACCTGGCCAAGGAACTGGCGACCATCAGCGAGGCCGATCTGGAAAAACCCGTCACTGTGATGATGGACTCCGGTGCCGCGATCCCCACCCCGGCGCACTCCACCGTGCGGCGAGAATTGCAATTTTTGCTGAGCCATACGGTGCACCACTATGCGCTGATCAGCACCATTCGCCGCATCCAGGGCTGCGAGACGCCAGCCGAGTTTGGCGTCGCTCCGTCCACGCTCAAACACCAGCTCGCGGAGTAAGGCATGTGCACGGCGACTTGGTGGAACGGCGCAGACGGCTACGAGCTGTTTTTTAACCGCGACGAGCTCAAGACGCGTGACCTCGGCCTGCCACCACGCGAAGAACTGCTCAATGGCATTCGCTACCTCGCACCGCTCGATCCTACCGGCGGCGGCACTTGGCTACTCGTCAATGAATTTGGCCTGACCATCTGCCTGATCAACCAATATCCGGACAACCCGCGCAGCCCCGGCGCTCACCGCATCAGCCGGGGGCGGCTCGTCCGCAGCTTTGCCGACTGCCGGGACATCGCCGAGGTAAAAAGCCGCATCGCCGGCGCGGACCTCTGCCGCTACGAAGCGTTCTTACTCATCGCCGTCCAGCCCGGCCACGCCGGCCAAACGTTTACCTGGGACACCCGTTGCCTGTCGCAAAAGCAGGTTACCCAGCCGCAGCCCTTCACTTCGTCCAGCCACTTGCCCGACGAAGTCCTGCGCAGTCGACGCCGACGCTTCGGTGAGCTGATTCGCCTGCGTGGCGGCGATCCCACGCCCGACGACCTGCGCGCCTTCCACGAGCACTTCGCGCCGGAGACCGCGGCGCACTCCGTCTTTATGTCCCGCAGTGACGCCAGCACCGTCAGCCTTTCGCACGTGATGGTGGATCACGAAACGATCACGCTCGAATATGCGCCCCGCATTCCGGGTGCCTTTCAATTCGACCGCGCGCACCGCCACCAGTTGCCCCGCCGCCAAGCCTGCGTCGCCTAACCAGCGTCATGACGACGACTCTCAAGGTAGGGCGCAGTCTCCAGACAAGCCGCCGCGTCCAGTTGACTACGTTTTTCACTCCAACGTGGCGGCTTGTCTGGAGACTGCGCCCTACCCTTTTTTAATGGCCGCCAAACACCCAATTCGGCGCTGGTTCTTGATCGCGTTTTTAATGCTGTTGGCGGCGTCGACGCTGGTGCGTTGGCAACTCCCGGCCGAGGGCGAACTCCTGCCCGAGCAGCAGCGCATAACGCTGCCCGAATACAACGATACACAACCCACAGGCCGCGACATCCAAATCGCCTACCGCGACTTGCCAGCCAACGATTCCGATGCGCCGACAGTGGTCATCATCCACGGTAGCCCAATGGGCTCGCGGGCAATGGACCAGTTGATCAGCGAATTGCGAGGAAAGTATCGCCTTATCGTGCCCGACTTGCCCGGCTTCGGCGGATCGACGATCAACGTAGCCGACCACTCCGTTGAAGCCCACGCCTACAATGTGCGCGACCTGCTGACGATGCTCGACATCGAGCAGGCCCACGTCGTCGGCTACAGTCAGGGCGGCGGCGTGATTCTCCACCTGGCCGACCTCGCGCCCCAGCAGGTTGCCTCGCTCACCATGCTGTCCGCCATCGGTGTGCAGGAGCTGGAGTTGCTGGGCGACTACACGCTAAACCACGCGCTCTACTCCGCGCAGTGGCTCGGGCTCTGGTCGCTACAAAACTTTTTCCCGCACTTTGGCACCATGGATCATGGGCTGCTGAATGTTGCCTACGCGCGCAATTTCACCGACACCGACCAGCGCCCCCTCCGCGGCTTGCTCGAAAATTACGACGGCCCGATGCTGATTCTTCACGGCGAAAAGGACGCCATGGTCCCCTTTGCCGCGGCCACCGAACACGCCCGATTGGTGCCCCAAGCCTCGCTGCAAACCTTACCCGACGAGGGCCACATGATCCCCTTCACGCACGAGGCGTGGACAGCAAACCGCATTGGCGAATTCGTCGGCCAGGTCGAACGCGGCGAGGCAACCCTGCGCAACCAACTCAGCCCCGAGCAACTCGCCGCCGCCAAGGAAAACGCTCCGCCGCCCGCCCCCGCCCGTGGCGGCGCGCTCGTGTTTTACTTCGTCGTGCTGATCCTGGGTTCGTTTATTTCGGAAGACCTCTCTTGCATCGCTGCTGGTATCCTTGCCTCGCAGGGCGTGATCGATTTCTGGTCGGCCACCATTGCGAGCTTGCTCGGCATCTTCCTCGGAGACGTCGGGCTCTACGCGCTGGGCCGCTGGCTCGGGCACCCGTCTCTCCATCGCGCGCCGATGAAGTGGTTCCTCAAAGAGCAGGACCTCGAAGCCGCCGAAGAGTGGTTCAAGCGGCGCGGCCCGGCGTTGATTTTGCTCACGCGATTCATTCCCGGCTCGCGGCTGCCCACCTATTTTGCTGCGGGCGTGCTGCGCGCGCCCTTTGGTCAATTTACGTTTTACCTGATGCTCGCGGCCGTCATCTGGACTCCGATTCTTGTCGGCGCGTCGATGTTCCTCGGCCAACAGTTCCTCGACTTCTTTGGCCGTTTTGAAAAGTGGGCACCCCTGCTCTTCCTCGCGTTTATTTTCGGGATGCTTTGCATCACAAAGTTAATTACGCCCCTGATGACCTGGGAGGGCCGCCGCCTGATGCTCGGCAAATGGCGGCGCACGACACAGTGGGAGTTCTGGCCGTTCTGGGCCGTGTACCCACCGGTCATTGCTTACGTGCTTTTCAAGGGCGTGAAGCATCGTCGCCTGGCGCTCTTCACCGCCGTCAACCCAGCGATGCCGATGGGTGGCTTTGTCGAAGAATCCAAGGCCGACATCCTGCGCGGCCTCGCTGGCGCGGGCGATGTGATTGGCCGGTGGATCCTGCTCGCGCCAGCACCGCTCGAATCGCGGCTCGCTCAGTTCGAAGCATTTCTCAGCGACCAACAACTCACCTACCCCATCGCGCTCAAGCCCGACATCGGCCAGCGCGGCGAGGGCGTCAAGATCATCAAAGACCACGCCCAGGCCGGTGATTATTTAACGCGCTGTAAGCTGCCCGTCATTGCGCAAGAGTTCCTCCCCGGCCGGGAGTTCGGCGTGTTTTATTACCGCCTGCCCAACGAACAAACCGGCGTCACCTGGGGCATCACCGACAAACGATTCACGAGCGTAACCGGCGATGGCAAGCACTCACTGCGCCACCTGATTCTTGCCGACGACAGGGCCGTCTGCATGGCACCACACTTTCTGAAGAAGCACATCAAGCACCTGAACGATGTCCCTGCCGAAGGCGAGCAATACACCGTCGCCGACCTCGGTACTCATTGCCGCGGCTCGCTGTTTCTCGATGGCTCCCACTTGATCACGCCCGCGCTCAGCACCGCGATCGACGAAGTAAGCCAGCACTACGAGGGCTTCTACTTTGGCCGCTACGACGTCCGCGCGGAAAACGAGGAAGCGCTGCAACGCGGCGAGTTTCGCGTTATCGAGCTTAACGGCGTTTCCTCCGAAGCCACCTGGATCTACGACCCGCAGCACTCCGTATTCTTCGGTTGGCAAACGCTCATCGCGCAGTGGCGCATTGCATTCCAAATCGCTGAGCAAAATCGCCAAAACGGCACGTCCCCCGACAAAGCCCTCGATGTCATCCGCCTGATTCTGCGCCAGCGAGAGCGTGAAGTTTTCGAAGCATGAAGTAAAAATTATACCCTCACCTTTAATCATAAATCAAAGCACTAAACATCTTGCAGTATAGACATCGTCCCGTTCAATGGGCGCGAAATGAAAATCGTCAATGCACTGCTGGTTATCATACTCTTGGCTTTTGCGGGCTTCCTCGTGTTTGGGAGCAACGACAACCGGCCAAGACAAGTAATACTGTCTGTCTTGCCCTTTGATATGGTTCCGCAGCGCTGGGCGATCATGGATAAACGCATCTTTCCGCCCAGGACATATAAGGTCAACGGAGGCTTGGTCCAAAGTAAGCAACAGTATCATCTCATCTGCCTTGGCGAAGCGACTCGCGAGACATACTCGTTCATCGTGCCCGAGCAGGTGTATTTCGAAATTCAGCGCGGTCACATCTTCGGCCATGAAGATGTCAGGCAGTGGTATCGCATTCAGGGTGCGCCCGAGATACCCGTGCTCCACTTCAACGCAACGGAACACTCCTAGCAGCTCAATCCAACTCAAGAAATCCGGCAAGCCACATTGAGTTACCAGAGCTCCCCAAACTTGATGCCCGGGGCCTTGGCCAGATACTTACCCATTGATACTAGCGCACAATTCGCCAGCATCAACGGCGCACAGATTCACTACGAATGTGAAAGTGCCCCCCTAGCCATACTCGGTATCTCAGAACGAAGAGAAAAGTTCTGGTGTGCTTGACGTGTAGTCCCCGTGGACAAGGGTTCGGACAATCGACTGCGAGATTTGCGGCGTTGGGACCACTGCATGTTAGCGGTTAGAGATACCGATGAAAAAACGACGCTATTCGCCAGCGCGTGGGCGCGGGATCGTCGGCATTGGCTGGCCGTAGGGCAGCGCGCCGGCATCCGGTCGTAACGCTGGATTGGCGATGTCCGCTTCGAAGCCGGGCAAGTCCCGACCAAAGACACTCTTGAGGTCGATGCCCGCACCGCGAGCCGGGCTTTGCTCAGTCAAGGCGAGGTCCAGCGGCTCCAGTGAGACGAACGGCAACTGGTCGTCTTCCACCCAGCGGCTGTGGACATCCATGGAAAGCTTTTCGGCCAAGGCCTTGGAAGCATCCCACGAAGAGCTGTCGGGCTGGCGCACAAAGACATTGTAATCGCCGGTCCAGTTGGGGTCGACGGACTCGCCCGTGTTGCCCCACCAGCGCCCGGCGTAAAACAGGTTATTATAGACGTGGTAATTGGGCGTGCCGATGCCGCGCACCTTGTTGCTCATGATCGCGGTCCGGGCGGTGCTGGTGTTGTGGTAAATGTAAACCTCGGCCGGGTTCAGCTCCAGCTCGCCGTAGAAACGGATGTCCTCGCGATTGTCGGCAAAGAGATTACGATACAGATAAAGCGGGCCGACATCGATCACCTTAACGCGCAAGGCGCAGCGCGAACGCAAGACGAGGTTGTCATGCCACTGGCCGTTGATCTCCGCGCTGTTGGGCTCCAGCGAATCGTCGTTCATGTCCTCGATCAGGTTGTGGTGGATGTTCAGGTTTTGGTTGTACTGCGTCCAGCCCATGCGCTCCTCGGCCGTTGAGCGCCAGTGGTCCCAACCGGTGCTGCTGATGCCATCCCATTGATCGTGAATGTGGTTATCGTGAATCTCGTGCCCGCCGAGAGTCTGGTCGATCATGACGCCCCGCATGTCATACCAGCCACCCCGCTTGTGCGCGGTCCAGGTCTCCCAGGAATTTTCTTTGGGCAGGTAGTTGCTGTAGGGGTTTTGAAAAATCTCACAGTAGCGCACGGTGCAGTCGCGGCTCCCATGCCCGAAGCGCACGCCATCGCGAGTTGGCCCGATGCGGCATCCGTCCACGACCACGTGGCTGGCGTTGACCACCCCCACGCCCAGCGGCGTATTGCGAATCTCGAAACCACTGATCTCCACATAGGACGCGCCACTCACCTTAACCGCTGGCTCGTTGGGCGAGAAGGTAAACGTCGCCTCTGCCGGGTTCGCCTGGTCCTTCAATCGCACGTAAAAGCGGTCCCCATCGGTCAGGTAAAAGCCCAGGCCATTGATACCATCCCAGGTCGCGCCGCGTCCCTTCGCGTTGATGCCTTCCCGGAAAATCGTGGTCCACTGCCACTCAGGTTTGGCACCGCTCTTGGCGGTGACGCGCTGTTGATTGAGCAGAGTAAAAAACTGGCCATCCACCGTAACGCAACGCGGGTCAAAAGGCATGCGCGTTAGCCAGACTCCCGGGCCAATATCAGCGGCTTCCTCCCACTTCACGTCGACTGGAACGCTGCCATCAATCACGGCACCGGCTTCGCCCACGATCCGGATCGGCTGCTCGACAGTTCCGCCTTCGCTGATGACCAACCGCTCGCGGTAAACGCCCGGCTGCACGCGAATCTCTCCACCGGCCTTCACGCGATCGATGGCTGCCTGGATCGTGGCCAATGGCGCATCCTTGGCACCGGTCGCCGCATCGTCGCCGTCGTTTGACACGTAAAGGATCTGCGTGGCAACGGGTGCCTTTGCGGACTCAATGGTCGCGGACTGGGACGGTGTTTCACTCGCGCCCGATTGGTCTGCGGCGCTGCCATTTTGCCGATCGCCGCAACCAGCGATAAAGCAACTACCGAGCAGCGCAAGCAGCCCGAACATCAGGCGTGAGCCCGCTCGATACGAGGAGGCGGAGTTCATTGAACAAACGGTATTCGGAGTTTTTTGCACGGTTAAATGGAATTGGGGGCGATCAGGGATTTCGACAAACACGGTGCAGTGACGACGCATGGTTTTAACACCTCGCCGCCGCCCCGGCAAGCAATCGAAACTCCAGTAAATGGAGAACGCCGCCTCCGGTAAAGCAATCTGCAACCAAGCCCATCGCCCCAGATAGTTAACCATTTAAACCAGTAAGCTATTTTCATCACCCGTGCGCATTGCCCCACCCTTCTCACTTGCCAGCGGCGGCGAGGGCTGCTTCGCTTGGTCGATTAGACACCCATGAAATACACGCCCGAGAAACCATTCATTTACGGAGAGACGCTGGAGTCGCTGCGCGAGCGATTGGCGGCCAATGGTGAGAAGCCATTTCGCGCCGGGCAGATCATGGACTGGCTCTACAAGAAGCGCGCCAGCTCACCCGAGGACATGACTAACCTCAGCAAACCACTGCGCGCCTGGCTGACCGACACTTTTGAATTTGCCCCCGCCACGCCCGTGCTCGACAAGCGCTCGGGCGACGTGACGGATAAGCTACTCCTCCAACTTGGTGACCGTTCGCTGATCGAAACCGTGATCATCCGCGCGCCGCAAAAAGGCGTCGGGCAGGACAAGTCCCGCAAAACGATCTGCATCAGCACGCAGGTTGGCTGCGCGTATGGTTGTAAGTTTTGCGCGAGCGGCCTGGCCGGCTGGAAGCGGGATTTGCACGCGGGCGAGATCGTGGCGCAGCTGATCGAAGTCTGCCGCCGCGAAGACCCCAACACGCCGCGCGCGAGTGAAGAGCTGGCCAGCTTTGACAACCTCGTCGTGATGGGCATGGGCGAGCCGCTCGCCAATTACGAGGCGCTCATGCGCGCGCTGACGATCCTCAATGCCGACTGGGGGCTCAACTTCGGCGCGCGCCGCATCACGATTTCCACCTCTGGCCTGGTCCCGCGCATCTATGACCTTGCCGAAGAGACGATGGGCTTCCGCCTCGCTCTGTCCCTGCATGGCGCAACGGATGAGGTCCGCGAGCAGATCATGCCCGTCAACCGCAAGTGGCCGCTCAAGGAATTGCTCCCCGCCGCCAAAGCTTTTTCCGAAAAGCACGGCCGGATGATCACACTGGAATTCATCCTGATCCAGGACATCAATGACTCACTCGACCAAGCCCGTGAACTCGCCAAGATCGCCCGCGACCTGCACGCCCACGTCAACCTGATCCCCTACAACACCGTGCAGGGCCTGGACTGGATTCGCCCCAGCATCGACCAGCAGGAGGCCTTCGTGCAAATTCTTCACGACGCCGGTGTCTCAGCCACGCTTCGCCGCGAAAAAGGCCACGACATCAACGCGGCCTGTGGCCAGCTCCGCCTCCAGGAAGAGCGCGAACGCGGCCAGATCGAGCCCGTGCCCGCAAAGGCCCGCTAGCGGATAGAAAAAGTGCCTCCAAAGTCGCGCGCTAGCTCTTGAAGAGAAGAGGAGTGGACACCTTTACCGTAGTGGACCACGTGTACCACCAGCGGATTTTCACCATTGTTCGGCGTCAGGTTTTTCATTCGCTTCAGCATGTGAGAACGCTGGCCTAAGCCCACTGTCGTGATCAATACGATATGCTCGGCTCCGTCTTTAACCGCTTTATTGTAAGCATTCATGTCGTCACTGAAGCCAAATCGATTACGCTCAATCCATTGCAGGGCGGCCTCTTGGTCTTCATCAGAGTGAGGCCTTAATCCTTTCCAGAGCGGCTTGGAGTTATTTAAGTCTGCATAGAGATTAAACTCAACGACGTCATCCATACTATCGAAGCAGCGCCTCATATCGTCACGCAACTGATCGCGCTTGATCGGCTCAAAATCTCCACAAAAGATAAAGGCGAACTTATGTCCACGAATCGTGTGTCCGCCAACCCGCACGCTGGCAAAGCTTCGGTCATACTCCATGCGCCATTCTTTCAGATAGGTCTGATCATCTTCACTGAATCGATCAACCGGCACTTTAAAGGTGCGATTATCCTCCAGGCGAATCGTTACTTCGCCGCTTTGCTGGTCATAGTTCACCACACTCGCCTTCAGCGTTTTGCCATCCGTGCTGGTAAACTCGCGCAGATCGCTTGCAGCCAAACTGGAGGCAAACAAAAGGAAGATAGTCAGTGCTCTAAGCATGAACTACCGTAAGACAGTCAGATGCTCAGCATCAAGCAATTCCTCATACTAAAAATCAGCAACAAACAAACGGCAAAAGCTTAAACCGAGCCTTCCTTCACCGCAAACTTGCCCGAGCCGGTGAACACCAAACCCAGCGAAACCGCGGCCAGCACGATTGGGTAACCGGCTTCCTTGATGATGTCTCCGCCGCCGTTTATTTTAACAGCCGCGGCAACCACCATCGTAAAAAAGAGGAAGAAGGAGGAGATGCGCGTGCACACGCCAAGAATAATCAGCAGCCCGCCAACCAGCTCTGCCGTGGCCGCCATGCCGCCCCACAACAAGGGTGCGAAATCAATGCCGAAGATCGCCATACTGGAACCGACGCCTTTCAGGCTTTCCGCGCCACCGGCAAACTTCGGGATGCCCGCCGCGATAAAGATGATGCCGGCTGCCAGCCGGATGATCAGCAAGCCGATGTTGGGGTTGTTGACCAATTGTGTGAGCTTTTGCTTCATGCCCGCAATGTGAGCGCGGCGCTGGAAAAAGTCGAGTGTTCGATTCGCGATTTCAACGCCCAGCGATCGCGAGTCTACGCGGCTTTATCCACTTAGACCCGCGCCCAACGCGCGCCGTCACTTGCACGCGTCTTCGAGCAGCTTGGCGATGAGGCCCGTCCAGCCCGTCTGGTGGGAGGCACCGCAGCCGCGCCCGTTGTCCCCGTGAAAGTATTCGTAGAAGAGCACCTTGTCCTGGAAGTGCTCGTCGCGATACCATTCGGCGTGACTACCATTGACCGGGCGGTCACCGTTTTCGTCGGGCAGGAAAAGCTTGAGCAGGCGGCGGCTAAGATCCTTGGCGGCCTCGTCGAGCGTCACCCAATTACCGGATCCGGTGGGCAGCTCTACCTTCAGGCGGTCGCCGTAGAAGTGGTGATATTTTTCGAGCGCTTCGATGATGAGGAAGTTGACTGGAAACCAGATCGGGCCACGCCAATTCGAGTTACCCCCAAAGAGATAACTCCGCGATTCAGCCGGCTCGTAGGAGACGCAATGCTCGTCGCCGTTAAGCTTCATCACGAACGGATTTTCCTCGTGCGCCTTCGACAGCGAACGGATACCGTAGGGCGAGAGGAACTCGTTTTCGTCGAAGAGATAACGAAGCACTTTTTCCATCCGCTCGCGCGAGGCCAGGCCCAGGAGAAATTTCGGTGAGACATCCTTGCCCGCCGCGAAATCCAAGCACGAAGCCTGTTGGGTGAAGATCTCGTTGTGGCTCAGGAACCACTTCATGCGCTTCTTAAAACCGGGCAACGATTCAATGGTTTCGTTGTGCAACAGCTCCACCGCGCAGATCGGCAACAGGCCGACCATGGAGCGGATCGACATCGGTATCCCCTGCCCGTCGCCCGTGTGAAGCATGTCGTAGTAAAAGCCGTCATCCTCGTTCCACAGGCCCGTGCCGCCGAGGGTGTTAATCGCCTCACCGATGGCCACAAAGTGCTCGAAGAATTTCGACGCCACGCCCTCGTAGGAGGGGTCGCTCGCGGCGAGCTCCAGCGCGATGGAGAGCATCGTCGCGCAGTAAAACGCCATCCACGCCGTGCCGTCGGCCTGCACCAGCTGCGCATTACCGGGCAAGGGCTTGGAGCGGTCGAAGGCACCGATATTGTCCAAACCGAGGAAGCCACCCGCGAACAAGTTACGGCCCTCGGGGTCCTTGCGATTCACCCACCAGGTGAAGTTGATCAGCAGCTTGTGAAAGCACTGCGCCAGGAAGTCCAAATCGCGTTCGCCGCGCTTGGCCGTCATCTTATAAATACGCCAAACGGCCCACGCATGCACCGGCGGATTTACGTCGGAGAAGTTCCACTCGTAGGCCGGAATTTGCCCGTTGGGGTGCATGTACCATTCGCGCAAAAAGAGGATGAGCTGCTGCTTGGCAAAGTCCGGATCGATCTTGTCGAACGGGATCATGTGGAAGGCCAAATCCCAAGCGGCAAACCACGGGTATTCCCACTTGTCCGGCATGGAAATGACGTCGCGGTTAAAGAGGTGGCCCCAGTCGCCATTGCGGATGTCGCCACGGCCTTCGGGCGGCGGCGGGAAGTTGGGATCACCTTCCAGCCATTCGTTGACCGAGTAGTGATAGAACTGTTTCGACTGCAAGAGGCCCGCATAACACTGGCGCAACACCTCATACTCTGCATCGCAAAGTTTGCCGCCGGTAATGTCACTGTAAAACGTATCGGCCTCGCTTTGGCGCTTCTTAAAGATGTCGTCAAAGCCTTTGCCAAAGGGGGCCTTCGGCGACTCATCGGCATGGCTCAGCCGCAAGCGGATCGTGCGCTCTTCGCCCCCGGGTATGTAGAGGCTGTAGTGCGCGGCGGCCTTCGTCCCATGACTGCTGGCGACCGCGCCCAGTTCGCCATCCACGACGTAGCGATGAAAGGCGTCCTTAGTGTGCTTGGCATCATTGGGCGCATCGAAAACGGCGCGCGCATTGGTCACGTTTTCCGTGAAAAGATAGTCCGGCGCGTCCTCCGCCCAAAAGTGCATCTCGCCGAGGGTTTCATGCTCGGCAATGAGTTTGTTACCCGCGCCTTTTTTGATCGAGGGCTTCATCCAGCAGCCCTCGTGCTTGCAGCCCCAGATCCACGTATTGCGAAACCACAGCTGCGGTAGCACGTGCAAATTAGCCCCCTCCTCGCCGCGATTGGCGACGGTGATCTTGATCAAAATATCGTTCGGCCCGGCCTTGGCGTATTCCGCAAAAACATCGAAGTAGCGGTTGTCATCGAAGGCCCCGGAGTCGAGGATTTCGAACTCGTCTTCATCGAGCCCGCGCCCCTCGCCCTCCTGCCGCATCCACTCGTAGGGAAACTCGCGCTGCGGGTATTTATAGAGCGACTTCATGTAGCTGTAGGTCGGCGTGGCGTCGAGATAGTAGTAGAGCTCCTTAACGTCCTCACCGTGGTTGCCCTCGTGGCCGGTTAGCCCATAGAGGCGCTCCTTGAGAAACGGGTCGGCCTCGTTCCACAGGGCGAGGCCGAAGCACAGGCGGCACTCGCGGTCGGTGAAGCCCAGCAGTCCATCCTCACCCCATCGGTAGGCGCGGCTGCGCGCATGCTCGTGGGGAAAGTAGCGCCACGCATCGCCGTCTTCCGAGTAGTCTTCGCGGACGGTTCCCCACTGCCGCTCGGAGAGATACGGGCCCCAGCGTTTCCAGTTTTCTTTGCGCTCGGCGGATAGGGTAAGACGCTCCCGTTCGGGATTCGCCGACGTCTTCTGGGCGGGTTTCTTACGTGGCATAACGTGAGAGACTATACGTTAACCTCCGACTTACAACACCTTATCGCATTGACCCGGGGAACTTTATTTCCGAATGTGCGTCTACTCCTGAACCACTGCCATGCCCGAGGATTCGCCAGCCAAGCCGGATCTCGACCCCGCTACCTGGGTCGACGAATACGGCGATGCCCTTTACAAGTTCGCCTATTTTCGCGTGAACAACCAGGCGCTGGCCGAAGACCTCGTGCAGGAAACCTTCCTCGCCGCCATCAAGGGCAAGGATCGCTTCTCCGGCAAAGCCAGCGTCAAAACGTGGCTCACCGGCATTTTGAAAAACAAAGTCATCGACTACTACCGGAAAAAAAACCGCACCCAGTCGATGCAGGAGACCGCCCATTTCTTCGAGCGCGAGGAGGCCGACCTCTTCAGCGAAGACGGCAGTTGGGACTACGATAACCCCAACGTGCCCAAGGACTGGAATCCCGTGCAAGTGGAGAAAATGGACCGCAAAGAATTCATGCAGCAGTTCTACTACTGCGCCGACAAGCTGCCGGACAAAATCCGCACCGTGTTCATCATGCGCGAAATCGACGGTATCAAAAGCGACCAGATTTGCGAGGAGCTCGACATCACGCCGCAGAACCTGTGGACCATCCTCCACCGCGCCCGCATGGCCCTGCGCCAATGCCTGGAAAAGAATTTCCTCGGGTGAGCGAGTTGGAGCAACTGTCTTTGTTTTGGCTCATGCTATTTTATAGTTTGGGTTTTTGATGATGGCGTTGAGCATGATGATGA
>NZ_JAPWDU010000009.1 GCF_027257155.1 Cerasicoccus sp. TK19100
TGGGACGTCCAGACCGCTCCGGCAACTGTTCGAGTCGATGTCAAAATCAGCCGGGCCGCCCGGGCTCCAGTCGAGCAACCAATGCGCTCCAGGGCGACGTCGAGCCAGCCCGGCTTCGGAAAATGACGCTTCCTGCGACGTGTTAATGAAACCATTCTCGGAAGCATCATTTTCCTAATTAGTGCCAAAAAAGGAAGACACAAGGGCGGTGCTTCGTCACCGCTGCCGCGCGGGAGTCAGTATTTGCCCAATGGGCAAATCTATCGGTCCAGCAGGATGCTGGCGGCGGTGACGAAGCACCGCCCTCCAGCGAAGGAAGCGCCGGGCGACAGAAAACCTCGCCACCGGAATGCGCCGCGCCATAGTCAACCGGCATGCCTCCGATCTGGAAACGCCTGCTGCCGGGCAAACAATGGCACCTGCTTGCCGGCAGGGCCGATGTGCTGCCCGACGACTTCGCCGCGCTGCAGCCGCTGCTGCCTCCGCGCGATCGCTCGTGGGCGGACCCGTTTCCTGTCCTTCGCGATGGCCGGTGTTGGGTGTTTGTGGAAGAGGTGGTCCACCATCCGAAGAAAGGCCGACTGGCGGTCTTTGAACTCGATGAATGCGGGCAAGTGGTGGACGGGTCGTTTCGCGTAATTTTGGAGCGCGACTATCATCTGTCTTACCCCAATGTCTTTGCCCATGAGGGTGAGTGGTGGCTCGTGCCGGAGTCGCGCGCCAACCGCACGGTCGATCTTTACCGCTGCTTGCAGTGGCCGTATCGCTGGGAGCATGAGAGGTCCCTGATGCGCGACACCGAAGTGGTCGACGCGACTTTCTGGCAGCGGGATGGCCGCTGGTGGCTCTTTGGTGGGACGCCTACGGAGGCCGGTGGCAATGCCTCGGGGCAGCTCTGCCTATGGAGCGCGGACTCGCCCTTGAGCGACGACTGGACACCGCACCCGGCCAACCCGATTGTGGCCGACCGCTTCTGCGCGCGCCCGGCGGGGCGGCTCTTCGAGCACGAGGGGAAATTAATCCGCCCGGCGCAGGATTGCTCCGTGCGCTATGGCTACGGCGTGATGTTAATGGAGATCACGGAATGGACGGATACGGCCTACCGTGAGCGCGAACTGAAAGCTTACACGCCGACTCCGGGTAATATCGCCACGCATACCTTTAATCGTGCGGGCGACTGGCTACTCGGCGATGCCGCGTCAAGGATTTGGCCAGGGTGAAGATGTGAAAGGTGGCGGCCGGTGTCCCCACCGGCCACAATGTAGGCTTTTGCAAATGATTTTCTGACTCGCGTGTTTCGCTGATATGGCGCAAGCGCGAACCTATTCAATCTATCCCTTTTCGCCTCTGGCCGGTGGGGACACCGGCCGCCACCTTTAAGTAATAACCGCAGCTAAGCCGTGGCCACGTATGCGGCTGGCCTCAGCCAACCGCGTACGCGAAAGCGATTACTGCCCGACGTTTACTACTCTTCGAACAGCACGATTTGGAAGAAGATGCCGTCGCCGTCAACTAAGCCCGGGTTGGGGATGAGTGCGGTGCGCAGAGTGTGGTCGCCCATGTCGACTTCTTCGTAGGATTCCACATTTGCGGTGAACCAATGGGTCAAGTTGCTCGACCAGAACAGCTCTCCATCGAAGCCCTGATAGGTCTTGCTGATGGGGAAGGTCAGGCGCAAGTAGTCGGGGGTGACTTCGAGCTCCGGGTAGCGGTTATCGCGGTCAACCAGCGGGTCCGTGCCGAAGAAATACTCCAGCAGGTTCGGGTGCATGTCGCCGTCATCATTGGCGGTGTAGGCGGTGTTCATGCCTGGGTACTGTGCGGCCCAGAGCCCGTAGGACTTCAGCGGCGGCGTGACGACGTCCGTGGTCTGCTTGATGAGCTCGGGCACGAGATTGAGCGTCATGACCAGGCCCGTGGTGCTGTAGGGGCTGGTGCTGCCGCCCGCGTAAGCGATGGTAAGTGATTGCTCGGAGCCGATCATCTCGTTGACCGGAGCCAGGAACTCGCTCTCAGTGCCGTCGGTGTAAATATACTGCGCCTCCAGCACGTTTTGGAAAACGGTCTCTTCGACTTTGGAGCCGTCGGGCTGCTCGACATCGGCAGTGACGACGAACGCGTATTGGTTGGTGACGGCCGGGTCCGCGCCAGCCGCATTGAAGTAGGCGCTCACGGCCTTCAGCGGCGGATTTTCGTTATCCAGCGGATATTCGACGCCGTTGAGGTAAAACTTCAACGTGGAGGTATCGACGCGGGGCGGGATCAGGCGGTCGGTCCATTTCACGTTCATCTGCACGTCCGTGCCGCCGGAAATGGGGACCAAGTCGCCCGCGGTGGTGAGCACCATGTATTGGATCGGGCTTTCCAGGCTGCCTTTGGTGGCGGCCACGCCGAGCGTGATGGGCGTGCCCGTGGGCAGTGTTATGCCGTCGCCGTCGCCGAGGGTGTGGCTCACGCTGGAGCCGCCGCTCACGGAATAGGAGCCAATGCCGCTCGGGTGCTTTACGTCGATTTTGTAGCCGGTGGCACCATCGATCTTATCCCAGGTCAAGTCGACGACTGCATCGCCGCTCTTGAGTGTGCTGGTGGCCGATTGGATGGTGGGCGAGTCAAGACGGTCGTCGGGCAGGATCGTGATGCGCAGGATTTGCCCGGCTTGCAGGACCATGAGCGGGGAAGGGCCGCCGCCGCGGTCGGAAAAGGCGAAGGAGTAGGCGTCACTGTGGTTAAAGATTGTCGCCGCCCACGGGTTGTAGTGGCCGTCGTTGGTCTTGCGGGCGAGGCCGAAGGGCGCGGCGGTCGGAGCGGTGCCATACCAGTTGGGGCCCTCCTCGCCGTAGATGCCATTGACGTAGCCGAAGTTGAGCGCCGCCAGCACATCACGCGTCATCGCGCCATAAACAGAATTCGTGCTGAGGTTTTCCATTTGCGCGGAATCGAGGTCGCCAACCGAGTAAATCGTCTGGTTGAGCGGGGCACCGTAGATGTTGAAATTGTAGCTCGACTGCGGGGCGTTGTTGGCGGTGTAAGCGGTGACGAACGCGCTCTGGTTGAAGTCGCCAAAGCCCGAGCCCTGGGTGTCGTTGGTGCCGGTGAAGTCCACGCTGTGCACCTTGCCGTCTTTCATGCGGACGGTGGCTTGAGCCGGGGTATAGGTGGGAGCCGGGTCGGTACCAATGGCCGGCAGGGATGAGCCGTTGATGATCAGCACGGCGTCCTCGTAGTAGCCGTAGCCGCCGTCGGTGATCTTTACCTTAGATACCTTGGACTCGTTTAAGTAAGCCTTGACGGAGAATGGCTGGTCGCCGCCGGGAACTGTTACCGTGGGAGGTGAAGTGTAGCCCGAACCGGCATCAACGACATTGAATAGCGAGCCGTTGGGGTAGGCTAGCAGGAAGCCTGAAGCATTCGTTTGGGCTTGGACGACGGCTGTCGTGCCCCCGGCTGTCTGTGGCGCGGTGACGGTGCAATTGATTGTTTCACTCTCGGGGTAGCCGCCGCTGTTGGTGCTGCCCTGAATGAGCGCATAAATGCCGACTGGCTCCAGTTCTACCTCAAACTGTGCCTGCTGCGGGATGGGCAGATTGACGGTCATGTCCGCGTTGGCCGGGTAGTCGGGATTGTTGGTGGGGATGTTTGTCGTCGTTCCGGTGAGGCTGACTTGGTAGCCCAGCAACTCTTGTGTGGTTGAGTCCGTGACTTTCTCGAATGTGCCGGTGTAGTCGTAGGTGCTGGATGAAGACTCGCCGCTGATCTCCTCAGCCGCGCCACTCAGGTTGACGGTGACGCCGGCGGCGATGATTGCCTCCAGGTAGGTTTTGAAATCCGGATACGGCGCGGGGCTGAGGCCGGGAGGTGCGGAGAGCTGCGTGGGCCCAAGCGCACGGAGAAACTTTGACATGGTCGGGTCACCGGCAGTCGTCCATCCGCCCTTGGTCGTGGGCGAGGAGCCGCTGTTGTCGACTTCCAGCATGGCATCGCTGCCCTTGACGCCGTGCATCGACTCGATCTCCTGGAGCAGGGAGAAGGTGGACTTGTAGTAATACTTCGAGTCCAGCAACTTGCCCGAAGTGTCAAAGAGCTCCATCTGGATCTGGATACCGAGCTGGTCAATGGACGTGATGTCCGAGCCGCTGTCGGCGTCCTGCAAAAAGGTAACTTCGCACAGGTCGAAGCGATAAGGCGCGGTCACGAACGACGGCGAGGTGGTGTTGGCAGTGTAGGTGAAGTCCGGCGGCGCGTCAGCCGTGCCCTGCAGAAAGAGGAACTTGCCGGAATTCAGGTCTTCGGCCTCAAAGGTGTAGATCGTGGGCGTGTTGCCGGTGTAGGGCGAGGTCACGGTGGCACCGGTCGTCGGCAAGTCGGAGATTTTCATCGGCACGGCACCATACTCGCCGGGCCAGCCCATGGCGGGCATTGAGCCGGTGGCTCCTGGAGTTGAGGCTAGTGTGATGGCTTCTTTGCCCGAGCTCAGGAGAAAATACAGGTTGTCGATGCCGGAGTCATCAACGATTTGGATGGTCAGGTTGTCCGCCGTGGCGGCCTGGGCTGACGGTATTAGTGCCGCGAGCATGGTGGCTGCGGTTAAGACTCTTGGGGACATATCTAGGATGGTTATGGCAGTTTAGTAGGACGTGGATGTTCGCGCTGGTTTTCAGGCTAGCAGGCGTAAAGTTTTTTACAATTCTTATGAGTCGCAGTTGAGTCAATTATTCCTTGGACCTACCAAGTATCTGGAAAACTGGGTGGTATCGGCTAGTTATCTCTTGTTAAATGCTGTATGTGCGGTTCTGCCGGCTCGTTTACTTCGTGGGGACCGTTGATGCCGCCAATTGTTAAAAAAGATTAAAAGCTGTAAAAAAATCGTTAATAAATCCATGGAAATGACTGAATGTCATCGTTTTATGATCGCCATTTGGTAATAGCTTGCCATGTTACAGCCATTAGGGTCTTCTCCCGAACTTTACTTTTAGTCATGAAAATCCGCTTCTGGGGAACACAGGGTTCGCTGCCCGCGCCGATGACCGCGCCCATGGTGCGCGAGAAAGTTTTTCGGGCGCTACAGGCGGCGCAGGGCCAGGATCTTTCCAGCGATGAAAAGATCAATGCCTTCATGGACGCCAAGCTTCCCTTTGCGGTTCGCTCGACCTACGGCACAAATACCTCGTGCATCCAGTTCGACAATCCCGGTGGCGCTTACATGATCTGTGACGCAGGCTCCGGCATCCGCGATCTCGGCCACAAACTCATGACCACGGGTGAGGCCAAAGAGCCGCACACCTACCACATTTTCATGACGCACTTGCACTGGGATCACATCCAGGGCTTTCCGTTTTTTGTCCCGGCCTACATCCCGGGCAACAAGATCATTTTCCACACCTACCACGAGCAGTGCGAGGAGGCGATTCGCAGGCAAATGAGCGGTCCGGAGTTTCCCGTGCCCTTTGAGGCGCTGGGCGCGCATATCGAGTTCGACGTGCAGCCGCCGCTTACGCCCTACAACATTGAGGGCTTTGCAATCGACTCCATTGAGCAAAGCCACCCGGGCAAGTCCTACGGATACCGCTTCCAGAAGGACGGCAAGACCGCCGTGTTCTCCACCGACTCCGAGCACACGCACGACGCCTATGAGGATGATTACCCGTTTGTGGAATTTTTCCGCGACGCGGACCTCGTAATCTTCGATG
Organism: Cerasicoccus sp. TK19100; assembly: GCF_027257155.1. Taxonomy (NCBI): domain Bacteria; kingdom Pseudomonadati; phylum Verrucomicrobiota; class Opitutia; order Puniceicoccales; family Cerasicoccaceae; genus Cerasicoccus; species Cerasicoccus fimbriatus. Next base: position 5,688 of record NZ_JAPWDU010000009.1, read on the forward strand.
CGCAATACACCATGGCCGACGCGACCTTTACCAAGGCAAACTGGGGGCACTCCAGCAATGTCATGGGCGTCGAGCTCACCGCGCGCGCCAGCGCCAAGCGCCTCGCTATCTTCCATCACGAGCCCATCAATACGGACTGGCAGCTCGATGATTTTCTTCGCAATACGATCATGTACCGCAGCATCTACCACCAGGAATCCGCTGACCAGCTTGGACACGCACAGTATCCAGAAGAAATACTGCTCTGCTACGACGGCCTCGAAATCCAACTCTAACCCACCACCTTGGCCGGCCATCTGACCTTTGAGATTACCTGTTTTGTCAACGAAATCACCACACAAAGAACTCACGGCAGCAACCTCCGAACTGGAGCCGTTGCCCATCGCGCTCAATATCACCAAGGAGGAGATTAACCGCCTCCCGCTGGGACGTTTTGAGGGTGCGATCCACTTGATTACCACCCCCGCAGCCGCCCGCCTCGCCGTGGAAAAGCTGCGCCAGGTCGAAGTGCTTGGGTTCGATACCGAGTCCCGTCCCGCCTTCAAAAAAGGGGAAAACTACGACCCGTCGATCGTCCAATTTGCGACCAATTACGAGGCCTACCTCTTTCAGGTGAAGCGCATTGGCGGCCTCAAGCCGCTCTTCCCGCTGTTGGAAAACCCCAAGGTGCACAAAGTCGGCGTTGCCCTGCGCGACGACATTAAGCGCCTCCAGGCCATCGACCGCTACAAGCCCGCCGGCTTTGTGGAAATCAGCGAAATCAGCCGCCGCCTGGGCATTGAAAAAACCGGCCTGCGCAGCCTGATTGGCATGTTCCTGGGCCTACGCATTTCCAAAAGCGCACAAGTGTCCAACTGGGCCCGCCGCAGCCTCAACCACAAGCAAATCGTCTACGCCGCCACCGACGCCTGGATGAGCCGCCGCCTCTACATGCTCGTCCGCAAAGCCGAGCAGGAGCATGACGGGTAGTGCCTTTTCTCATTCGTTGATCGGCAATGTCTGATGCCATAATTTTCGGGTAATTTGCCTGGATTGCCTAGACTGGTTATCTACTATATTTTTGCCTGAGGCACTGCGCACACTGAGTCGGTTATCAAACTCGCTATTTGGTAGAGAAACTGAGTTGGGCAAGTTTCTACTGCTTCGGTCAAAATCGGCTGTAGGTCACCTTTCAGTAGATTTTGAGTCATTGATGGTCTGTAGCGGGCTGCGCTTCCTGCGAAAAAGAGTAGAGCAAGCGTTGAAGCTAATTGATGGAATGGTCCGGCATCAAGGTTCGCGTAGTAGCGGTAGCCACCTCTTGTTAATATCGAAGCAAAGCCCAGGTCTGAATATTCCTTGCAGATATTCCTGTAGATTCGGTTGAAGTTGTTATTAGTGACCTTTTTTCGTTTGATGCTACGATAAATGGTCCAACCGTTCACGTTATCACTCGCCTTTACAAAATAACTTTTCCTTTTGCCCTTATAGAATTTTTCAACTGGCACTCTGGATTCGTTCTTTTTCTCGAATTTCAGAACTGTGAATAGGTAATCTCGTCGATCATTGACATGAAAGCGTATGTCGACCGGTAAATACTTTCTTCTGTTAAGCGGCAGGTGTCCTAGGGTAAAAGCTAATTCGTGAACCTCTGGAATTTCTGAAAAAAGTTGGTTGATAGGTACACTGCATTTTCCAGATTTCGGTATACCTAGCACCTTATTGAATTCTTGAAAGATATTCAGGCAATTCTTTATGTTTCCTGAAAAAGACAATTCTTGAGTATTCCCTATGGGCAGTGAGATTCCATGGTGCTCGTTATGCTGTTCTAGTTCAACCCCTTTTACGCTCAAAAAGCCTTTCACTAGATTTAGGCATGAGTAGTAAACCAATGTAGCTTTTGTGGGCAGTCTGGTAGACTCGGCAGCTAGATGGAAAGACTCTGCTTGCTCAACAAAATACTTGGCTTTAGAGAACTTCTCTTTTGTTTTTCCTCTCGATTTAGATTCCTTTTGCGAAAGCCATGCACTGAGGTAAGACCAAGGATTTGATGTGAGCACAAGGGACGCGCCTGCTTCCACATCAAAGTGGAAGTATTTAACTGCTTGGTATTTATACAGTGCAGGTTCCCCAATTTCAATAGGTTTCGACATCTTATGTGGCAGAACTAGCCAATCTTTACTCAGATTTTGATTGTTGCTTTTCCGAGTAGATGGTTAACGAGCATGGTTACTCGCTAACATGCAAGTAGGTGTCTTAGCAATTTGTTTTTTATGAAGTAATGTTATATTTTACAGATCCGATGGTATGGATAGCCTGTTGCACAGGCGATCTGATAAAACGTTATTGACGTTGTTCAATTGTGCACTCGTAAATCAGACTCCAACCCCCACAAATTCCCTGACGCTTAGGCCTTGGTTTTTCTCCGGGCGGCGTTAATCTCGCACCTTCTTCTTTTAAAAACCAAGAACCAAGCACTAAGAACCAAAACACCCAAAATCCTATGCCCACTGCAATTCTCGAAACCAACCAAGGCGAAATCGAAATCGAGCTCATGCCCGACGTGGCACCTAAGACCGTTGAAAACTTTGTCGGCCTGATCAATAAGGGCTACTACGACGGCATCATTTTCCACCGCGTGATCAAGGACTTCATGCTACAGGGCGGCGATCCGACCGGTACCGGCATGGGTGGTGAATCGCTCTGGGGCGGTAAGTTCGAGGACGAGTGCGACCCGTCCGTCAAGTTTGACCAGCCCGGTCTGCTGGCTATGGCCAACGCCGGTCCCGGCACCAACGGCTCGCAGTTCTTCATCACCACCGTGTCCTGCCCGTGGCTCCACATGAAGCACACCATTTTCGGTAAGGTGACCTCCGGCATGGATGTCGTGACCAAGATCGAAAACGAGCGCTGCGACGCGCGTGACAAGCCCGTTGCTAAGCAATACATCGTCAAGGCCTCCGTTAAGGACTAAGCCACTAAATCGTCATGGCCGGCGCACTGCAGAACGCAACCGGCCTTCAGCGATGGGATTCGCCGGGGAGGGCGCCGCTATTGGCGCTCCACGGCTTTACCGGAGACGCCGAGGACTTCGCCTGGTTGGCGGAGCACTCGCGCGACTCGCTGGACTGGTGGGCGCTCAACCTTCCCGGCCACGGCAACGCCCGCGTTGACGACCACGATGCGCTCGCGCTGGGTGACTTCCTCGACGTGATCGAGGCTGCGCGCCGTCGCATTGTCGCCGAGACGCAGCAGGTGCCAATTCTCCTGGGCTACTCCATGGGAGGCCGGGTGGCCTTGCACGCGGTCAATCAAAAGCCGGCCAACTGGCGCGCATTGGTTACCATAGGCGCGACGCCCGGCATCGGCGACCCCGTGCGCCGCATGGACCGACTGATCGCCGATGAGGACCTGGCCAATCGCATGCGTCGTCAATCGATCGACGCCTTTCTCGAGACCTGGCAGGCCATGCCGATCATCAAAAGCCAGGATAGTATCCCGGCGGAAATTCTGGAATCGCTGCGCCTGCGCCGTCTGCGGAACGATCCTGCCCAGCTTGCGGCGGCGCTGGTCGCGGTAAGCTCCGGTAAGCTGCCGTCGTTGTGGGATTATCTGGGCGATTTGGATTTGCCCTGCCTGATCACCGCCGGGGCCTTCGACCAAAAGTTTTGCGCCATTGCCCGAGAAATGCTCCCCAAGCTGCCCAACGCGCGGATGGAAATCATCCCCAAGGTCGGCCACTGCGCGCACCTCGAGGCACCCGATGTATTTTTAAGCGCGCTACTGGCATTTCTAGTCCGAGAGCTTCCTGAATGAGGATCGCTCAGCCAGCGGTGCATTGGCTGGCATGCCAACCGCGCTTCATGCCAATGGGTTACGGTGGATTTGGCATCATAAGGATAGTGGGTGTTCTGCGTATTCTAAATAATTTTACATTGAATTGGCCTTCAGCGTGAGCCATTTTCATTCATTGACGTGACTTATTTAAAAAAGATTTTTTGGCCCTTTTTGTGTGCTTGTTTAATGTCGGGATCCATTGGCTTGCACGCGTTGCCCGGTGATCTTGATGAAACCTTTTCAGTGGGAGCGGGGGCCAATGAGCGCGTCTATGCCCTAGCGCTGGATGCTGATGAGCGAATATACGTCGGCGGTCTCTTTACTGAGTTTGCGTCGCAGAGCGTTACGGGGCTGGTGCGCCTGACACCCGATGGAACGTTGGACAAAAGCTTTGACGTTCGTGCGGGCATTGCGGGTGGCGACTACACCTACGTGACCGACATTGAGGTGCTGGCAAATGGTCATGTGATTGTCTGTGGTGATTTCACCTCCTTTAAAGGCACCGCCGTGGGCAACATTGTGTTACTGGATGCAGACGGGGATATCGTGAGCTCGTTTGCCAGTGGCACCGGGTTCAATGCCACCGTTAAAGACTGTGTCGTGCAAAGCGATGGGAAGCTGATCGTTGTTGGAGACTTTACGGAATATGACGGGACTTCTATTGGGGGCGTCGCGCGGTTGAATATCGATGGAAGCCTGGATTCATTATTTGACCCGGGTGCCGGAACGATCGTCACCGCCTGGAATCATGGCGAGGTGAATGCGGCAGCGCTACAATCGGATGGTAAGATCATCCTCGTCGGCGATTTTCATGAGTTCGATGACGAATCGCGCCGGATGATTGTGCGGCTCAACGCGAATGGCAGTCTGGATGATACCTTTGACGTTGGCAGCGGGCTGAACAGCTACGCTGAGGCTGTGTTGGTATTGCCGAATGACCAAGTCTTGGTTGGTGGGAGCTTCGATTCCTACAATGGTGAGACCGCCTATGCCATTGTTCGGTTGGATGCAGACGGCGCATTGGATGAAAGCTTTGCGGCTAACCTGAATCGCTACTCCGAGTGCTATGAACTTGCCTTGGGTGCCAGTGGCCGTGTCTTCGCAGCGGGCAACTTTGGCGTCATGCGGTTGCGAGATTCCGGTAAGCGGGATATGACATTTAATTACGACGGCTATGTGACGTGGTTTGGGCCGATGGTTGTGCAGGCTGACGAGAAGTTGGTTGTGGGTGGGCACGAAGTAGATGTCACCGGAAACGTGATACGCTTGGAAACAGGACTCCTGCCGTTGCCAGATACTCCAGTCCTGACCACAGCGGAAGTCGTCGACTATTATTACATCCGCATCGAGTGGGAGGCCGCAGATAATGCGAATGGCTATCTGGTCGAATATGCTCGCGTTGGAGAGGCTTGGCAGTCCTTTGGGTCCTTCTCGGGGACACGTGCCAATATCACCAAACTTTACGGTGCTACCGATTACCAGTTTCGCATCCGGGCCTACAATCATGAGGGCAACTCCGAGTATTCCAATGTACTGGAAGCAACCACGATTGCGACTCCTTTGCCGACCGCGCCAATTCTGTCCGCAAAACTGGTTCTGGCTGACATGATCCAACTCGACTTTGTCGCCAGTTATGTGAGGGAGTACAGTCTTGAGCGGAGTTTTGATGGTGGTGAGCACTGGGAGGTTTTGGCCACCGTTGTGGATGGGCCCAATTTTGAATATTATCGCATGCAGAGCCTGACACCCGGTGCTCACTACAGCTTCCGTGCGCGCGGCAGGAATGAGAGTGGTTATGGTCCTTATTCGACCACTGAAACAATCCGAAACCTCGGCTACCCGGGCACCGGCTTCCTGGACTTGGAAGCCACGGAGAACCTGCCTGATTTTAATACCGTAACGAACATTGCCTTACAGGGAGATTCGCACCTGCTCGTTGCTTATTTGAGAAAGCTGTCCCGGCTAAACCTGGACGATTACACATTGGACACTACTTTTGCGGATGTCGTTCTGGGCAATGGCAGCTCATACACTCACTACACTTCGCTGCCTGTACAGCCGGATGGGAAGATACTGGTGGGAGGCAACTTTAGCGAGATGAGTATTAATGGGGCATCGATTCCGGTTCACCCGATAGTCCGGCTCAATGCCGATGGAACGCTGGATGAGTCCTTTGACGCTAGTGTGGACTTGATGGAGAACTCCAGCTCAGCGGTCGGTTCAATCCAGCTTTTGGCGAATGGGCAAATTCTCGCAACGGGCGAATTTGAAACGAAAGACGGCGCTGAATGGAGCCTTATTCGTTTTAATCAAGACGGCTCGCTCGATGACACATTTCCCAATCATGAGTTTTCGAATTTCATATACGGTGGCGGCAGCTTGACAATCGCCGCCGTTCAGCCGGATGGCAAAATACTGCTCAGCGGGCCGTTTGCTGAAATTAACGGTTTGCCGATCAGGCGTATGGCGCGACTGAACGCGGACGGCACTTTGGACACTGGCTTTTCAATACAGCAGCTAAACGGATCGACGGTCTTTATCAGCCATGTCCATTTGTTGCCCGATGGGCGTATTTTTATCGGTGGTCGCTTTTATGCGAATACGGATGATGTAGGCTACGAAAACTTTTTCATCGTGGATAGTAATGGGGTGACCGATACGAGCTTTCAACCCATTGGCGATGTCGTTGGCGTATCGTATGGATTGGGCTATGATTCGCAGGGGAAAATACTGCTCTCCGGCAGCAAGGGCGTATTTCGCCTCAATGCGGATTTAACTCTGGATACTGATTATCATACGGAGTTTCCGATCAAATCTACTTTCAGTCAGGTGCTGCCCATTGGTCAGAACCGGCTGATCTATCGCGGCACCTACTATCTCGGTTCAGATGCTTACAGTGGCCTCTATATCGGCTATGAACAGAATGAAACCGTCTCGGCACAATCGCCTGAGTATGCTGCCGCCGGAGACCGCGAGGATGCCGCCGTGAACCTAGGCTGGCAGTGGCAACCCGGCATTGCCTATGTGGAGGTGCAAACATCTCCCGATGGCGAAGGAAACTGGACGACGGTTCGGCAAGTCGGGGGCTCTGACACGGGTTTGCAGATTGCTGAGGTCACCGCCAACCAAGAATATTTCTACCGATTGGTTTCGCACTCAGTGACCGGCGAAGTGGTAACTGGCAAAGTTATTTCCGCGGATACATTCAGTGGCGTTGCTGCATGGAAGCAACATCATGGTTTGGGCTCGGCAGAGGACGGCGATGACACCGACCGCAATGGTTTAAGCCTGTTCAGTGAGTATGCGCTGGGACTTCGACCCGGGGAGCCAATGTCCGAAAGCGGTCTCGTGTTTGAGGTTGAGGCCAACCAGGCAACATTCAGTTACAATCGGCTTCGCACGGATGTCTTCTACGAGGTCCTCTGGTCATTGGACCCTGCTGGCCCGTATGCCGCATTGGATTCTGCCACCTCCAGCGACGGCACCAGAATCGCCGTTTCTTTGCCATTGGAAGACAGAGATGAGGCGTTCGTCATTCTGCGGATGGTTGCAGAGTAGAGTGCCCGATGATTGCCCGGAATGTGCCCTAAGCCGTGCCCTCAGGTTTCTTCGCTCCCCGCCCAAAGCCATAAACGAACCACCACAAAAAGCCGAGGGCACCGTAGAAGAAAATCAGCCCGACGATCTCGTGCATCAGCAGGTAGTTTTCCACGCGGGGGGCCAGAAGGATGATTACGAGGATGCGCAGGGTGTTTGCGATAAAGGCGGTGACCATGGCCAGGAACAGCACCAGGAGGATGTCTACCGCCTTGAGCTTGCGGTAAATGGCGAGCAGAATCGTAAGCAGCAGCGAGGCCGAGAGCAGACCGAAGCCGTTGCACTCGGCGGCGACGACAAACGGGCGACCCGCGACGGTCAGTACTAGCTCCGGTGAGGGGATGTTGGCCAACTGCAGTTGCGTTCCATAGCCGAGAAAGCCGAGGAGGTTCATCGACCACCGGCCAGCGATGGCGCGCATCGGCCAGTCGAGAATCGGCAGCGCCAGCGCCAGAAACATGAAACACGTGAAGGCCACGATGAATCCCCGCGCGGCGCGGGCAACCTTGGCCCCCAGGGTGTAGTGGACCAGTGCCGCGAGCGTCATCCCAAAGGCAATCAGCAACAGCGCCGCTTGCGCAAAGCCATAGCCCGGGGCCTCCCAGTTGAGCGGCAGCAGGCAGACGGCCACGATGCTAAAGGATGCCGCGAGCAGGCCCACGCTCCGCCGGTCATGGGTCAGGACCAGGCTCAGGCGGCGGCGCTTTTCCAGCATCAAAAACATGCCCGCCGCCCCGAGCACGATCAGTGCATGGAGGAGCTGTTCGCTGGATTCGGTGGCGCGGAACAGCCAGCGAATCAGCGGGTAAAAGATCAGCATCGCCCCGAAATACGTCGCCAGCATGATCGTCCAATCGACGTTCCCCGTCGGGCTCATTTGCGCGGCGTTATCGGGCTTGGCTGGCTGGTCGGCGGGCTCGGGCATAAGGAAAGGCAAAATTCAAAATGCAGAATTCAAAAAACTAAGACATTGAATCACAGGATGAAGCTTTTTGCATTTTGAATTTATCATTTTGCATTCCTTCCCTACTGCCACTTCGGTGGGGCGCTGTTGACGGCGGCGACGCGGGTGCCCCATTCGAGGAGCTCCTTGGAGCAATCGTCGCGGTCGATAGTCAGCTCAATCAGGGACGGGCCGCCTTCGTGGGCGAGGGCTTTTTCGATGGCGGCGTCGAGCTCGCCCACGGTGCCAACGCGGGTGGACCAGCCTTTGCCGTCCTCGGCGTTAAAGACGTTCATCAGGCCGGCGTAGTCCCAGTTTTTAATGTTGTTGTAAGGTCCGTCATGGATTTCGACTTCGATCGTGTAGCCCCGGTTGTTGATGAGGAAGATGATCGGATTTAATCCGTAACGAATGATCGTGGAAAGTTCCTGCGCCGTTAGCTGAAACGAGCCATCGCCGATCATGGCGACCACGCGCTTCTCGCCTTGCGTGGCCATCGCGTAACCAAGCGTGGCACCGACGGACCAGCCGATGGAGCCGTACTGCATCTGGATCTCGAAGCCCGCGCCGTCGGGGAGCTTGGTTTTAACGCCGTTAAACCACGAGTCGCCAGTTTCGGCGAGCAGGGTCATCTCGGGCGTGAGCATGTGCTGGATGCGATCGGTGACGTGGCGCGTCAGGAGCACGGTGTCGGCCTCGACTTGTGGGCGGCAGCTGGGCTCGGGGCGCAGGCGGTTCCAGGCCTCGAGTGATGTCGGATTCGGCTTCACCTTCTCCGCGAGCTTTTCCAAAAAGAGCGGCAGCGGCACGTTGTTATACGTGCGGCCGGGTAGCTTGACGCGCTCGGCGTTGGCCTGGATGAGCTTGTCTTTGTTGATCAGCGCACTGTAGCCGCTGGTGGTGTAGTCCGTAAAGGTCGGCCCGGCAAACAGGTAGGCATCGGCGCTTTCCACGACTTCGCCGCAGGCTGGCGTGCTGACTGGCCCCCAGTAGGTGCCGATGTATTGCGGGTGGTTTTCGGAGAAAAATCCCTTGGCGTTGGGCATCATCGCAACGGCGTAGCCGCTGGCTTCGGCGAGCTTTTTAAACTCCATGTCGGCGTCCCACGGGCGCAGTTTCACGCCGCCGACGAGCACGGGTTTCACGGCGGTATTGAGCATCGCGGCGGCATGCTCGACGGCCGCATCCAGCGCGGCGAGGTCACACGGCACGGGCGCGGTGAGCTTTTGATTGGGTGCGGAGGGGATGCTTTCGCCGGCGAGGTTGCAGGCGATCTCGATGTAAACCGGTTTGCGGCGGCGCAGGCATTCGTTGATGGCGCGGTCGATCAACTCCGGGGCGTCGTCGGTGTGCTCAATTGAGACCGCGCAGGCCGTGACTTCCTTAAACATGTCCAGCTGATAGCGGTAACGGACCTCGCCGAGGGTGTGGTGAAGCGGGCGGTTTTCGGGCCAGGCGTTGGTGTTGGGTCCACCGGATACAAAGATGATCGGCAGGTCCTCGGCGTAAGCTCCGGCAATGGCGTTGATCGCCGACAGGCCGCCGACAGAAAAGGTGACAAAGCCCGCGGCCACGCCGTTGGCGCGCGCATAGCCGTCGCACGCGTAGCCGAGGTTGAGCTCGTTACAGCAGCCTACGAAGCCGAGGCGCTCGTTTTTCAACAACTGGTCGAGCAGGACCAGGTTGTAGTCGCCAGGGACGGCGAAGTAGTGGCGGATGCCGATTTGTTCGAGACGCGTTGCGAGATAAGAGCCGACGGTAGTGGTGGTCATGCTCGTAAAGATGACGCGATGTGTCGTCGCTGTCAGTAGAAAATGAAACTACTCAGATGGCTTGAGGTCCCATTCTGGCATCTTGAATTCGGTGACCTTGATTTCGATATTGTTAGGGTCCGCATCGTCTCCCTCGGTCAAGGTGATGATTTTTTCCGGAGAATAGGTTTTAATGCGCTCACTGAATTCCTCGCCAAGGTCTCCCTCATCACCGGTCCAGGTGTCCCAGTCGCAAAAATAGTTATCGCCCTCGACGCGCCAAGTGCCCCGACCCCAGTTACGGTATTTTTTGCCATCAAAGACCTCGGTCATGGCAATTTCGAAAGTGCGGTCCGGAAAACGCTCAATCTCCCATTCGTAGCCGGTGCGGCTGCCGCGCCATTTGCCCACGAACACCTGCTCCACATTGTTCAGTTCTGCTTCTGAACCCGGAGCTGACTTTTCTTTAGCGGCCGGTGCCAGTAGTGCGAAAATGAGTAGATACAGGATGCTTTGTGGCATGATAGGCTAGATTTGAATATTATTTGACTCGGATCAACGTTGAATTCCGTCGCATCCAGTTGACATTCTACCGGTCGATTAACCTTGAGTGTGTCTGAAATTTATTAAATTTTGTATTAAAAATAATTGCCATGTATTCACAAGATTATCCAGTTCGTTCCATGGCGGATGCCGCGCCGAGCACACGCGCGCAATTCGTCCGCCGTACCTACGCCCACCTCGCGGGGGCTATCTTTGCTTTTATCGCGCTGGAGTCAGTGCTGCTGAGCCTGACGCCCGTCCGCGAGGCCGCTATCGGCATCCTGAACAAGGGTGGTGGTGCCTGGTTGGGCATCCTGGCCGCATTTATGATCGTGGGTTGGGTGGCGCGCATGTTTGCCTCCAGCGCCAAGTCGATCGGCACGCAGTATCTGGGCCTGGGCCTTTACGTGGTCGCCGAAGCGCTGATCTTCGTGCCGCTGCTCCTGCTGGCACAATATCAGGCGGGCAGTAATACGCTGATCTATCAGGCCGGCCTCGTGACGCTTCTACTGGTGCTCGCGCTGACGGCGACGGTGTTCATCACGCGCAAGGATTTCTCCTTCATGCGGACGGCGCTGTTGGTGGGTAGTTTGGTGGCGATCGGCATGATCGTGGCCGGTGTGATCTTCGGCTTCAACCTCGGTCTCTGGTTCTCTGTCGGCATGGTGATTCTGGCCGCAGGCATGATCCTCTACACGACCTCGAACGTGCTCCACCACTACGGCGAAGACCAATACGTGGCCGCCTCGCTGGAGCTGTTTGCCGCTGTGGCCGTCCTGTTCTGGTATGTCCTGCGCATCTTCATGTCGCGCGACTAGTCTGAGCAACAACGACTTTTCAACGCCCGGCAGTGCAAACGCTGCCGGGCTTTTTTATGTCGCTGGAAGGAGACCGCTTCTAAACTGAAAAAATCGTTTGCGGGAACCTGCATAGCATCTAGGTTACTTCAGACTATAACAAACATTTCTATTTATGAGTGAATCGAGCCCCGCACCCGCCTCCGGAGAAACCGCCGTCGCCCGCGTCCACGAGATACGCGACCGACTCATGACTGAACTCCGCAAGGCCGTTGTCGGGCAAGACCAGGTAATCGAGGAGCTGGTCATCACGATGTTCGCCCGAGGGCACGCCCTGTTGACGGGAGTGCCCGGCCTCGGCAAGACGCTCCTCGTTCGCAGCTTGGCGGAGTCGATGTCGTTGGCGTTCAAGCGCATCCAGTTTACGCCTGACCTCATGCCGGCCGACATTTTCGGCACGGAAGTCGTCGAGGAAGACCCCGTTACCGGCAAGCGCGCGTTCCGCTTCGTGAAAGGCCCGATCTTTGCCAACGTCGTGCTGGCGGACGAAATTAACCGCACACCGCCCAAGACTCAGGCCGCGCTGCTGGAGTCCATGGAAGAGCGCCAGGTGACCGCTGCAGGCGAAACCCACCCGCTCGCGCCGCCGTTTTTCGTGCTGGCCACGCAGAACCCCATTGAGCTGGAGGGCACCTATCCGCTGCCCGAGGCGCAGCTCGACCGCTTTTTGCTCAACACCGTGCTCGACTACCTGCCCAAGGAAGACGAGGTCAACATGGTCGCGACCACGACGTCGCCCGAGCGCAGTAAGCCCCAAGCCGTGCTGAACGGTCCGGAAATCGAGGAAATTCAAACACTGGTCCGCTCGGTGCCGGTCTCAACGGACGTGGTCCGCTACGCGGTAAACCTCGTCAGCGCGACCCGCCCGACACTCAAGGACGCCTCTTCGCTGGCCAAGGAAAAGATCAAGTGGGGAGCGGGCAGCCGCGCCTCGCAGGCCCTCGTCCTCGCAGGCAAGGCCCGCGCGCTGATGGACGGTCGTTACAACGTCGCGGTAGAAGACATCAAGGCGCTGGCCAAACCGGTCCTCCGCCACCGCGTCATCCCGAGCTTCCACGCCGAAGCCGAAGGCGTCACCAGTGACCAGCTCATCGCCGAGCTGCTGAAAACCGTGGAGGGGTAGGCGAGATTGACGTGGGTTTTAACGGCAGAGAACGCAGATTAAATGGATTGGAATACAATAGCATTTTTGGTCATTTTCTTCGGTGTTATTGCCTGTATTATAGCTTGTAGTAGGCCAAAAGGAGAGCGGCATAAAGTGTTTCTATTGGTCGGATGCGTGCTCTTGTTCTTTTTATCAGTCGCCCCTTTCTTTTTTCTGACTCAAGCGATACCCGCCAATTTCAAGCCTATCCTAGGTCCCTTATGCGGTGTTTTGTACATATTCATCATCTATCATTCCGGAAAAATTGCTCTGCGGTATCTAGCGAAAGCAAATTAAGATACCTATTCAAACTAGACTCCGTGCTCTCTGTGTCTCCGTGAGAAAATAATCCCATGCCCACCACCGTTAAAGACCTCCTCGATCCCGCTATCTGCCATTGAAATTTCCTAAAAACCGAACATCCTATTACCTATGACCACAGCAGAAATCAAATCGATGGACCAGGCCGAGCGTCTGCGCTTGATGGAGGAACTTTGGGACGCGATTTGCCACGATGTTGCCGAGCCGCCATCGCCAGCTTGGCACAGCGAGATTTTGGCCGAGCGCCGAAAGAAAATTGAATCCGGTGAGGCTGAATTTCTGACGATTGATGAAGCGTGGAACAGCCTGCGTAAATAATGTTACGAGAAGTTATTTTAATCTCTGAGGCTAGAGACGACTTGCGCCTTGGACGTGATTTTTATGATAGCCTTGATCTTGGTGTGGGTGAGTATTTCCTTTCCTCGCTGAAGTCTGAAGTAGAATCGCTTAAGCTTCACGCTGGCATTCATCCCATCATTTTCGGTTATTATCGATTGCTCGCGAAACGGTTTCCATTCGGTGTTTATTATGAGAATATGGAGAACCTCGTACGCATTGTAGCGATATTAGACCTGCGGCAAGATCCTGATACTATTCGAGCATCTCTTTCTGATCGCTCATCGCGCTAATTTTTCGCCTCCTCACCATGCCCACCACCGTTAAAGACCTCCTCGATCCCGCGCACCTGACGCAGATTGCCAATATGCAATTGCTCGCGCGGACCGCCGTGGAGGGCTTTCTCAGCGGGATGCACCGCAGTGTGTTTCACGGCTTTGGGACGGAGTTTCTGCAGTATCGGAATTACTCGCCGGGCGAGGATTTGAAATACCTCGACTGGAAGGTGCTCGCGCGCAGTGACCGCCTCTACACCAAGGTCTATCAGGAGGAGACGAACATGAACGTCACCGTCCTGCTGGACTGTTCCGGCTCGCTGGACTACGCGGGCGACCGCGCGCCGTGCTCGAAGTTTCGCTACGCTGCGATGATTGCCGCGTGCATCGCCTACCTGGCTGGACGCCAAGGCGACAACGTCGGCCTGTTCGCCTACAGTGACGAGCTGTTGGAAGCCGTCGAGCCCGGGCATCGCAGTGGGCAGCTGAGCCGCGTGATGCATTCGCTGGCGCGTCTCAAGCCACACGGTGCCGCCGCGCATCAGCGCACGCTGGACAACCTGACGCACCCCTTCAAGCACCGTGGCATCGTGGTGCTGATCTCCGACATGCTGGAGGCCGAGCACGAGCTGCCGCGCCTGTTGCGCAACTTCCGTTACCGCCACTGCGACGTGATTGCCCTGCAAGTCTTGGACCCCGATGAGCTCGATCTGCCGCAGCCCAAAGTGACGCGCTTTCAGGACATCGAGGCGGGCAAGGAAGTCGTCGCCTGGCCGTCATCCGTGCGCGAACAATACACACGCCGCATGGATGAATTCCTCGCGACGCTCAAGACCGGCTTCTTCAAAAGCCAGGTCGATTACCTGCGCCTGCAAACCACCGACAGCCTCGGCCTCGCCCTCGCACAATACCTCCACCATCGAACTTTGTGATGCAAAGTTTCATGACGAATCGCGGATGGCTAATGGCGAATAATTTTAATCAAACACTCCGACTAAGGACAGCGGACTCAATGCCAAAACCAAGCACCAAGCACCAAGAACCAAGGCACACCGAATGCTAGCATTCGGCGCACCAGCCTTTCTTTGGGCGCTCGCGGCACTCGCGGCACCGGTGATCGTGCACCTGATTAACCGGGAGCGCGCGGTGGTGCTGAAGTTTCCGTCCGTCCGCTACATCGACCAATCGCGCCTGCCGCAGGAGGGCCGTCGCCGCTTGCGCGACTGGCTGCTGTTACTGCTGCGGCTGATGGTTTACGCGATGGTAATCCTGGCACTGGCCAATCCGCGCTGGATCGACACCACGGACGCCACGGCACCCGTTGAGCCGGAGGCACCGGTTACGATGATGGTGCTGGATGCATCCGCGAGCATGTCGCACCGGACGACGTTTAACAACCTGACCGAGGCGCTGGATCAATACATCGACGGCCAACCCGTGGGCACCGAAATTGGCCTCGTGGTTTACGACGACCAGGTCCGGGTGGCCTTGGCACCGACCACGGATCGCGCGGCGGTTAAGGATGCCTGGCGCGAGTCTTCGCCGAGTTTTGACCGCGCGGGTAAGCCCTCGCTGGGCGTGGCAGAGGCAGTGCGCCTGCTCAATGACCGGGCGGGCGAGGTGTTGGTCTTTTCTGATTTTCAATCGAGTGACTGGCAGCAGGTCGGCGCTCCGCGCTTGCCGGAGGGATCGACGCTGGAGCTGGTTTCCGTGCGGCCCGACCCCTGGCAAAATGTGAGCATTCAGTGGGCGCGCGGCTTCCCCAAGCGCGATGGTAGCCTGCGGATTTTTGCCCGCGTGCGTAACGACAACGCCGAGCCCGTGCCTGTGCGCCTGAGCATGGCGCTGCCCGCCGTGGAAAAGGAAGTCACGCTCAAGCCCAACACGGCTGAGCTAATCGCGCTCGATGTGCCGAAGGCTGACAACCCCGGCGGCCCGCAGGCGGCGGAGCTGCAACTGGCCGTCATCACCGAAGAATCGCACCCAGAGAGTAACCTGTATTCGGCGGACGACACCTATCATTTCTGGCTCGGCGAACCGGCGGCAACGGTCGTCGGTGCGTTGATCCCGCTCGACACCGAGCCCGGCAAAATGCGCGAAGCCAGCTTTATCTCGCGCGCGCTGGGGGTTGGTGATGATTCTACCTCTGGCCAGTTCGACTTCGTGCCAGTCAGCGGTGAGGACCCGAATTGGATGGACCAGATGGACGCGATTTACCTGCCGGGCACGGGCGCGTATTTCGACCAGCCCGCCTGGGCGCGGATGAAAGAATTTGTCGAGCAGGGCGGGGTGCTGTTCATCACGCCGGGCAAGAACGCGCCGCGCATGTTTCGCGGCATGCGCGAGTCGGGCATCAGCAACACGGCCTACGTTGGCAAGCCACGCCGCGCGCGCAACGAGGCCTCCGCCTACCGCATTGGTGAGCTGCCCGCCGACGGCGCGTTGGCCAAGGTGTTTGACGAAGACGCCCGCGAAGACCTTTACCTGACGGACATTTACGAGCACTGGCAGGTCAAGGCTGGCGCTGGCGCGGAGGTGCTTCTTCAATCCGAGACCGGTAGCCCGCTGCTCATTCGCGAGCGCCTGGGTAAGGGGGCAGTCGTCGTCAGTGCGCTGGAGTTTGACCCCGCGGCGACGGACCTGCCGCTGCGCAATTCCTTCGTGCCGGTGCTGTGGGAAACGCTCGGCGAGTCGATCAACACCGGCGACAACGACCTCTCCATTTCCGTCGGCGAAAGCGTGCCGAATGATTTACTTACTGGCGCAGCGGGCGGTGAATTCGATACCTCGCAGCCGGGCGTGATCCTCGTCGATGGCCAGGCGCTGGAGGTCAACATTGCGCGTGAGGAGTCCGCGGCGCAGGGGGCGATTTTGTCCGACGTGCGCGCCCGCCTGTTGGGCCAGCGCACCGGCCCGCAGCAGGCAACCACCACCTTGGATAGCGCCGAGCCGGGCGCGCCCTTATGGCCTTGGCTGGCGGTGCTGGCGCTGCTAGCCTGTATCTTTGAAACCGCGCTCACCGCGCGCATGGAAAACGCAACGGAGGCCACGGCTTGAACCCAGCACCTGATTTTTTTGAACGGCTAAAGCTGCAGCGCGTCACGCTCTTGTGGCTGTTGTTGGTCGTGTTGGCGTTCTCGTTTTTAGGCGCGTTCAGCCTGATCGTCCTCGTGGCCAATGCGCTCAACGGCATCGACCCGTGGCAGGAAGCGAGCGCGTTCCGGCTGATTCTGGTGGTGTCCTTTATCAGCGTCACGGCTTATCTGGTTGCCTTGGCTTACGCGGTGCTGCGCCGGCCGGGCATGGTGACGCTGGCCCGGCTGGTGGAGGAGCGCCACCCCGAGCTGCGCGAAAGCCTCTCGACCGCGGTGGAAATCCAGCAAAAGCGTGGCGGGCCGACCAACGCCCTCGAAGCAGCCCTGTTTCAATCCGTCGAAGAGCGGACGAAGGAGATTAATTTCCGCACCGCGACGCTGCCCCAGCGGCTGCATCCGCTGCTCGTGATCGGCCTGGTGCTGGGGTCGTTTTTCCTCTCCAGTTGGGCGCGTGAATCGGCGGTCATGGTCAAGGCGCAGTATTACTTCGCAGACCTCCGCAACGGTGAAAACACCGGCCTGACGATTGTGCCCGGCAGCGCCGATGCCCCCAGCGGCTCGGACCTCGACATCACCGCGACGATCAACCGTTGGCGGCTGGAGGCCTTTATCGACACCCGCGCCGATGGGGAGGTGGAGACTTACCCGATGGCCATGGCGGGCGAGCGCGACTTCACCTTTACCGCCTATGCGCTGGAGGACAGCTTCGACTACCGGGTGCGCACGCCATCGCTGGAGTCTGATTGGTTTACCGTCACGGTCTATGATCCGCCGGAAATTGATGCGGTGGAAATTAACGTGACCCCGCCTGCTTACACTGGCGAAGAGCCACTGCAGTTCACGCAGCTTCTCGACTTGTTTGCGCCCGAGGCCAGCGCGGTGAAGTTCGCGCTCACGACGGCACCAGGCATCGATACCTGGCTGCGCGTGGGTGAGGAGGAATACCCGTTTGACGGCGAGGTCATGATCACTGCCGAGGAGACGACGGAATACCAGTTCCGCCTGCGCAACGCCGAGGGCCGCGAAGCTGTCACCGAGGGCTACCTGCTGGAGGTGAAGCCCGACGAGCCGCCAACGGTGGCCATGATCGAGCCCGGCAGCGACATCCAGGCCTTGCTCGATGAGATCGTGCCGCTGGAGGTCTATGCGGCCGACGATTACGGTATCAGCCGCGTGGAAATTGAGATATCGGTGTCGGGCCTGATGCGCCGCCCGATCCAGGTCTTCGACGCGAAGGAAGGGCCGTATCCGCAGGAGCACAACGGGCTCCCGAACCTGGAAGTTTCCCGCCTGGGCGTGGAGTTTGGCGACGTCATTACCTACTTCGCCAAGGTCTGGGATAACAAGGAGCCGGAGCCGCAAATGGCGCGCTCGGAAATTTACTTCATCGAGGCCGTGGAGCAGATCGACAACCCCGACCAGGAGCAGCCCGAAGGTGGCGGCGGTGGCGGTGGTGAGCGCGAGCAGGATGTCGATATTCGCGGGATCATTACCGAGTTGAAGCGTCTGATCCGCCTGGGCTATCGCGCCGATGCCGAGGTGGGCGAACGCCGCACCCTTGGCAGCCAGGAGCTGGGCGCGAGCCTCGCCAAAGTCGCGACAGAGTCCAACAACGTTCTGGCGCAGGTAGGCGCGGTTCTGGGCACCGTCGATGAAGGCAAGCCTTACGAAATGTTCCTCGACGCGATTTACAAAATGGTTGAAGCCGAGGGGCTGGCTAACGCCAATCAGCCGGGCGAGGCGACCGTGCCGATGCAGGAATCCATGTCGATGCTGATCCGCTTGGAGAAGTATTTGCAGGCGCTCTTCCCGCCGCAGCAGCAGGGCGGTGGCGGCGGTGGCCAAGGCCAGCCGTCTCCCGGCCAGGGCGAGGGCGAAAGCGAGGAAAGCGAGGGCGAGAGCGGTATGTCGATTTCCGAGATGCAGGAGGCGCTCGAAGAAATGAATCAACTGGCCGACGAGCAGGCTGCAATGAACCGACGCTTTGACCGGGCCGGCCAATCCATGGGTGAAAGCGAGCGCAGCGAGCTGGAGCAAATGCAGGAAGAGCTCGGCGACAAGGTCAACGAGCTGGCGGGCGAAATGAGCAAGCTCATGCAGGGCTCCAATGTGCGCGAGGCCTTGCGCGGGGCCAGTGGGCAGATGTCGCAAGCCGCGGGTGCGGCAGGCAGTGGCGACGGCAGCCGGGCCGGGCGTGCGGGTTCGCGGGCGCGGCAAGGCCTGATCGACGCCGCGAGCTTGCTCGACGAGCGCATTCGCAGTGAGGCCACGTCGGCCATCGCGGGTTTGGCGCAGCAGGCTGAGCGTCTGGCGCAGGGGCAGGGTGCCGCCGCCGCGGACAGTCGTGGTGCGCAGGCCGGGAACATCGATGATGACCGCAAGGATGCTTTAAAAGAACAACAGCGCGAGATCAACGACGGCTGGGACAAACTGCGTCAGGAAATGGAGCAGCTAACTGGCGACTTGGGCAAAGTTTTCCCTGAGGCGGCCGAGTCCCTCGACAACGTGGCCCGCAACATGCGCGACGAGAATATCGACCGCAATCTCTCGCGCGCCAGCAACGCGCTGCTCTACGGGCGCTACAGCCGGGCGGCTGGTTCGCAGGATGCGGCGGCTGAGGGCATGGCAGAAATTTCTGAACAACTCGACCAGGCCGCGGGCACTCTGCCGGGTCTGTCTCCCGGTGAGCTGCGCCAGCTTCTGGAGCGAGTCGCTCTGGCCCGCCAGCAGCTTGCCCAACAGGGCGAAAGCGGCGAAGGCCAGGGTGAGCAATCTGGCGACGGTGAATCCGGTCAAAGTGAAGCTGCCGGCCAAGCCTCCGATGACGGGCAGTCTGGCGAAGGGCAACAACCCGGCCAAGGTCAACAGCCGGGGCAGGGCGAGTCGGGTCAAGCCAGCGCACAGGGGCAAGGCCAGGGCGAGGGCGATGCCCGGGGCGAAGGTCAGTCCGGTCAGGGGCGTTCGCCCTTTGGCGGATTGGGCGACTCCATCGCCGATGCCGGCCGCGCGCTCAAGGATACGAATCTCGAAGAACTCGGCTCCAAGCTAAATGCGGCCAAGGGCGGCGAAGGCGGCGGCGGCACCACGACGGCTACCGTGCTCGATGCGACCGCGCGCACCCTGCAGGAGTACTTACGCAAAGAAATCGGCGAGCAGCGCATGCGCTTCAAGCAGGAGGGCGGTCCGCCCCCCGAGAAATACCGCGAGCTCGTCGAAGAGTATTTCCGCGACCTCGCCGAAGAGCCGAGTAATCCGTAGCGGTTAAGCGATGAAAAAGACCGAGGTAACTTTGCTTCTTCAAGCTCAATATAATGAGAAATCTAAGGATGAGCTCGTTGGAATTTTTGAGAAGAAGGTGAAGCTAAATCAAAGAATTTTGATAGGTCTTGGAATATTGTTTTTAGTCCAACTTGTGTTTCAGGCCACCGGAGGAATTGTTTTCTGGCTCATCGTTTTATGGTTCGCTGGCAACCAGTGGTATCTTCAGAATCAATTACGACGATTTAGAGAAATCGTTGTTCAAAGAGATTAGCCGTTGCCGATGTCTGCATCGAGGCCGAGCTCGACTTTGGCACCGTCTTGGGCGTAGGGGGCACCGTCGGACTCGACGATTTTGGCACGGTCGGCGGTGAGGCCATTTTGCGTGAGGGCGGTCAGGACGGCGTCTGCGCGGGCTTGGGCGAGGGCGGTCATTTCTTCGGTGGAAACTTGAAGCGTGTCCTTGATGGCCTGTTGCTGCTGAGCGAGAGATAAATCGCTGGCTGCGGGGGTGGTTTCGGTTTTGGGCAAGGCGTCGTAAAGCGCTTCCGTGGCGTCTTCGTCGTCGTCGCCGGACTCCTGCATCTTGGCCTGGAGCATGGTTTGGAATTGCGCGTCGATGAGGGCCTCGCCGTCGGTTGCCGGATCGATGGAAGGCGTGAGCGTGAGCTGGAGATTCGGGCGGTCGTGCAGGATGGTCACGAGGCCGGTAATGACCTCCATATTGTCCGGGGCGATGGTGGATTGGCCAGGCTCGAAGGCGATGGCGTTACCGACTTCCTCACCGCCCGGGAGCAGGGAACCGAGGGCGGCGAAGGGCGCGGTGACGAGTTTTTCGAGCACGTTGCCGATGGCGTAGCTGATCATTGTATCGAGCGAAAATTTCGGGTCGTTGATGTTGCCTTTGACGGGCACGTCGATGTGCATGACGCCTTTGCTGTCTTCGAGGATGGCCACGCCGAGATCGAGCGGAAGGTTGGGCGCATCGGTGTCTGGCGCGCGCTTGCCGAAGCGCATGTTTTGGATCTGCATTTTATTGTCGCCAGCGATTTCGCCCGTAGTGATCGAGTAGCCGAGGTTGGCGGTCAGCTTGCCATCGGTGGGGGGGCGGCCAATGATCGGCACGGCGTAGGCGGCGAAGGGCGACAGCGTGACGGCGGTCGTGTTCACGCGCATTTCGGTGGCCTCGAATGGCTGGAGCGGGTCGAGCGCGCCCGCGAGCTTCACGCCGCCGGACGGGCCGTTGCTGAGGTTGAGCGCGAGGTCGAATTTGGTCGGCTCGATGTTGGGATAGGACAGCGGACCCGCGCGCAGGTTGATCTGGTTTGCGGAAAATTTCATGGCCGGGCTGATGGCGGCGTCGGAAATGGACACTTCGCCATTCTCGATGACCAGCTCGGTAAGTTGCACGCTGGCTTCCTTGTAATCGACCGTGGGGGCCTCATCGCTGGCTGGGGTCGTTTCCGCGGGGGCGGGCTCATGGGACTGCTCAGGCAGTGGGAGGCGAATGCTACCATCGGCGAGGCGTTCGGCGGAGAGGTAGGGCGCGGTGACGGTCACCTGGTCGGCGACGAGCGCCATCGGATCGGTGGTCAGCGTGACGCCCTGGAGGTCGAGGTTTTGCCAGGCAATGAGCTTGCTGGCCGGATCTTTCCAGTCGATCCGGAGATTGGCGAGCTGGGCGTTTACCTCGGCGGAAAGAATCGGCAGGCCGTCGTCAGGCAGGGCGATATCGGTTTTGCCCGTGGCGCTGAGGTCGCCGCTGACAAGGTCGACCGCGACGACATTGGTGACGTAGGGCGAGATGACCTGGAGCGGGATAGTCTCGGCGGTGACTTCAAATTTCGTGGAGGCCGGGGTGGCGGTGAACTGCCCATCGAGCGCGATTTTGCCCGTGTCGTTCATGACGAGGCCAAGCTGGAACGGGAAGGCTTTATCACCATTGGTGAGGTTGGTGGCGCTCATGGTGATGTCGGTCCAGCGGAGTTCGGCGGGCTCGTTGAGGTATTCATCGCGCCAGATGAGGGACAGGCCGGAGAGGTCCACCTGGTCGGCTTCGAGGTCCCAATTGAGCTCCACCAGGTCCTGAATTTGCTGCCAGGCGGAGGTCAGCGCGACGCCCATATCGAGGTTGGCCGAGACAACGCCCAAGCGGATTTCCCGCTGGGTTCCTTCGGCCTTGGCTTCGCGTTCGGTTTTGGCGGCGATCTCGGCGTGTTTCTCCGGCGGGGAGATGTAGCGGATGAGGTTGAGCACGCCGTCCTTTTCGCGGATGACGCGTAGCAGGCCGCCGTCGATGGCAAAGGTGTCGCAGCCGACATTGCTGTTAAGCAGGTCCAGGCGCGCACCGGTTATTTCCATGCGGTCGATGCGCTCGAAGGGCTCAGCTTCGGGGTTGTCGCGCGCGACCATGCTCATGCCGGTCAGCAAGATGTGGCCGCCGAAGACTTCCATGCGCATGTCTTTCGCCATGGGCAGGAAGCTGTAATTGATGGTGACATCCAGCATGCCGCCGGTCAGGTCGAAGCCCACGGCGTCGCCCGCAAAAACATCGAAGTCCTTGAGGTCGAGCTGCTCCATGCTGACTTGGCCCCACGAGCTGAGCGGATCAAGCCGGAGATCGCCATTGACCTGAAATTTTTCGCCCTGCTTGGTCTCCATCGCAAAGCTGTAGGCGTTGTCGTGGGCCGCGTTGGTGTGCATGTCCTTAATTTGAAATGACAGGTTCTGCACCTCGCGGACGAAGGGTCGGCCAAAGGAGTCGATCTGCGTGCGGAAGCCCGCATTAACGACCTGGAGATTACCGATGTAGATCTGCGGGATGACGAAGGGCTCGTCGGATTCCTCGGTCTGTTTTTCGGCTTCTTTTTGAATGCGCTCCAGCGTGGAAATGATGTTTACCTTGCCGTCTTCGTTGATGACCAGGTTGAGAAATGGCTGGTCGATGTAAATTTCCTTGATCGCCTTTTCCTCGTTGAAGATCGAGGTGGGCTGCACGTTAACGCGGAACTCGGCAAAGCTCAGCGCCTCGGAGCCGTCCGGAGTGAAGCCCTTGAAGCCTTTAATGGTTAGCT
This sequence comes from Cerasicoccus sp. TK19100, assembly GCF_027257155.1. NCBI lineage: Bacteria > Pseudomonadati > Verrucomicrobiota > Opitutia > Puniceicoccales > Cerasicoccaceae > Cerasicoccus > Cerasicoccus fimbriatus. Next base: position 28,698 of record NZ_JAPWDU010000009.1, read on the forward strand.
CCCAGGTGAAGGGGTTGCTGTAAAATGCCTCCACTTCGCCGGTGCCAGCGACTTCCTCGTTGAGCTTGGGCAGCGCGTAGTAACGAAGCATCAGCGGCACGCCCCAAAAACCGCCCAACACATACAAGACAAAGAGGATAACTGCGGTGACGCCGAAGCGCTTCGCCCATAGCTTGGTCTTTTCAGTAGCCATAGACGAGGAGCATAAGCCATTGCCAGTGCGAGGCAACTGGACAATGACTTATCACACAAAAATGTTACCTGGCTAGCACCCTTCTTCGCCCATGAGCTCCATGACGCGGCGGGCCATTTCTTCGTTGCTGACATCCTCGATGTGCTTGGTGAATGCCCAGCGATAGCCAAAGGGATCGCAGACCACGCCGCCGCGCTCGCCCCACATGTAGTCCTGCACGGGATCGATGATTTCGGCACCGGCTGCCACGCACTTAGCGTGCTGGGCGTCGGGGTCTGCCACCTGCAGGCAAATCAGGCTTGGGCAGCCGCCGATGGTCTTCGGGCTCATGGCCTTCCATTCGGGAAATTCTTCGGACAGATAAACGAGCGCCTCGCCGATTTTCAGTGTGGCGTGCATGATCATGCCGTTGGGCAGGGCGAACTTTTGAATGATCTCCGCGTCCAAGGCTTTCTGGTAGTAGTCGAGGGCTTCGGCGGCTCCGTTTACGGTCAATGAGATGGTGAGATATTGGTCATGCTTATTCATATACGCATGAACATAATAGCAATCGATCCGCGGTCAATAACTAGTGTGTAAAATTTCAGTGACGCCCGTTTAGGAAAGCGCGCTGACAAGGATTTTTGCAAACACGGTCATCATGATCAGCGCAATGGGGTAGGCCGTTGCGTAGCTGACGACGGGTGCCTGGGAGTCGGTCTTGGCGGTGATGGCACCGAGGGCAGGGGTGGAGGTCATCCCGCCGCAAATGCCGCCGAGTGCTTGCAAGATGTTCATTTTGAAGAACTTCGTGGCGATTGGCAGGGCAATGGCGATCGGTGCGACGGTGAGCACGACCCCCATCAGGAACAGCATGACGCCGTATTCCTGCAAGGTGGCGATCATCGCGCCGCCGCCCTTGACGCCGGCATCGGCGAGGAACAGCACCAGGCCGAACTCCTGCAACAGTTGCCGGGTGGGGCGCGGAATGTGTCCAACGATCCGGCCAACACGGCCAAAGTGGCCCAGCACGAGGCCAGTGATCAGCGGGCCGCCAGCGAGGCCGAGTGTAAGCGGGCTGCCGCCGGGCAGGGTGATCGGGATCAGACCAACGATGATGCCCAGTGCCAGACCCAGCGAGAGTGACAGCAGGTCCGTCTCGCCAATCGAGGTGCTGCGGTGCCCGACGAATTCGGAAAATTCCCTAATCGACTCCGACCGTCCAACCACGGTCAGCATGTCGTGCGTTTCGATGACGGTCGAGGCGTTGGGCACAAAAGTGAGGCCCAGGCGGGAAATGCGGGTGATGACGACGCCGTGGTTTTTCAACGGGGCGATGTCGCGGAGGTTCTTACCGGCGATTGCTTTGCTCGTCACGGCGAGCTCGCGTTTTTCGTTTTCCACATCGCGCAGGAGGGACTGGTCGCAGCGCTTGCCAAGGTAGTCCACGGCGATGCCGATCTCCTTAGTCAGGCCGACGAGCATGAGCTTTTGGCCAACGTGAAAGGTGTCATCGTAGCTGAGCGGCTCCAGCTTCTCACCGCGCTGGACGCGGGAGGCCTGGCAGGCGTTGAACTGGCTGAGGCCGGACTCCGAGATGCGCTTACCCTCCAGATTCGGGTTGGTGACTTCCACGAGGACGTTTTCCACGCGTGCTTCGGCTTCGCGGGGGTCTTTAGCCTCGGCGGCGGCCTTGGTGAGGTCCCACTTCAGCAGCTTAGGCAGCACCTGGATAACGATCACCACGCCCGCCACGCCAAAGGGGTAGGCGATGCCGTAGCCGATCACGAGTGCCGACTCACCGGCGTCGGACAGGCTTTCGCTGGCAGCGGCAAGGGCCGGAGTGCTGGTCAGCGATCCGGCAAAAATGCCCGCCGCGAGGTCCGCTGGAATCCCCAGTGCTTTGCCCATGGCATAGGCCAGGGCGGTGCCGATGATCACGATGAGCAGCGCGAGTAACGCCAGCTGGCTGCCCTCTCGCGCAATGGCAGAAAAGAAACGGCCGCCTGCGCCAATGCCCACGCAATAAACGAACAGGACCAGTCCCACGGAGCCGATGGCCGCGGGCAGACCATACTGGAAATGCCCGGCCAGCAGCGCGGTGAATAGCACGCCGGAGCTGCCGAGGTTAACCCCCTTGATCGTGACTTGACCCAAGAGCAAACCACCGCCGATAATCACGAAAAGCGCGATCAGCGGATTGCTCATCAAAGTGTGAATGACTCCTTCCTCCATAGTAGGCGTTTAAGTTATGCTAATTCTGGGTTGATTTGCAATCAAAAATATTAATACAGATTTGGATTGCCTGAGGCTTTGAAGTTCAAAGCCTTATGCTTCAATGGAGGTCTCGATTTACGGAAGCCTCGCCTGGATCATCTTTTTGGGCGCGGTCGCGCAGTGGGTGGGCTGGAGGCTCAAAATCCCGGCAATTTTGCTTTTGCTCGGGACGGGATTCCTCGTGGGCCCGGTGACTGGCTGGATTAACCCGGATGATGTGCTTGGCGACATCCTTTTTCCCATAATTTCCGCCGCGGTGGCGATCATTTTGTTTGAGGGCGGGCTGACGCTGAAGTTCTCCGACCTGCGGGAGGCCGGGGTCACGATTGTGCGCCTGGTATCGCTGGGCGTAGCCATGACCTGGGGATTAACTTTTGTCTTGGTAAAAATTTTCCTTGGCTTCGATACGATGCTCAGCGCGCTGTTCGCCGCTTTACTGGTGGTGACGGGGCCGACGGTGATCGGGCCAATGCTGCGGACGATCCGGCCGCGGGGTAAGGTGAAATACATGGCCAAATGGGAAGGCATTCTCAATGACCCCATTGGCGTGGTGCTCGCGGTTTTAATGTTCGAGGTGCTCATTGCCCAGCATGGCGGTGGGCACGGGCATGGCCACGGCGATATGGGCGGCGGCTCGATCGTGGCCATTGGTCTGCTCAAGACGATTGTGATCGGTGTGGTCTTTTCCGCGTTGAGCGGGGGACTATTGCTCGGGCTGGTAAAGCTCAAGCTGCTGCCGGAGTTTTTGCACAACTTCGTGGTGCTGGCGCTGGTGCTGGGCTCATTCGGCGTGTCCAACCATTTGCAGGAGGAGTCCGGCCTGCTCACGGTGACGCTGTTGGGCATTCTGCTAGCCAACCAAAAACTCTTCGACGTGCGCCACATCACGGCGTTTAAGGAAAATTTGCAGATTCTGCTCATTTCGATGCTGTTCATTCTCCTGGCCGCCCGGGTCTCCCCAGAGACGGTCGAGCGAATCAGCATCAACAGCGTGCTCTTTGTGGTCGCGCTGATAGTGTTGGTGCGCCCGGCGGCGATCCTGGTGTCGACGATTGGCTCGGGGACGACGTGGAAGGAGCGCGTGCTGCTGATGATGCTCGCCCCGCGCGGAATCGTGGCGGTCGCGCTGACCTCGCTGTTTTCGCTCAAGCTGGCTGATGCGGGCATTGCCGATGCGGATAAGATGATGGCCGTGATGCTGCTCGTTGTCGTGATGACGGTTGGCTTCTACGGTCTGTTGGCCGCGCCACTGTCAGCGAAGCTGGGCTTGTCGAACCTCGACCCGCAAGGGGTGTTGTTTATTGGCGCGCACGATTGGTCGATCAATATGGCTGCCGAGCTGAAGAAGGCCGGTGGCGATGTGGTGCTAATCGACTCCAACCGCTTCCATGTCCACCGCGCGCGCCGCCAGGAGCTGAACGCCCATCCGGGCAATGTGTTTTCCGAAGAGTTCCTGGAGGAGCTGGACTTCTCCAACATCGGGCACGCCGTGGCACTTACGGCCAATGACGAGGTGAATGGCTTTGCGCAGACGACCTTGCGTGAATATATCGAACGTGCCGACATTTACCACCTGCTGCCGGAGAAAAACTCCAACCCGCAGGGCGGGGAGTCGCGCAAGATGAACCCGCTCTTTGCCGAAGACGCGACCTTTAGCTTCTTCGAAGCGCAGATGGCCAACGGCGCGACCTTCGAGCATCTCACGCTGCGGGAGAATTTTGACATGTCCGCCTTCGATGAGGAATACGGTGCCCGCGCGGTGCTGTTATTCTGCATTGATCCTGAGGGCGATGTGCGCATCTTTAGCGCCAAGTCGAAGATCACGCCCAAGGAAGGCTCGACGCTGGTCTTCCTCAAGCGCGCGCCGGATGGAGAGTAGGCGTAGCTATTTGGCTTAGCGCGCGGCAATGTTGCCTTTTGCCTTGGAATACGCTCGTGAATATGGCCTCTTATTGGCATGAAAAAGTGGGGCCTGATTCTTTGTGTTTTATTCAACGCGGCATTCGCTTTTGGCGAAGAGCCTGAAGAAATCGTTACGGAGTTCTTCGCCAAGCTCAGTGCTGGCCAGTCCAGCGAGGCGGTAGATTACATCTTCGCCAAGAACGACTGGGTGAAGACCAAGGAGGACGCCATCGCCAAATACAAAGGGCAGCTCGCGACGATGGTCAGCATGGTCGGCAGCTATCATGGCTTCGAGCTCGTGAAAACCGAGGAAATCGGTGACAGCTTGATGGGCTGCTCGGTGATTGCCCGATACGACCGCCAGCCCGTGCGTTTTATCTTCATTTTCTACCGCCCCAATGACACCTGGCAGGTGCAGAACGTCAATTTCGACGACAGCATTGACGCCGACCTGCGAGAAGCGTTGAAGCGGCCGTAGACGTGGGGGCATCCGTTTTCAATCCGGACTTGAGGCTTGTGGATTTGGCTTCGGAGGTTAGATTGGAGGCAATGAAAACGTCTTTCACTTATTGGAAAGAGCCCGATGGAGTGTATCTGGGATATTTAAATGAATTTCCTGATCACTGGACGCAGGGTGATGACTTGGAAGATCTGAAGGCCCACCTGCTTGATTTATATCAGGAGTTTTCCAAGGACGACATTCCAGGCATCAAGCGGGTTGCAGAGCTTGAGCTCGCATGAAGCGTCGCGAGCTGATTGCGATTCTGGCTAAGAGCAGTTGTGTGCTTTTGCGGCATGGCGCTAAGCACGATATTTATCATAACCCGGAGAGTGGTAAAACTGAGCCCGTTCCACGCCATCGGGAGATTAATGAACGGCTGGCCAAGAAAATCATCAAAAGCCTGACTGAGCAATAGCCACTGCCGCAACTTCCTTGCCCCGCGCGCGGATTCCTGATCGCATACGCGACTTATGAAAGAAACCGCGTTAGAGCAGCCGGATTATTTTGTCGCCAATTGCCGGGCGGGGTTGGAGCCGGTCGTCGAGGCCGAGCTCAAGGCCTGGGGGCTGGAGATCGCCTTTGTCGGCAATCGCATGGTCGCGTTTCGCGGCAGTGAAGAAGATTTCTACAAGGCCAACATGGGCCTGCGCGCAGCGCTGTCGGTGCTGAAGCCGATCCGGCGCTTCAACGCGAAGAACACCGACATGCTCTACTACCAGTCGCGCAAGGTGAATTGGCACCAGTTCTTCACGCCCGACAAGACGATCAAAATCGACCTCAAGGGCGACTGGAGCCAATACCGCAATGAGCGGTTCGCGCTCTACCGGATCAAGGACGCCATCGTCGACGTATTTAAAAAACTCTGCGATGGCGAGCGACCCAGCATCGCCACGCGCGAGCCGGATGTGCGCATCGTCGCCTTTGCGCTCAAGGGCGAAGTGACGCTCTACCTCGACGGTGCTGGCGAGCCGCTCTTTAAGCGCGGCTACCGTTGGGAGCACGGCGAGGCCCCGCTCAAGGAAGACCTCGCCGCTGGCATGCTTCAGCTGATCGGCTGGGATGGCTCGACGGACCTGATTGACCCCCTTTGCGGTAGCGGCACGTTTCTGTTTGAGGGCTATTTGCTGGCCAACCGCATCGCACCGAACCTGGAGCGCGAATTCGCCTTCCAGAACTGGCTGACGTTCAACCGCCCCGCCTACCAGCGGGCGCAGAAGGCCCTGCGCGACGCCGAGCGCCAAGCCGACATCAAGATGATCGGCTTCGAGCATGAGCGAAAGACCTTTAACACGCTGCAACGCATTGCCCAGCAGCACTTTCCGGCGGGGGCGTTCTCCCTGCATCCGGATAAATTTCAAGCCGTCAAGCTCTGGCATCCGGGCGCGCAGGTGCTCACCAACCCGCCCTACGGCGTGCGCCTGAAACCAGCGGACCTGAACGGCGTTTACCGCGACTTGGGCGCATTTATGAAAATGGCGGCCCCCGGCGGCAAGGCTGCGCTGATCACCGCGGCGCTGGATGCGGCGGTATTCGTGGGCCTACCGGTCAAGGAGAAGTGGAAGCTCTTCAATGGCGCGCTGGAATGCCGTTTTTTCTCGTATGATATTCCCCAGGAGAAGAAGGAACCGAAGCCGGAAACTGAGGACGGCGGCGAGGCAGGCGAGGATATTGAGCCACGGATTGACGCGGATTGAACGCGGATCGGAGAGGCAAGTGATTTTGAACAGAAGGTAACCAAGAGAGCAAAGCCAGCAGGGATGGTGAAATTATGTTGGATGGCATCCGCGTTCCATCCGCGTTAATCCGCGGCTAAAAATATTGCCTCGACACTAATTCTCCAATCGTAACCGTAATACATTCATGCGCATCGGTTTAACAGGCGGCATTGGCTGCGGCAAGTCGACGGCGGGCAAGTGCTTCGCTGACTTGGGCTGGCGTCGGCTGGATTCCGATGAGGTCGTTCGCGAGCTGCTGGCCACCGATGCCGAGCTCCACGCCAAGCTGCGCGAGCGCTGGGGCGATGAGGCGGTGCTGCCCGAGTGCGGCGCGAACCGGTCTTTCATCGCGCACAAGGTTTTTCACGACAAAGGCGAACTGGCCTGGTGGGAGAATCAGGTGATTCCCAAAGTCCGCGCGCGTTGGCAGGGTGCCCTGGCTGCGGAGCCCGATGCTGACTGGCTGGTGGAGGTCCCCCTGTTGTTTGAGCGTGATTTGGCGGGACAATTCGACGCCACGATCTGCGTGGAGGCCCCGGAATCAACGCAATTGGCCCGATTAGCCGCTAAAGGACTTGACCGCGAGCAATCCCTCGCCAGAATCAATAATCAGTTGCCGGTTTTGGACAAGGCGCGACGCGCTGATTTAGTCCTGTCAAATGCCGGTTCGTTTGACTTCCTGCTGCGCCAAGTCCGGCGCGCGTCTGAGATGCTACGATCGCAATCCCCGATTTCTTAAATGTAATGGTTCTCGTGCTGGTATTGGTTACCGGAGCACGCTTCTTTCGATCCCGAAATCCCGATTATTGGATTAGACTGTTTTATCTATGAGTGATTCCGAAGAGCAATTGCTCGACCTACACGAGGCCGAGCCCCAAGCTGAGCAGACCGCTCCCAAGAAAAAAGTCGCCCGCAAGCGCGCCGCCAAAAAGGCAGCGAAGAAGGCTGCCAAAAAAGCGACGAAGAAAGCTGCCAAGAAGGCCGTGAAAAAGGATGCGGGCGACGACATACCTGAAGTTTTCTCGGCAGACCCGGACGACATGGATGACTATGGCGACCGCTCGGTGCGCACTGAACGCGAGGCCCAGATGGAAGCAAAAGCCAAGCAGGAAGCCGCCGCCGAAGCCAAGGCCAAGGCGAAAGAGGAGTCTCAGGCAAGGCGTGACGCCCAAGACGATTCCGGCAATCGCTCATCGGATGATGAGTCGGAAAAGCCGTCTGCCGGGAGGCCGGATCGCTCAAACCGCGACGACCGTGACCATCGCGACAATCGTGGCGATCAGAATGACCGCAACGACCGCAACGACCGCGATGATCGCCGGGACGACCGTGGTCAGCAGAACCGCCAAGGCAACAATCGCGACCGTCACCAGCAAAAGGGCGGTAACCCGAAGTTTCAAAAGGGCAACCGGGACCGCAACCAGCACCAGGGAGGCGGTAACCAAGGCGGCGGTAACCAGGGCGGAGGCAATCCCAACCAAAACCAGGATCGTTTTAACAAGAAAAAGGACAAGTTCCAGAAAGGCGGCAAAAAGGACCGTTTCCAAAAGGGCGGCAAGAAGGGCGGCGGATGGCGCAAGGACTTCGCCTCAGCCAATGACGACGATGTCGATCCGCCCAGCTTCGACAGCCTCGAAGAGTGGGACGTGCTCGGCAGCGCCGAAGAGCGTGCCAAGCTGACCGAAGAGGTCGCCTCGGGCGAGCCGCTGGACTACAACGAAGTTTACAACCTGCGCGTGCCCGAGATGGAAAAGTGGGCCCGTGAGAACGGCGTGGAGTGGGATGGCCCGCCTAGCCGTCGCAAGCTCCTGAACGCCATCTTGAAGAAGGCCGGCGAGGACAAGCGTGCCATCAAGGCCAAGGGCATTGTTGAGGAGTTGGAGGACGGCTTTGGCTTCATCGTATTCAGCGAAGACAGCTACCGCCTGCGCACCGAGAGCCCCTACATCGCGCCGCAACTTTTCTCGGAATACGGCCTGCAGCGTGGGCATGAGGTGGAGGTTATTATCCACGCCCCGCGCGAGGAGGATACCACGCCGTTTGTGTTGAAGGTAGAGACCGTTATGGGGATGGACCCCGAGACCGCGCAGCACCTGACGCCGTTCAAGGAACTCATCCCGTACTACCCGACCGAGCGCATCATGATGGAGTCCGAGCAGGGCCGCCTTGGTAAGTGGGACAACATTTCCATGCGCATTGTTGACCTGCTGAGCCCCGTTGGCCTCGGCCAGCGCGGCCTGATCGTCGCCCCGCCGCGCACGGGTAAGACCGTCCTCTTGCAGGGCATCGCCAACGCGATTCGCGCCAACAAGCCCGAGGTACACCTAATCGTGTTGCTCGTCGATGAGCGCCCGGAAGAAGTCACCGATTTCAAGCGCAGCGTGAAGGGCGCGGAGGTCATTTCCTCGACTTTCGATGAGTCGGCCGAAAGCCACGTGCACGCCGCGGAAATGGTCAGCGAGAAATCGCGCCGCATGGTCGAAGCCGGTAAGGATGTTATCATCCTGCTCGACTCGATCACCCGCTTGGCCCGTGCCTACAACACGATGATGCCCAGCAGCGGTAAGATCCTCTCCGGTGGTGTCGAAGCCAACGCTCTACAACGACCGAAGCGCTTCTTTGGCTCGGCGCGCAACATCGAGGACGGCGGCAGCCTGACCATCCTCGGCACCGCGCTCGTCGAAACCGGCAGCAAGATGGACGAAGTTATTTTCGAGGAATTCAAGGGCACCGGCAACATGGAGCTCCACCTCGACCGCGAGCTCTCGAACAAGCGCGTTTTCCCGGCGCTCTCGTTTGAAAAGAGCGGCACCCGTAAAGAAGAGCTTCTCTACCACCCGGACGAAATGAACAAGGTCTATGGCCTGCGCCGTGCGATGAAGGGAGTCGGCTCCGTCGAAGCGATGGAAATGCTCATCCAGCGCGTCAAGAAAACGCAGACCAACGCCCAGTTCCTGATGTCGCTTAGGTAGGGACGCACCTCCGGGGCGTCCGCACTCCTGATGCTCGCGCGTCGTGCTCACTAACTTTGCATTGCAAAGTTAGTGAGTGGTTATGTGACGGGCTGTTCTCTAAAAGAGCGTATGCAAGATGTGGCGGATTGTCTCGATCCGTATTGCATTTGCTCGGCCCTTAATAGGTGAAATGGATTGGCTCAGGGACTTTGGGGTGCGTCATGGTGATTACGCCGCCTTGCTGACTTAGCGCTGCTTCGTAGGTCGCATCATTGTCCCATGATACCCACTGCTCGCGACCGCCGTATTCCGCGTCGGCGGCTTTGAGAAATTCCTCGAACCCTATTCTTTCAATCTCTGGATGTTCAAGCGCGTATTGCTGCCAGGCGGAGCTGATGAAGCGACCGTCGGCAGTCAGGGATTGCGCGATGGATTCGGAGACAGTCCGCTGCCACGTATAGTAAATCACGGCACCTATCACTGCCATAATGGCAACGAAGATGGTGAGGCTTAGCTTGGCCTTAGGGCACATGATTAAGATGAAATAGTAAGCTTAATGATTGCTAGTATTAACTATTTTATCGTTTTGAATTGCGTCAAGATTTCGCAGCAGAGCTGAAGCGACGGCAACACGTCTTGCGGCGTGGGGGTGGGTTGACGGTTTTCCACCAGGCTCGCAATGAACTCCGCCGTCTCGGCGAGTGTGCCGTTTTTGATGTAGCCGGGTTGGTCTTTGCCGGGTTCGTTGTGGATGACTTGCCGGTTGTTTTCCCAGGCCATGAATTCGCCGGTGCTCATTTCGCCATTGCTGGTATGGACGCGAAAGCCGTCGCCGAAAAACTCATAGGCCTCGTCGCGCATGCCGGCGGTCGGGTAAACCTCCAGCAGCCCGGCAACACCGCTCACAAATTGGATGTCCACGCGATACCATTTGACGCCGTTAACGTCGCGCGCAGTCAGTTGGTAGCTGGCAATGTCGCCCGCAAACCAGCGCATCGCGTCGACCACGTGCAGCCCGGTCTCAGAGAAAAATTGCGGCTCACGGCGCTCGTTGCGAAACATTGTGGCGCGGAAAAACTCCACCTTGCGCCCGGTCATCCACTCCTTTGCCGCGACGAGGGCAGGGTCGAATCGGCGGTTCACGCTGACCATTACGCGGGCGTTATTTTCCGCCACAAGCTTGCAGATTTCTTTGGCCTGCGCGACGTCCACTCCCGGCGGTTTCTCGATGACAAAGGGGAGCTTTGCCTTGATCAGTTGTTCGGCGATAGATTTGGTGAGGCTCACCGGGGTGACCGCGATCACGCCATCGAGCGATTCGCTGGCGAGCATATCGTCGGTGCTCGTGTAGTGCCGGGCGAAGCCAAACTCCGCCGCCGTGCGCTGGGCGACTTCAGCATCGATATCGCAGAATGCCGACAGCTCGATGACGCCGGGATGCTCCGCAGCGTATTGCTTGAGCGAGGGGAGGTGGTTGCCGCGCGAATGTGCGCCGCCGCCAATGAGTCCGATTTTTTTCATGGGGGGAAGCCAATGTCCCCAATCGTGATAGACGCGGCAAGTCTGGATTTAGCAGGCTTTTAAAATTGGCTCCTCAGCAGGCTCAGCGGCACCGCTGTCCACAACCCTCTCCATCAATGGGCTCTCTAACTGACTCGCCGGTGAGACCGTGCGACGCCCCCAGGGAATGAAGCCCGCGAACCACCAGCGCCAGAAATTGAGGCCGTGGTCGGGGTTGGCGTCGAGGAGTTGGCGGAAGGTGAGCTCCTCGCCGATGCGCCAGCCGGTCGCTTCGAAGTAGCACGTCTGCACAAATTTCGAGCAATATTGACGGCGGCCATCGAGATCGAACCCTACGTCGTACCATTGGCCCAGGCGGCTGTCGGCGGCGCGTTTCAGGGCGCGGCGGTGGGCGTCGGTCAGCGGCTGTTTGGGGCGGGTGATGGCGTAGCGGCGGTCCTCGCTGCGGGCGATAAACGACTCCAGCGAAACGCAGCGCGAGCGCGGGATGGCGCTTTCGTAAACCATCGGCTCGCCAGCGTCGTTGTGGAGAATCATGCCCACGTGCGAGGTCCAACTGCTGGTGGCTGCCGCCACTTGACGGAAGAGAAAGGTCGGTATGGCGATGAAGATCAGGTCGCCGTCGCGAAGTTCAGTCGAGTGAGTATTGGATGTGTGTTCCATGCCGGGCTTTATTGCCGGTTGCGGGCCAATCTTTATGGGTTTGTGTTAAGTTGTTCTATGGGAATGGCTTGTGGGCTATTGGCGCGAATGCGCTTAGCGTTGTATAATACGTATTTTGACCGCATTGGCCGTAAGCTGTTCAAAAAATGCCGTCTACCCAGGCGAAGCTAGGGGCCATCCTCGCAAGATAACCCCCACTTTAGCCATACTGCGAACTACTGAATAGAAATTGAGGGATTGGGGACCTTGACTCAGTAAACGCTTTTTAAGAACCTGTGCTCGTGGATGCTGACCTGCAACAGTACTTGCCGGTGCTAATTGTTATTGGCGGGGTGATCGCTGCCGGGCTCTTTGTTAAGAAGACGGGCTGGTTTGGCATTGTGTTGATCGGCCTCATGGCGGCGATCTGGATTTTTAAAACCAATCCGCAGTGGTTCGACAAACTAGACGGCATAATGGGCCGCATTGTCGAGGTGGATCGCAAGTAGCGGACATCTCCACCGAATCCGCTGTTACTTTTAACGTATCGACCACGGATGCCCGCGCGAATACCTTGGCCAACGGCTGTTTGCGGAATACTGCTAATGTATTGGGGGGCTTTACTGGTAAGCAGGCGAAAAGCGTGGGCGGTTCGGTCGCGCAATGGATCAACAACTTGACACCCCTCGTGTCGCGTCGTGACTATCTTGCGGGTAATTTCTACCCACTTTAAAATATCTCTGAACGTGGCCGTGGGGCATGTTATTCCCACGATTTATTCCTACCATGAAGCCTAACCTACTTATCCTGCTGGCCGATCAACACCGCGATAGCGCGACCGGCTACGGTGGCAATCCCGAGGTGCGAACCCCGACTCTGGACCGGATGGCGCGGCATGGCATATCGGTTTCGCAATGTGTGTCCACGCACCCTTTGTGTGCTCCGTATCGCTCTTGTTTGCAGACCGGGCAACCTGGTTCGGTAAACGGGGTTGTGGGAAATACCGATTCGATCCGGCGGGATTTACCAACGCTGCCCGGGCTTTTCCGGGAGCGGGGCTATTCCACGGCTTACTTTGGCAAATGTCACTGGCATGAGCCCTTTAATGGCTCGATCTACACTCCGCCAGACTGGCGTTTGGGCTGGGAACATTGGAAGGGCTGGCAAAACGGGCATCACGATTACGATCTGCCGGAGTTCGATGAAAATGGAGTGGAGTCGCATCCCTATCGTGGTCGTTTTGCCCCCGAAGTGCAGGTGGAGCAATTTCTGGACTGGCATGCCGATGCGGATAGGCCCTGGCTTGTGCAGATGAATTGGGGGCCTCCGCACAACGTAACGATATCTGCGGAGGAGCTTGATCGCGTGAGAGAGTCGAGCATGCGGATTAATGAAGAAATGGGGTTTGGCCTGAAGGAGCATCATTTTCAAAGTCCGTGGTGGTTCGTGCAGAGCTTTCCCCAGCACTTGGTCCGGGATGTCGTGCCCCAGCGTTTTTTGGAGATGTTCGATCCGGAAACGCTGACCGTGCCGGATAATGTTCACCCGGACAATCACCGGCTGATTCAATATCAGCTGCGCGAATACTATGCCCAGATTGCGGCTTTGGACGACCTGACTGCGCGTATCGTGGAGGAGCTGAAAAACCGTGGTGAGCTGAAAAATACACTCATCGTCTACACTTCGGATCATGGCGATTGGCTGGGGAGTGAGCGCGAGCCAGCGCAAAACTGCCGGGGCAAAGGTGATGCCCAGCCGGAAAGCGTTCGCGTGCCGTTTATTGCCACCGGTCCAGGGCTGGCTGGTGGCCGGGTGATCGACATGCCGCTGGCAACCGTCGATTTATTGCCCACGTTTTGTGGCTTGGCGGGCTTTGACGCCGGGCTAGGTTTTCCCGGTGAGGATTTATCGACGGTTCTTCGGGGAGAGCAGGCGGCACCCGCGCGTTCGGTCGAAATGGAAATGTATGGCTGGTGCGCGACGTTCGATGGTCGGCAGTTGTCGGTGGTCAGCAAGGGCTAGTCTTCCAGCTGGACAGCGCTGCGCTGAGTGGCCGGATGGTGGGCCTCGGGCGGAAATGTTTTAAACTTCGGCTTGAGCAATTACCGATTGGCCGTATTAAAAACGATCATGCTCGCTACCATTCACTCTGGCGCCCTGCTGGGCATCGACGCTCATCCCGTGCAGGTGGAAGTCAACTGTGGTGAGCACGGTGATCCGAAAACGTTCATGGTCGGTTTGCCGGATTCGGCGGTTAAGGAATCCATCGACCGCGTTCGCTCGGCGCTGAGCAACACCGGCTTTAAAAACCCGGAGACGCGGACCACGATCAACCTCGCCCCCGGCGACATCCGCAAGGAGGGCCCGATGTATGACCTGCCCATCGCACTCGGCATGCTGATCGCCACCCGGCAGATCGGCGACGAGAAGCTGGCCGGCTTCCTCGATCAATACATCATTGCGGGTGAGCTGAGCCTCTCCGGCGGCGTGCGCCCGATCCGCGGCGGCTTGGCGCTGGCGATGCTCGCGCGGCAGACGGGTAAGCGCGGCGTCATCCTCCCGGCTGACTCCGCCGACGAAGCCGCACTGGTGGAAGACATCGACGTCATCCCCGTGCGTTCGCTCGATGAAACCGTGCGCATGATCGAAGGCGAGCTGACGATGCAACCGCTCGATCCGAAAAAGAGCCCCTTTCGCCAACCGCCCGACGCCGCGCACTGGATCGATTTCTCTGAAGTCAAGGGGCAGCACACCGTGCGCCGCGCGGTGGAGATCGCCGTGGCCGGTGGGCACAATCTACTGTTGGTCGGGCCTCCGGGCAGCGGCAAGAGCATGATCGCCAAGCGCATTCCGACGATCATGCCGCAGCCGACTTTAGACGAGTTTCTGGAAATCCTCGCGGTGCAATCGGCGGCCGGTGTCAGCCTTAAGGACGAAAACCGCTGCTTCGCGCGGCCCTTCCGTTCGCCGCACCACACGATCAGCGACGTCGGTCTGATCGGTGGCGGCGTCAACCCCGGCCCGGGGGAAATTTCCCTCGCGCACCACGGCGTGTTGTTCCTCGACGAGCTGCCCGAGTTCAAGCGCTCCACGCTGGAAGTGCTCCGCCAACCGCTGGAAGACGGCGACGTGACCATCTCCCGCAGCGCGGGCAAAGTCACGCTCCCCGCAGCGATGATGCTCGTGGCCGCGATGAACCCGTGCCCGTGCGGCTACCTCGGCGACCCGCGCCACGAATGCCGCTGCAACCCGACGACGATCCAGCGTTACCGCAGCCGCATCTCCGGCCCGCTGCTGGACCGTATCGACCTGCACATCGAGGCCCCAGCGCTGACCTTTGAAGAGCTGCGCTCCGCGCAAAAGGGCGAGAGCTCCGAGGTGATGCGCGAGCGGGTAATGGAGGCGCGCGGCCGGCAGGGGCGGCGTTTCCAATCGGACAAAAACGGCAGCCGCCTCACCGCGTGCAACGCCCGCATGACGCACCGACAGATCCGCCAGCACTGCGCGATCAACCGCGAGCAAGGCGACCTGCTCCAACAGGCGATGGAAGAGCTCAAGCTCAGCGCCCGCGCCTACGACCGCATTTTAAAAGTCGCCCGCACGATCGCCGACCTCGCCGGTGCCCCCACCATCGACACCCCGCACCTCCTCGAAGCCATCCAATACCGCAGCCTCGATCGCCGGCTGTTTTATTAAACTTTTGTAGACATGAAATTTATCCCCGGAGCGAATTCTTTAGGTTTGTTAACGCGCGTATCAACGACGCTCGCGGGGTCAGCCAGTATCGCCTCGTTGGCCGCGGCGGGCCCGGAGGCGATTCTGGCGATGGGGGTCACGTCCACGCTCGCCGTGCTCTTCACTGCGGCCCGCTGCAAGCAGGAGGCAATGGGCAAGCCGCCGGAGCCGCCCGCTGACCAAGCCGAAACGCTTCGCACTGAGCTGGCCGACATCGACACCTATCTGCGCGCGGCACTCGCCCAGCCGGAAAACTTCGACGTCAACCAACTCCCTGGCGACCATCCCGCGCGAGGCTTCATTACCGGGTTTCAAAAGCTGGCCGAGCTGCAGCAGTTAGGCCGTGGCGGCTCGAAATTTTCCCGGCGCCAAGCCCGTGCGCTGTCCCAGCAGATCGAAGCAGCTCGCGACGATATGCTTTCGGCCACCGAAGGCATCCCTGCGCTGCGTGATCTGCTGACCACATTTGTCGATGAGCACCAGGAGACGCTCAAACAGCTACCCGATGACATTGAAGCCTTAAAAAAGCAGCTTGCTCAGCTTGCCAAAGTCGCCGGCGAGACAAATGAAGCCGTCAATAAAATGGCTCCGCAGGTCAAAGAAACTGTCGAGATCGTCCGCGACTTGCCCGACCAGATCGACCAGCGGGCCGAGGAGCAGGCAAGCTTGTCCACGGAACAATTTGAGGCCGTCATGCGCAAGTTGGAGGAGCTTTCATCCGGCCAACAGTCCATGCAGGCTGACAACGAGAAGCTGCGGACGGAAGTCAAGCGACTTGCGAGCAGTTACCAGGCTCAATTGTTGGCGAAAGGCATAGAGGCAACGGCTGAAGTGTTGGCCAAGGCCATCCATGAGACGCTTGTGTCCGTCGAGCGCATCATTAGTCGTCTCGCCCAGGCGGCTGAAAGCATTGCCGCGAAGCTGTCGGCGATGCAAATTTCGATCTCAGTGAACGTCGACTTAGGTAGGGCTTTCGTCGACGTGAAATTACGCCCGGATGACGTAAAATCAGCCGCCCGCGCCACGGCGGAAGTCGCCGAATTTGATGCGATTGAACGCGCCTTGCTGGAAGTGATGCTTGGTGAGCCGGACGAGGCGCTGGCAATTTTAAAATCAGCCGAAGACGAGGTTATGGAACAATACAACGCGCATGCTTTCGACTCCGTTGAGTATCAAGACCGCCTCAAACAGCTGGCCCGTCTCACCGGCGACATTCATCTATCGCTCCAACACTGGCAGCAAGCCATCGACGCCTACACCGAATGGCGCGACCTTTGCGATAAACAGCGCGCCCCCTTGGATTGGGCATACGCCCAGCAAGAGGTGGCCCGTGTGTATCGGACTCTTGGTCATACTCAGAATTGTGAGCCAATGCTGCAGGAAGTCGTTCGCCTGATGGAGAAGCATCAAGGTGATCGCCTACCGATCGCATTGAGCGACTTGGGCCTTACTTTGTATGATTCTTCCCGTTATGCGGAGGCTGAGACGCTATTGCGGAGAGTACTTGCGATCAATGAAAGCACTTCTGGTCCGCATAATCCCAAAGTAGCAGTCTGCGCGAATAATTTGGCGTCTGTGCTTATTGCTACGAACCGCTATGATGAAGCTGAGCCCTTGATACAACGTGCTCTGTCGATCGACGAGGCATTTTATGGGCCTCAGCATGTGAGCGTAGCACGAGATCTTAACAACTTGGCGTGCCTTTTAAAGCAAACGAATCGTTTACATGAGGCAGAGCCGCTACTGCAGCGAGCGGTGGCGATCAAAGAGGTGGTCTATGGGTCCATGCACCCTAATCTCACGGATGCTCTTACCAATTTAGCTAGTTTGTTGCATGCTACTAATCGTTTAGATAACGCTGAGTCGCTAGTGCGGCGAGCTCTGTTGATCAACGAGGCCTATTATGGGTCAATGCACCCTAATGTGGCGAATAGTCTCAACAACCTCGCGCATTTGCTGCAGGATACAAATCGTATGAATGAAGCCGCGTCGTCGATTCGTCGAGCATTGTCGATATATGAGACCTGCTATGGTCCGGAGGATCCGAATGTAGTCCTTAATCTTGGTAATTTGTCGTATATCCTACAGTCGATGAACCGTTATGATGAAGCCGAGTCGTTCGCACGGCGTGCTTTATCGATAAGTGAGACAATTTATGGGCCAGAGCATATAAGTGTGTTCCGTGAGCTCAATCTTCTGGCGAAGTTGCTATATGTAACTAACCGATTGAATGAAGCAGAGCCACTATTGCACCGGATTTTGAAAATTATTATTCGCTATCAGTTGGTTACTGGGCATCGGCATCCCAAATTTCATGATGCCATTCAGAATTGGGGTGGAGTATTGATCAAAATGGGCCTGACGAAAGAGCAGGCGCAGAGTGCTTTTGAAGATTTCGTGCGTACTGTGCGGGAAACATGGCTGAGCGAGCAAGGTGGGGCGAAGTAGGCGTTGGCTGGGGCGGGTGATGCGTTGGATACTTGGCGTAATGATTTATGTGACAAATGCATGATGCTCTTTGAGCAGTGTTTCGTGTTTCTTAGGTGATGTTTGCTGTCTTTAGACAAGTGCTAGGTGTCTTTAGGGTAGCGCGGAGCGTCTCCGCTCCGCAAGGATGTCCGGGCCGGATGGAAGGTTCGGGAGACGGAAAGTTGCGCGCGGGTGCGCGAAGGATGTTCGCTGGAAGAGGAACGGTGCGCGTGAGTGGTTGAAGGATGAGCATGGGAAGAGGAAGGGCTCGCCAATTGTCTGGAAGGGCGTGCGTGGGAATTTGTGGGTTTGGCTGAGATATTTTAACGGACTGATGAAGCAGGGTTGCCGCAGCTTGCGGAGCGGAGACGCTCCGCGCTACCTTTTTAGTTGAACAAGATAAGCTCTTAGTTGAGCAAGATGATCTCTTTGTTGGTTCAAGTGACCACTTTCCTAGGCGAAATGTTCTCAATGCTATGCAAGATGGCATTTTTGTTCTGCAACAAGATGTTTTTGTTTAGCTAGATGATGTTACTGAAAAGCAATAAGGTTTTCTGTGAGGCGATGCGTAGTTTGGGCGAGATTGATAATGAACGCTAGAATGGCAGTTTTAGGCCGGAAAGCGTGAAATTTTGGTTGGGAATTCTCAGGTTTTACGGGATGGAATTTGTGGGCAAAGCATGGGCCTTTGTTGGCAAGTGCTTGAGCTTTGTTAGAAAATGGATGAGCTATGTTAGAAATAAGACGGGTTACATTAGGCAAATTTTGGCATATATTATGAGCTAGATTAGCATTGTTGATGAATGAATATTAAATATTAGAAAGAGTTAGTATTATAACATTAAATGTGATTGAAGCTTGGGGCGCTGGGTGGGTAGTTTGAGCGGATGCCGATTAGCGGGGACAGTAGCTATGTGCCGACGATGGATGAGTTTGTGGCTCATTGGGAGCGGGCGAATGCGGACTTGGGTGGCGAGGGTCCGATCCGGGTGGCCGGTGGCGTGGGCGTGGACCGGCTGGTGGAGCTGCGCGGGCTGCTGGAGGCCAAGCAGGTCGAGCTGATCGGGGCCCTGAATACGGTGGAGATGACCAGCGCCGATATCAAGCTGGTCAAGCGGTTGTTGATTAAGCGTTTCGGGCAGTTTGCCGCGCAGGTGCGCGCGCTGTATGGCGGCGGGGTGTGGGACCGCGTGTTGCCTGCGGCACCGAGCAGCTCGGAGGCCGAGTCGAAGTTTTTGCAGCCGATGATCGAGGCCGCCAACGTGTGGGAGCGCCTGGAGGACGCGGGCGGGAGCATTGCGCTACCGGGGAATTTCGGGCGCGCGCAGTGGGTGGCGTCTGTCGAGGCGCTGGCGGCGGCTTATCGGCAGTGGACGGTGGCCGGCAGTAACGCGAAGGTGGCCCGGGCCGAGCGGGTGGCCTTGCAGGATGAAATTTACCCCATCTTAAAGCAGTATCGGGGCATGGTGCGCAGCTTGTTTGAGCCGAATAGTGCGTATGTGCAGGCTTTGCCGCGGTTGACGCCCTTGCCGGGGGCGACGCCGGAGCCGGTGGCCGTCGAGGCGCGCTGGGATGACGCGCGGGGGTAGGCCAACGTCGCCTGGACCGCCTCTACGGAGGCGCGGCTGCGGGCGTATCAGGTGCGGTATGTGCCGGGGGCGCGGTATGATAGCGACGACGAGTCGGTGGTCGCCACCGTCGGGCCGGATGAGCCGCGGGAAATGTGGACCGGCACCGGGCTCGGCCGGCCGGGGGCGCAGGCGAGCTACAAGGTGTATGTGCTGCTGACGACCGGGAACGAGCGCGGGAGCGACGCGGTGGTGGTCAGCCGGCCCGATACGTAGCGCGGGGTGAGGTGTGGCGTGGCTGGTGACACGGGCAGGACGCGCGGGGCGATGCGTGGTTTTTTAACAGGAAGATCGGGAAGAACGGGAAGCCTGGGGAGGCGTGTGTGTGGATGCGTGGGGTTTGATGGTCGCGAGAAGGCACAGAAGTGCGCAAATGTATGGAGGTGGGGGATGGTGTTGAGAGGTTCGGGAAAGTGGATGAGGGAGTTTTTATTGACACGTGTCAATGAGCGCGCATTTTGGGGGTTGTGATGGCGCGGAAAAAGAGCAAACCGGTGCGGGTTACGCGGGCCGATGTTGCGGAGCGGGCGGGGACGAGTCCGACCACGGTGGCCTACGTGCTTAACGATACGCCCGGCGTGAAGATTCGCGAGGAGACTCGCGCCAAAGTGCTTGATGCGGCGAAGGCGCTGGGCTACACGCCGAGCTTTACGGCGCGCAGTATGAAGCGCGGGCGCACGGAGTTGATCGGGCTGCTGCTGCCGTCGCTGGATTCGCAGTTTCATCCGTTTTATGCGCAGATGCTGCATGGGGTGTTCGAGGCTGCGGCGGAGACCAACTACCACTTCTTGTTGCTCACGCAGGAGCGCGAGGAGAAATACCGGCATTGCCTGCGTCAGAATTATTTGGACGGCGTGATAGTGGTGCAGTCGGCAGATGAGCCGCGGCATCTCAAGCTGGTGCTTGAGCACGGGCTGCCGGTGGTGTCGCTAAACAACGTGCAGCCGGTGTCGGTACCACAGATCACGATGGATTACGAAGGTGCAATGGAGGCCGCCATTGCCGCGCACCTGGAGCGGAAGGCGCGCAAGATCCTCTTCGTGCACGGCACGTGGAGCAACCAGCCGATCGCGCGTTACCTGCAGGTTTTTAACGAGCACAAACAGCAGCGGCGTCGACCGAAGGTGACGTTTGCCGAGCTGGGCATCGACCGCTACCAGCTCTCGCCCGGGCAGATCGCGGACTTGCTCAGTGACGACTGTGACGGGCTCATCATTGACGGCTACGAGCTGGCGCGCGACATCACTCATCATGCTGATTACCGGGAGCAGCCCGAGCGCGCGATGGTGGTCTTTTCCGAAACGGCACACGCGACGCCGTTGGGCGAAAACGTGACGATCTTGCAGTCCCAGCCGGAGCAGACTGGGCGGCTCGCCTGGAAGCAGCTGACCGCACAGCTTGAGGGCAAGAAGACCCGCAAATCCATTTACCAATACCCCTTCCAAACCACCCCCAACCCCACGAACGAAGATGACTAAACGACGTTGCTTGAAACTGCTGTTGGCGGCGCTCTGCTTGATCGCCGGCGCATCGCTCCATGCGGTCGATTACTATGTGAGCCCGCGCGGGTCGGACTCCGCCCGTGGCGACCGCAATGACCACTGGAAAACCTTGGGGCAAAGCGGCGAAGTCCGTGCAAGCCGGGGATACCGTTTACGTGGCGTCGGGCGACTACCCGGAGCTGGTCGCGATCAACGCCTCGGGGCGCGAAGGAGCGCCGATTGTTTTTAAATCCTTCGAGCCGCGCGGTGCCAAGGTGAAGGGGTTCAAGCTGGGCGGCGATTACATTACCATCGAGGGATTTGATATCTCCAACGACCAAGACAACGCCGTGGGCATCGATGCCGGCGAGGCGCATCGCAAGACCGCGCGGCAGGGCTGCCAAATGATCGATAACTACATCCATGATATCTCCGGCGACGGCATTCGTGTCGGCGAGCACGGGCTGGCCAAGGGTAACTTAATTCAAAACGTCGGTCGCGGCATTTTCGTGAACAGCGGCAGCCTCGTCGAGGGCAACGAGATCGACACACTCTTACCAAAAATGGAAACGAAAAACGGCAAGGAGCGCATTAAGAAAACGCAGTATTGTTTCTTTAACGGCGACGACATTGTCTTCCGCAACAATTACCTGCACGGGACGGAGGAAGAGCACCTCATTAAGGGGATGGGCGTGTGCTTTTTCACGACTTACGACGCGTGGATTTACGGGCCGAGCCACAACATATTGATCGAGGGTAACCGCTGCTTCAACGCCACGCACGCCAGCGAACCGAGCGCGACGGCGCATAAAGAGTCGTCGCACTTTACCTTCCGCAACAACCTGTTTGTGAACACGGTTTTCGTCGGCGTGTATTGCCAAAGCGTGTCGGACATTGTGGTGGAGAATAACACGTTTGTAAACTGCGGCGCTTACCCGATTTGGTTTCAGAGTAAGCGCGAGACGGATGGCTCCGTGGCGCGTAACAACATCATTGCTTACTTTGACCGCGAGCGTGTGGTTAAAAAGCACGGCTGGAAGGCGGCGGAGTCGGGCATCCGCAACAACCTGCACCCGAAGCAAGCGGTCGACACCGAGAACAACCTTTTCTGGCAAACGCTCGACCGTGGTTACGACACCACCAGCATTACTGCCGATCCGCTGTTTGTTGATCCGGCGAACCACGACTACCGGCTGAGGCCGGGCTCACCCGCAATCAATGCCGGTGTGACCATTGCCGACATCAAGACCGACTTGCGCGGCGTGGCTCGCCCCGAGGGTGGTGCCTACGACATCGGTTGCTACGAATACACTTCGGCGGAGGACGCACGATGAAGCCACAGCTCGCCATTAATGGAGGGGATCCCGTGCGTAGCGCACCCTGGCCAAAGTGGCCACAGTACGGCGCGGAAGAAGAAGCCGCCACACTGCGCGTGGTCCGCAGTAGTAATGCGCACCCGATGTTTGGCCCGGAGACGGAGCGTTTTGAAAAGGTCTTTGCCGCGTACCATGGCGGTGGGTTTGCGGTCGCCGTAGGCAGTGGCACGGCGGCGCTACAGCTCTCGCTGGCGGCGGCGGGCGTTGGCTGCGGCCACGAGGTTATCTGCCCGTCTTATACTTATGTGGCGTCGGCGTCAGCAGCCGTAGAGCAGAACGCCGTGCCGGTCTTTGTCGACAGTGAGCCGTTGAGCCAGGGTGCCGACCCGAGAGAGATTGCGAAGAAAATTACCCCCGCTACGAAGGCCATTGTTTTGGTTCACGTCAATGGCTACCCGTGCGATATCGATCCGGTGATCGAGCTTGCGCGCGAGCATGGCATCGCCGTGATTGAGGACTGTTCGCACGCGCACGGGGCCACGCATCGCGGGCGCAAGGTTGGCACGATTGGCGACTTCGGTGCCTTCAGCATTCAGCAGAAAAAGAACCTCTCCGCCGGCACGGGTGGCGTGGTGTTTACCCACTGTGAGAAGACTGCCGAGCACATGCGTGACCTGCGGACTTTTCATTGGAATAAGGTGGGGCACAACTGGCTGATCAACGAATTCAGCTCTGCCATCGCAGCGTGCCAGCTCAAGAAGCTCGACGTGATGAATGCCGCGCGCCGCCGCCATGCGCAAATCATCGTGGATGGATTACGTGGGATTGAGGGCATCACGCCGTTGCCGGGTTTGCCCGATACCGAGCCGTCATTTTACAACCTGATCCTGCAATACGACGAGAGTGTGATCGGGCTGCCGCGCAGTGAGTTTATCAAGGCGCTGGCCGCCGAAGGGATTCCGATTAACATGTTTTACCAGCCGCTGCAGCGTTGGCCGATTTTTGCGGAGGCGGATTTTTATGGGCGCGGCAGTCCCTTTAGTGATCCGATGCAGGCTAACGGTGCGCCCGACTACGGCAGCGTCAGCACGCCCTTGGCGGAGGCAATTTGCGATCGAATAAATTTGGAGATCAAGGTGCAGCCGACTTGCTTTGAGCAGGACATGCACGATGTCGTTACGGCGATAAGCAAGGTCTTGCAGCATCGCGCGGAACTTTCTACTCCGGTGTGCTCATGAAAGAGCTACACTGGGGTATCGTTG
Organism: Cerasicoccus sp. TK19100; assembly: GCF_027257155.1. Lineage (NCBI taxonomy): Bacteria > Pseudomonadati > Verrucomicrobiota > Opitutia > Puniceicoccales > Cerasicoccaceae > Cerasicoccus > Cerasicoccus fimbriatus. The sequence continues at coordinate 52,274 of NZ_JAPWDU010000009.1, forward strand.
GCTGCGGTGATGTGGTGGAAAACAAAAGCGGCCCGTCAATAGGGGGACGTTCCGCCAGCCGCATCACTGCAGTTATGCGTCGTGACTTGGATAAACTTCAGCGCTTCGCCGATCAATGTGGTGCCAAGCTGCGCACGACCAATGCGGCAGAGGTCATCAATAGTCGCGAGGTTAACACGGTCTATATCGCCACGCCTCCCGCCAGCCATCGCGAGTATGTGCTTGCCGCCGCTGAGGCGCGCAAGCCCGTACTCGTTGAGAAGCCCATGGGCCTCTGCGCTAGCGACAGCCGCGCCATGCTTGCCGCTTGTGAGCAGGCTGGTGTTGAGCTGTTCGTGGCGTATTACCGGCGGTTTCATCCGCATGTGTTAAAGATGCGCGAGCTTGTCAACGATGGCGCGCTGGGCGAGCTGATTCACGGGCATGTGGAGTATGCGATGCACCATCAGCCGGGTCGCGACTGGGGTTGGCGCACGCAATCGGAAATTTCCGGTGGCGGTCTCTTTGCCGATTTGCTTTCGCACCGTATTGATTTGATGGCTTCATTTCTGGGAAGCCCCAAGCAGGTGCAGGGGCTCAGGAAATCGGTTCATGCTGATGCCAAACCAGAGGACTTAGCCACGCTGCTCGTGCAGTTCGACCAAGGTGCGCAGTGCACGGTTACGGGGAACTTTGCCGTGCAGAAATTCACCGACCGCTTTGTGCTGACGGGCACGCAAGGCGAGATTCGGACGGAGCATCTGGACGGCCATGGCTTCACGTTGGAGCGCAACGGGAAAACCGAGGTCTTTCATTTCGAGCGCGACCGCGCGCCGCACGTTGGCTTGTTCGACCACATTGAGGACGTGTTGCTGCGTGGTGCTGAGAATCGCTCATCGGGTAAGGATGGGCTGGCGGTGGACATCGTGCTCGACGCCTTGCGAGCTTTGTAACGCAAAGCGCGGCAGCCGAAGCCGCCGCGCCGTCTCAGAAATCTGTGCTGAGATTAGTTTTCGAGAGACAACCAATCGACTCGCAGGGAGTCGATGCCGGCCCCGTCGCGCCAGAGGGTGATGTCGTTGCTACCGGCTTGTAGGTCGATCATTACCTGAAGCTCGCCGGTGTAGTCGTTCCAGCCGGTCGTCACTGGGAAGGTGAGCAGGGTGTCGACACCGTTGACATTGAGCATCTTGAGCGAGTCCGAGCCGGAGCCGTTGGCATAGCCGACAGTGAGCGTGGCCTGCATGGCGGCGGGTGAAGTGACAACCCATTCTATGCCGGATGCAGACTTGTTAAAGCGGTCCACGTAGGCACCGTTGGAGGCGTTGGCGTGTGTGCCCTGGATAGCTTCACCAAACTCCAATCCTTCGGCTTCGGTGTATTCGCTGATGGTGGCGGAGGCAGTGGCGTCGATGACGATCTTGTCAATGCGCAGTGAGCCGCCGTCGGTTCCGTCGTTGTGCTTGCGGTAGATTTTGATGTTGTCGTTACCCGTCAGTGTGATGGTGGCTTGCACGGTGCCGGAGAAGTCGCTCCAGGATGAGGTGAGGGCGTAGGTGATGTCTTGCGACACGCCGTTTACTTCGAGCGCTTTGTCCGTGACGCTTCCATCGTTGGCATAGTAGATGGTGATCGTGGCTTGGCCGCTGCCAGCGCTGACGTTGGAGAACTCGACCCCGGCGTTGGACTTGTTGAGGCCATTGACATAAGCACCGTTCGAGGCGTTGGCGTGGGTCCCGATGTAGGCTTCGTTGCCGGGGTTGCCTAGGAGAATATTTCCACTGTCTTCGGCTTCGATCTCGGTGGCGGTGCCGCCGGTGGGCGGGATGTATTCATCGCGGCTGAAGATCACAGCGTCGAGGCGGATGTTTTGATTGCTGATCGTGTCGGACTCCAGGATGACAGTGTTGTTGGGGCCGGGATTCATGCCGGGCAGCGTAAGGCTGAGGTTAGCGTGGTGATTCCAGCTCAAGGTGTCGGTAAAGGGGATCAGCAAGTCGCTACCGTTGTCCTGTAGGTAGTTACCGTTGACTTTTACTTTGACGCCGGTCGTTTTGCTGGGGTTGTTCTGTGGCCAGGCGTAGCGAAGGGTCATGGTGACATCGCCGCCGTCGCTGAAGCCTTCCACGTTGTCAAATTGCGCGGTATGGACAGTGCTCGTCGAGCCAAAGCCGGAGATAAGATTACCGATGATGCTGGGCCCGCTGAGTAGGGCGTCTTCGGCTTCACGCAGATCAGCCTTGGTGCCGAGGTAGGTGAAGTGGATCGCGTCGAAGTTGACATCGCGCGTGTTCTCGAAGCGCGTGGCAAACTGGTCGCCGTCTTCGAGGTAGAGAAATGACGGGATACTTTGCGTTACAAAGTTAGTCCAGCCGCCAGTGTCGTCAACGCGTATGGAGCCGAGTTCTTCAACGTTGGCGTAGAAAAGCATCATGCCGTTGTCGGCGCTGTCGGTGGTGTCCTGCACGCGGGCGACATCCACCGAGACGCTATAGTAGCCGGGTTGCGTGGTGGACAATGTATATTGAAGCCATTCGTTGCGGGTTGGCTCGGAAATGTGGTAGCCGTTGCTGGCGGAGGCGCTGGCGTCGATGTCGACATCCGTGCCCGAGCGATAGCTGGTGTTGGTGCCGGGGCCGCTGTCGTCCTTGTCGTAGTAGCTGACGCCGTCGCCGCCAACGTCGAAGTGCTCGGCTTCGATCGTGCCGGGGATCGTGTCGCTGTTAAAAGCAGCCTGGCCGGAGACGCTGTCGCTCAGGTTGTAGATACGGACGTAGTCGACGGTGAACTTTGGATTCGTGCTGGTGCCTTTTGCTCCGTAGCCATCCTCGGGCGTGACGCCCGCCCAGTTCACGTTGCTCTTCACTTCGGAGCTGAGGATCATGTTGGAATACGCAAAGGACAGGCCGTTGGTCGTTTCCCAAACCTTGGTTCCATCGAAGTAGAATTCGTATTTGGTCGGCGTCCAGAGGACGGCGTAGGTGTGGAACTGGCCGTCCATTAGCGAGGCACCGCCGAGAGGTTGCGGGTCGGGGTTGGAGCCGTCTTTTTGATGGCCGCCAAAGTAGCCGTTCCAATGGAGCGCGCAGTGCATGTCGCCGGTCAGATCGATCGGTGTTACCTTGCGGGTGTGGCGATACTCGATGATGTCAATTTCCGCGCCGGTCTCGGCGTCGGGCGTGCCCCAGATCGGCGTGCTGCCGCCGGGCATTAACCAAAAGGCGTGCCATGCGCCGGTCGCACCCTGATCGAAGCGGATGCTCGCCTCGTAATAACCAAAGGGGTGCAGGATTTTGTTGTTGGTCGAAATTAGGCCGGTGTGGTGGACATCGTTGTCCGTGCCGGGCTGATTATCTTCTGTCCAGGTGGTGATGGTCAGCTCGCCATTGGCAACGACGATGGAATCGGTGACGTTGATGGCGTCCTTGCGTGGACCTTCGTCAATCCGCCAGACGGTTGAGTCGAGCTCGGTGCCGTCGAAGTTGTCCTCGAAGACGAGTTCGTAGTTAGCGGGAGGCGAGGTATGGGCGGTCACCGTGGCAGCGGAGATCAGGCCAAGCGATGCCCAGCGCTGGAGTTGGTCACGAGTGGGAACAAACATAGGGTTCTGTGGGTCGGGTTTTAAGACATTGCGTTGGCGAAGCGCGCAACGGTGTAAGGGGTGTCGCGTAGTATGCACCGTGGCTGGTTCGCTGACTACACCGCCGTTCTGTAACCATAATCAATGCCGCTCACCGATGCCGCAAAAGTAGAGACGTTGGCTTGCGTTTGTGCGGCAAGGTCTTTTGTTTTGGGCGCGTTGAACAAGTTACGAGTCATCAGCAGTTTATTAGGCCTGCTCGCCCTGCTTGCGGGTTGCGGTGGGCCGCAGAAGCAGGCGACACCGGAGATCCCGGTGACTCCCGTGCCCGAAGACGCACTGGTGGAAGACTTTCCCGCTGGCGAGTATGGGGCGATGATGGTTGAGACACTAGCTGGCGACATTGCCACCGTTAATCCGCTCATTAGCGAAGACCAGTCTTCCAGCTCGATCATCAGCCGGTTGCAATCTGGTTTGGTCACGCTGGATCCATTTACGGGGGAGGTAATTCCCGAGCTGGCGAAGTCGTGGGAGATTTCCGAAGACAAGCTCGAATACACTTTCTACCTGCGCAAAGGCGTGACTTGGAGCGACGGCCATCCGCTTACGGCGGACGACGTCGTCTTTAGCTGGGAGGTGATTTACGCCAAGGAGATCGACGAAGCCACGGGCGAGGTAAAATTAGACGCCGAGTCCGGCGCTCCGGTTTACCGATTCCCGACACGCTCAGCGTTTTTCCAGTTGGTCAACGGTCAGGAGCCCAAGGCAATCAAGATCGACGACTACACCGTGAAGCTGGTGACGCCCGAGGTTTACGCCCCGTTCCTGCTCTTTGGCGGGGGCATGGATATTTTGCCCAAGCATGCGCTCCAGCCTTTTGTCGACGACGGGTCTTTGCTAGACCAGTGGAGTATCAATACCGCCATCAATGAGCCGTGGAAAATCGTGGGCAGCGGACCGTTTCTGATGGAGTCTTACCGGCCCGGCGAGCGCATCGTGCTCAAGCGCAATCCGAACTATTGGAAAGTCAATCCCGAGGGCGAGCGCTTACCGTACATCGAACGCAATATTTATAAAATAGTCGGTGACACCAGCGCGAGCAACATGGCCTTCCGCGAGGGCCAGACGGATATCGAAGGCATCTCGCCGGATAACGTAACCTGGATTGAGTGGGGTGCCGAATCACAGGACTACAGAGTCATCGACAACGGACCGTCGAGCACGATTCAGTTTGTGTGGTTTAACCTCAATCCGGGCAAGGACGCAGAGGGTAAGCCCTACGTTGAGCCTTACAAATTTGAGTGGTTTTCAAACAAAACATTCCGCCAGGCGTTGTCCTACGGCGTGAACCGGCCGGGCATCATCAAGGGCGTTTATCTGGGCCGCGCTTCGGAGCTGCAGGGCTACGTGTCGCCCAAGCGCAAGTTTTGGAAAAAGCCGGACATTCGCGAGTATCCCTACGACCCCGAGAAGGCTAAGGCGCTCTTGCGTGAAGCGGGATTCGTGCTGAAGGGCGACCGCCTCTACGACGCTGCTGGTAATCAGGTGGCTTTCAAACTAATGACCAATCAGAACAATCAGTTGCGCACTGAGATGGCCACTGTCTTTAAGGAAAACATGGAGGCCTTGGGGATCGAAGTGGAGTTGCAGTTCATTGATTTCAATTCCCTGATCATTAAAACCACGGCTTCCTTCGACTACGAAGCGTGCTTGCTCGGGCTGGGCGGCGGGGCGCCGGATCCATTTGCCTCGAAGGACATCCTGATGAGTGGCGGGCGCCTGCACTTTTGGTATCCCGAGCAGTCAAAACCTGCAACAGAATGGGAGAAGCGAATCGACGAGTTGATGATCGAACTGGGCCGTGAAACTGAGCCGGCGATACGGCAGAAAATCTTCTTTGAAGTGCAGGACATCCTTGCGGAGCAGCAGCCGATGATCATGCTCGTAACGGCCAATGATTACATCGGCATTCGTAACCGCTGGCAGAATGTTGACGTCGCCCCACTCGGCGGCGTGACCTGGAATCTCGAATCACTTTGGGCGGAACCCATTAGTAAATAGACGATGCTGAGCTTTATCATCCGCCGACTTTTTTCGCTGATTCCCCTGCTTCTGGGGATCACTATGCTGGTCTTTCTGTTGATGCAGTTGGCGCCGGGGGATTTCTTAACGTCGAAGAGCCTCGCGCGTGACGTGTCCGATGAATACATTGAAAATCTGCGCCAGCAATATGGGATCGGCGAAAGTTGGCTAAAGCAATATTTTCTCTGGCTGGGGCAGGTGGTCCAAGGCAACCTCGGTTACTCCTTTACCTACAATACGCCGGTCATTGATTTGATTGGGCAGCGTCTGTTCGCGACCTTCCTGCTATCGCTGACGTCGATCCTCTTCGCCTGGTGCATAGCGATTCCGCTCGGCGTGTTGGCGGCGATTTACAAGGACTCGATTTGGGACCGCATCTCCTCGGTTTTGGCCTATGCGGCCTTGTCGATACCGGAGTTTTTCCTCGCGCTGCTCGCGGTGTATCTTGCGGCGATCACGGGTTGGTTCCCGGTCGGTGGCGCCACCTCGATCGAGTATGAATTTATGCCATTTTGGGCTCAGGTTGGCGACCGCATCTACCACCTGATTTTGCCAACGGTGGTGCTCGGCATTGGCAGCATTGCGAGTATTATGCGGATCATGCGGGCGAACTTCCTCGATCAAATTCGCTCGGAATATGTCAACACCGCGCGCGCCAAGGGCATGGCCGAAGGCATGGTGATGTTTAAGCACGTGCTGCGCAACGCGATTAACCCGCTGATCAGCGCATTTGGCTTTTCATTCTCCTCGCTGCTTTCTGGTGCCCTGCTAGTGGAAACGGTGATGAATTATCCGGGATTGGGAAGGCTTATTTACCAGTCATTTCTCAGCGAAGACCGTTACGTCGTGCTGGCTTCGGTAATGCTTAGCTGTTCGATGCTCGTCATCGGGAACCTCATCGCGGACATGCTTCTGGCCTGGAGCGATCCGCGCATTCGATTGGAGGCCAAGGAATGAAGCCATCGATTTGGAAAGAGCTCATGCGGCGGCCGCTGGGGGTGATCTCCTTTGGTGTGCTGGTGCTGCTATACTTGAGCGCCATATTTGCCGGTTTCCTCTCGGTGGTGGAGATCAACAAGCAGGACTTGGAAAAAACATTTCACCCGCCGACGAAGATCTTTTTTGGTGAAGGCGGGCTGCGTGTGCAGGCCTATGAGCTGACGGAGCCATCGGCGGCCAAGTACGAACCCATCGAAGGCAAATCCTATCCGCTTAAGTTCTTCGCCCCCGGTTTCGAGTATAAGCTGCTCGGCTTAATCCCAATGAATCGCCACCTCGTGCAACTGGATGGCGATGACGGTGCCCTTTACTTACTGGGTAGCGACTCGACCGGCCGCGACGTGTTTTCGCGCCTGCTGTATGGCGGGCGCATATCGCTGAGCATCGGCCTGATCGGGATCAGCATTACTTTCGTGATGGCCTTCCTGGTGGGCGGTTTCAGCGGATTCTTCGGGGGCAAGTTTGACTTCGCTTCGATGCGTCTGGTCGAGTTCCTCATGGCCATCCCGGGTTTGTATCTGTTGCTCGCTTTGCGCTCGGCATTGGCTGACCGATTTGAGTCCGACCAGATGTTTATCATGATCGTCATCATTCTGGCCTTCATTGGCTGGCCAGGCACGGCGCGCGTGGTGCGCGGCATGTCGCTCTCTATTCGCAAGCGCACCTTTGTACTCGCCGCTGAAAGCATGGGGCAAAAGCCGCTGACCATTCTGCGGCAGCACATCTTGCCCAATCTAATCAGCTACCTACTTGTCGCGGCGACTCTGTCCATCCCTGGCTACGTGTTGGGTGAGGCGGCGCTGTCCTTCCTCGGTCTGGGTATTCAGGAGCCTTCCGCCTCCTGGGGATTGATGCTCTCACAGGCGCAGCAGATGAAGGTGTTCTTCCTCAACTTCTGGTGGTTGCTCACACCCGGATTCGCCATCTTCATTACGGTCGTCTCCTACAACGTCCTCGGCGACGTGCTCCGCGACATCGTGGACCCCAAAATGAAAACCCAATAACCCCAGCATCCTGCTGGGCCAGCGGATGCTGTGCATCCGGATTTGCGCATTGCGCAAATGGCTTATGCAACTGCATTGGGGGATGCATTTCCGAGGCGTCCGCTGGTATGGGGGCGGATTTAGCGACAAGCTTTGTATTGCAAAGTTCGACTTAACTGTCGGTCTTGATGTAGATCGGGTATGGTCCGATCTCCAATGAAACTTTACCATTTTTAACGGGCACTTGCTTCTCGTTGCCAACCATGTCGTAGACGGTGACATCGCCCTGGGCGTCGACATCGATTTCGACTTGCTGTGGGCCGAGCAGGCTCCAGGCAACAATGGTGTCCGCCTCATGGCTTTGCGTGTGGTCGCCGATGAACTCGTAGATAAAGGTGTCGTTCTCGCCGTCGGACTGAGCGCTGGTGAGCTTTGCATTGGGCATCAGCGTGGTGATGTTTTTTATAGCATGACCGGTGGGGCGCCACGCGAAGGTTCCGCGATCTATGATACCACTGTTATAATTGTCGGTATCGTGCAGGTGCATAATGTGGACGCGCTGCACGCCTTGCCGCATGGCCATCAAGTAAGTGCGAATGACGTAGGCAGCGTGCTGATCGGGGTTGATGAGGTTTTCCTCTTTGCCGGGCTTGTCTTTAAACTTACCGCCATACTCATGGCCAATTTCGTAGCCGACCTCGGTCCACCAAATGGGCTTCAGGCCGCCGTGGCTATCAAGTAGCTCACGCATTGCCAACGTATTACCCGGGACGGCGACCGGACCCCAGGGCTTGATTTTATAAGCCTCGGGCGGGGCTCCATGCGTGTAGGGGTGCGTGGAAAAAATGTCGTAGGTCTCGGCAATCTGATCGCCGCCATTTTCGTAAACACCTTCAACGAAACGATAATCTGCGCGGGTGGAGCCGCCACCACCACATGAGAAGCCGACCAAAGGCAGCGAGTTCGGATGGTTGCGCACGACTTCACTGACGGCAGGCAATACTTTGGCATACAAAGCTTCGCGTTCGGCTTCGACTTCTGCTCGCGGTTGGCGGTCGGGAATGACGTATTGATAGTTCGGTTCGTTGAGCACCTCGATTGCAGCAATCGGGCTTTGCAAATTCGTGCCCTCGTAAAGTGTTCCGTTGGGGCCGTATTTATCGAGAAAGGCAATGTAGGTTTTCTGTATGCTCTCCTGGTATTCCTCGTCGGAATCAAAGGCCGGACGCTTACGCTTTTTGCGGTATTCCGGCCAGACGCTCTGGTTGTCCACGGTATACATGACCTCAACATCATTCTTTGCCGCGATCTTTAGCGCCTCGTCGGCTTCATACGCGGGCCCGCTGATACGTAGTGAGCGAACGCCCATCTTTTCGATTTCCTTGTGTGCGCGCTCATACTCGCTGCCCCAGAGATAGATGCCATATACGGGGCGATCCTGTCCGGGCAGTGCAGCGATTTCCTCGATCGGTGGAAATGCGGCGGGGCCGGTTTGCCACTTGTTTTTGTCTGGTGTTTCGGTGGGCTGCGTAAAGTAATCGGCCTGCAGGGCAACCGTTAACAAGCAGAGAATGAGGGTGGGGGCGAGGTGTTTGGGGGACATGGTTTGGAGGAACGAAGGCTGAATATCTATATCATCTCAGGGGAGAAAAGAACCGGCTATAGGTTCACGAAGTCGGGGATAGGCATGCATTTATCCGACATCGGATATTGGGCGGTGAGTTTTTTTGTTGCCTGCACTAAATGCCTTTAGCAAAGGTTTGCCATCAGGCTTTTGATTGATGTTGCATGTCGTCGATGTCAAGGATAACTAGTTATGCATACCCCGATGAATACCCTTTGTCTGAAGATTTCCTTCTGTGCCGTAGCGCTCAATGCCGGGCTTTTGGCGCAACCGATCTTGCACATGAATGCTACTGATGGTTCAACGCTTGAGCTCGATTGGGAAACTGCCGAGGGGCAGCAGTATCGGCTGGAGCAGTCGGGCGACCTCGTGGAGTGGGATCCAGTTGAGGGCTACCCGCAGGTTGGCTCTGGTCTGGATAAAAACTACGTTAGCGATACGTTGGCGCTGCCTGCGTTTTTCCGTGTGTCCACTGATCCGCAGCAGCTGTTTTATGTGCCGTTCCCGGATGATGGCCTGCGATACGATGCGTATGAGGAGTTCGATGGTCCGCGTTGGCCGGCTGTTTACGGCGAAGGCCATGTTACTTTGTGGCACAAAGGTAAATTTTCGGCTTACTCGATTACCATTGATGACAACAACTCACCGGACTTTCCATTCTGGTTGGAAGTCGGTGAAACATATGGCTGGCGTCTCACGTGGTTCGTCATTGTTTACCCTTACACGTGGGATATTTACAACGACAAACCCGGCAACAACACCGGCTACTTTGGCACGCTTGCAGAATGGAAAACGCTGCACGATCTCGGGCACGACATCCAACTACACGGAGCGTGCGGCTCAATGAACAATCAGACCAACGCCGAATACGAAGACCAAATTGTTCGATCGATTAACGTCATGGAGGAGGCGACGGGCACTAAGATTCTCACCTTCGCCTATCCCTGTGGTAAGCTGACGAATCCCGCCGGCACCGAGGACTATTTGGAAATCATTAAACGCTACACCATTTCGGCGCGCGGCGGCGTGGGCAATAGTGTGGCTTCCGTGCATCGGACTAACTACCACACGGTGCCGGGGATTGGCGTGAATGAGCTGACCGACGGCGGGCCTAACACACTCTTTACGCGCTACGATGATCGACGCAGCTACCTGTATTCGTCTTACCGGGGCTGGGTCGTTACGCTTTATCATGGGATCTCCGATGAAGCCCCGATTCTTGAAACCCTCGACTGGGTGAAGGCGCATGAAGACGAGTTCTGGGTCGCCGCCTACACCGACGTCGCCAAGTATGCGCAACAGCGTGAAACTGCGACGCTTGACATTGGTGCCGTCGCCACGACCCGCATTGAATACACGGTTAGCGACCGCATGGATGACGCCATTTTCGACCACCCGCTAACGGTGAAAATTCGTGTCGACTCAACATGGTCCGACGTCAGCGCAACGCAAGATGGGCAAGCCATCACCGCTTACATAGTGCAGCACGAGGGCAATAACTACGTTTACAGCGAGCCGGTTCCTGATCGCGGCCTGGTCGTGCTTACGAAGATGCCGTAAGCTTTGCAGTGCAAAGTAAGCTTGTTTTTCCGCTAGGCCAAAGGAATATTTTGCGGCAAGTGGGTGGGTCTAATTGCGATCAGAACGCAACCCGTAATCCGCAATTACATGCCGGGCATGCCTGGCATACCGCCGCCACCTGCGCCCATTTGCTTGGCCATGCGCATCATTTGCTTCCGGCCTTTGCCACCCTTCATCATCTTCATCATTTTGCGCATCTGGCCGAACTGCTTGAGCAGCTGGTTCAGGTCACGCACTTCCATGCCGGAGCCATTCGCTATGCGTTTGCGGCGGCTGCCGTTGATGATTTGCGGGTTGCGACGCTCGTGTGGCGTCATGGATAAAATCATGGCTTCGGTACGCTTGAGCTGCTGCTCGTGCTCGTCGCCAATCTCCAGATCGTGCGCGCCGGGGAGCATCTTCATGATGCCGCCGATGGAGCCCATTTTCTTGATCTGGCGCATCTGGCTGAGGAAGTCTTCCAGGTCGAAATCGGCCTTCTTCATCTTCTCGGCAAGGCGCTCGGCCTCGTCCTGATCGATGGTTTCCTGGGCCTTCTCGACGAGCGATACGACGTCGCCCATGCCGAGGATGCGCTGGGCCATGCGGTCGGGGTGGAAGACGTCGAACTCGTCCATCTTCTCGCCCGTGCCCATGAACTTGATCGGCACTTCGGTGATGGCCTTCATCGACAGGGCGGCACCACCACGGGCGTCACCATCGAGCTTGGTCAGCACAATTCCGGTCAGCTGGACCGCTTCATTGAAATGCTGGGCGACGTTAACCGCCTCCTGGCCGAGCGCGGAGTCCGCGACGAGTAGCACTTCGTCCGGCTGGATCTCCTGCTTGAGCTTGATGATTTCCTGGACCAGGTCCTCATCGATCTGCAGGCGGCCAGCGGTATCGAAAATGATCAGGTCGCGCTCTTGCTCCTTGGCCCAGGCGAGGCCCTGCTTACCGATCTTCGGCACGTCCTTGGAATCGCGGTCGGTGTAGACCGGGATTTCCTCGCGCTGGCCGAGGGTTTCGAGCTGGTCGATGGCGGCCGGGCGATAGACGTCACACGCGATGAGCGCGGGCTTGTAGCCCTGCTTGACCATGCGCTTGGCGAGCTTGGCGGAGGTGGTCGTTTTACCCGCACCGTGCAAACCGACCATCATGATGCGCAGCGGCTTTTTCTGGACGAGCTCTGTGGTCCCTTCACCCAAGAGGCCGACCAGCTCATCGTTGATAATTTTGATGATCTGCTGGCCCGGGGTGACGGACTTCAGAACTTCCTGCCCCTCCGCCTTTTCCTTAACGTTGTTGATGAACTGCCGCGCGACCTTGAAGTGCACGTCCGCCGAAAGCAGCGCCGTGCGCACTTCCTTGAGCGCCTCGGCCATGTTTTCCTCGGACAACTTCCCGACCCCCCGCAAATTGCGGATGGCGGATGTCATGCGGTCTGTTAAGGATTCGAGCATGGGAAGTGATCGGTAGTCATTTAACTACGAATAGCGCAGATACACGCAGATATCAATTACACGCTGTAAAGCTTACCGGCGACGGCTTCGATGTCCTGCGGGTCCTTGAGGAGCAGCGCGAGGGCGTCCCACTCGGCGTTGAGCAGGGCTTCGCGGGCGGACTCGTTCATTTGCAGGTCGAACTCTTGGCCAGCGGCGGTGACCTTTTTGCCTTCGAGGTCGATGGAGATCTCGGTGCTCGGATCGGCGTCGACGATCTTGACGAGGGCGTCGCGGTCGGCTTCGGAAACGCTCACGCAGGGGATGCCGAGCGTGGTCGAGTTGCCGAAGAAAATTTCCGCGTAGCTAAGGCCAATGATCGCGCGGACGCCGAACTTGTGCAGGCTTTGCGGGGCATGCTCACGAGAGCTGCCGCAGCCGAAGTTTGAGCCCACGAGCATGATCGAGGCGCCGTCGAAGCGCTCTTCGTTGAGCGGGTGCTTCTTCTTGTTGCCGTCGCCATCGAAGCGCACGTCGTAGAAGGCGTATTCGCCGAGGCCGTCGAAAGTGACGCACTTCATGAAGCGCGCCGGGATGATGCGGTCGGTATCGACGTCGTCGCCGGGCACGGGAACGGCGCGGCCAGAAACTTGCTTAATTGCGGGAAGGGTGGTCATGACTTATCTGGAAACCGACCAGCAAAGCGGTTCGTTGCGGCGGATTCAACGAAAAAGGACGCTGCCGCGAATCGTGCGCTGCGTTGCCGTTTACCGGAGGATCGCGGCGCATCGGACCCTGCGCCGCGATAGCCGGGAGAGTCGTTAGCTGCGGCTGGCGAGGACTTGGCCCGTTTCGCTGCTGAGGGTGTCGCTGGCGAGCAGGGCGGCGGCGTGGCGGGCGAAGTGGCCGCGCAAATCCTGGGCGTATTGGCTGAGGATGGCCGCTGCTCGGCCGTCGGCGTCGCCGCAGTTATACAGTGCGCGGGCCAGGTGCAGCTCGATCAGGGAGACATTGCGCGTCTGCGTGTTGCACATATCTTCGTCCACTGCGGCATTGTAAACGGCTTGGCTGGTCAATGCGTGGCCGGTGATGCCCGGTAGATCCAGCAGCGCGGCCAGGGCGGCCGCGGCTTCCGGGTTCGGGTGGCGGGCATTGAGCACCTCGCAAGCCATGCCTACGGCGCGGAAGTGTGAGAACTCCATACCGCTTTGCAGCGTGGCAATTTTCTCCAGAATGACGGGCCAGGCGGATGCATCGCCGGATTCGGCAAGCGCGACGATCAGGCCGTCGAGCGGAGACATGCTCATGCCAAATTGGCCCATGCCGGTGTAATTCCAGCCGGTGTCCCATTCGCTGTTGGAAATTTTCTCCGCGATCTCCGCTTGCGCTTGGTTATCACCCATCAGGGCGATGAGCTGTGCGTAACGCAGGGACTGCGCAGTGCGTTCGCCGCCGAGTGCGTTGTATGCCTGGCGAAGCAGGGGAAGGCTGCGGTCCTTTTCGCGCAAGATCAGGGCGACGCCGCTGGCCTGGTCCCAACCGTTGGCGACTTGTTCGGCGAGCACTTCGTCGGCCACGGGGAAGGTGTCCTCATCGGTCAGGACGCGCTCGGGCAAGCTGCCGATTTCCACGAGGTGGCGCTGGACTTCCTTCACGTCGATATCGCGCAGTTTCTGGCCGGTGCGCGCGGAAATCGCGCCCAGGTAACCTGCGGCATAGCCGTGGTTTTGCACGTCGGGCTGCATGCGGATCACGGGGAGCGCGTCGCGGTGCGCGCTGACGCCGAGTCCCGTTGCCATGACGCCTTCGAGGCCTTGCGGCAGCAGGCAGCGCAGTGGCACGTCGGCCCAGAGGCGGTCCTTGTTTGGCGGGATCACCATGAAGCTTGGGTCGATGGTGAAGCCATGCGTGTCGAAGTTCGAGCTGGCCACACAAATGGTGTCCGGGAAGCGGCGCTGGAAGAGAATGTCGACCGCGGTGATTGAGTAATCGCCAAAGATTTGCCGGCGCTCACGGGAGTCCACGAGCTCGCCGGAGTCGAAGTCGTTCGGGAATTTCTTGCGCGAGCTGACGAAGAACGCGGTCGCGTCGACCACGTCTGTGTCGTCGGAGAAGCTGTGGTCGGAGTTTTGATAATCGCGGTCGGGCTTGATGCCGGCGAGACCAACCCCCTGCACGGCCACGTGATCCTTACCAATGACGCGTGTTGGCGTGCCCGTCGCGGCAATGACGTCCGCGCAGCCGGTGCTGTCGATCACGGCCTTGGCCTTCACGAGGCCATAGCCGTTCGGGCCAGCCACCAGCACGCCGCAAATGGCGTTGTCGACGATCCATGTGCCGACACAAAAAGTGTTTAGCCAATATTCCGCGCCTTCGCTGGCACCAGTCTCGAGGAACCAGTGGGCCTTGGCTGAGACGGACCACGCGCCTTTGCCGCCCTGGAATTTCTTTTTGGGTTCGAGCTGGGCGACGCCCTTATCGATCTCCGAGGTGAAGCCGACGCGGTTGCCATACCAATAGCGGCCGATCTGGCCAACGGTGCCGACGCCACCGAGTGCGGAGCAGGCTTCGAGGGCCAAGGTGCTGGCACCGGCGCGGGCTGCGCCAATGGCTGCGGGTGCGCCACCCGTGCCGCCGCCAACCACGACCACATCGTATTCGCCCAGGACGGGAGCGGAGGAGGCGTCAAACTGGATGGCCTCGGTGATGGGATCGTTGGGGCGTAGGCCTTGGGCCAGAGCGCGGATTTCGCCGGATTCAACCGTGACGGCTCCTGCGCAAGTGGCGGTCAGCGGGCCGGTGTATTTCGGAGGCAAAATGGATTGCAGTGCCGAGCCCAGGTTGCGACCCAGCGCGAGTGAGCGCGCGGGATCGGTGAAGATGTATTCGGCACCGGCGCTGAGCTGGGCGGCTTCGGTAAAGGCGAGCAGGCCGGGCTGCATCATCAGGCTGCGCAGCGCGGGCTGGGCGTCAGTGGCGGGCAGCGCGGGGCGCAGCGCGCTTTGGCAGCGGAACTCCTCGGGAGTCCAGCAGACACGCATGGCTTGGTTCAGCGCTTTGCCGCGGGCGGCGGGGGAGCCATCGCCGAAGTCGACCGTCAACTGGTAGCGACGGGCGGCGAGCTGCATTTCTTCAAATTCGTAGCCGGGGAGACGTTCGCTGGCAATGCCCTCGGCGCTGCGGCCTTCGCCCTCAGTGACGGTGACCCAGGTGACGGATTGCTCACCCTGCGGACGGTGGACTGGCGAGCCGGCCTGCTCCAACACGAGGCCATCGAGGGTGGCGTCGACTACCATGCGAGCGCGGACGCCCTGGCGACCACCACGGTGGGCGATGACGGCACCGGAGATGCGGCCTTCGGCATCGCGCAGCAGCCCGGCGGGCGAGGTGTTAAAGAGGAAGGGGATGTCTGCGTCGACGAGGGCCTGCTCCAGCGCGGTTTTTACCCGCAGGGGAGTCGGCGGCTTGGGGGCGGCGAAAATGCCGTCAGCGAGTGCGTCCTCTTGCTGGTGGTCGGCGGCTGGCCAAAAACGGTAGGCGCCGCAGATGTCTTCGCCCAGGTAGGTGCGCGGGGCGACGACAAAGACGGACAACCCGCTCTGCTTGGCCTCAAGCGCGAGCGTGATCGCGCCGGATGTGCCACCAAGGATGAGCACGTCTACGGATTTTACGATGGGGAGCTGGTGCGAAGGGTCAATTGCGTTCATTATGCCATTAACATACGTGATGGCAATGCCGGTAGGCCACGCAAATTGCCTATACAAAGTGTGCGCTTTATTGTATATTTAGCTCATCGCTTCATTGCCAGACAGCTTTGGCCCGCCGCAATATAGCCTGGGGCTGACCTATGATAAGCACGTTGATCCTGATCATCGCGTGCATTTGATGACGACTGACCTTTACTATATCAGCTGGTATATTCGCTCGGGGCATGCGGAAATCAAGTGCAACGGCCAAACCTTTCAAGCCGGGGCAGGGCAATGGGTGTTCATTGACCCGTTTACGCGGCGTTCGCACCGGCTTTGGGGCGATCCGGTACTCGTTTCGATCCGATTTCGGCTGTCTTGGCGCGGGCTGGATTACCTGCCGCCACAACTGGGCATACGCGTGGTCGATGGGGGCAACCTTGGGCAGCTTTTGGCTGCGGCTGAGGCGCTTTGTGAGGCTGATCAAGGCGAGCTGCCGCCGACTTCGGCAGCGTATTTTCGGCGGCAGTCTCTGTTTTTTCGCTATCTGGAGCAGTGGCGGCGTCAGCGGGAAACTTTTGGCGTGGCGGAGCATTTTCCCCGCGACCAGCGGGTGTTCGCGATCATTGAGCACCTGGCCTCACACTTGTCGATCCAGCCAATCGATTACGCTGGGCTGCAACGGGCAGTTGGGCTCTCGCGCGCGCAGATAAACCGCATTTTTCAACGAGAAACCGGGATGAGCCCGCGGCAATGGATGGTTGCGCGCTGCCTCGACGAGGCCCAGCAGCGCATCCGCCAGGGGAGCCAATCACTCAAGGAAATCGCGGCCCTGCTCGGTTTTTTTGACGCCTCACATTTCACCCGCTGGCACCGTCGGCAAACGGGACGCTCGCCGACGGATTGGCGGGAAATGCAGGATGTATAATGTAGCACAGGCGTCTCGCCTGTGTCGCAGTTAGCGTGTTTGGGCCCAGGCGGGACGCCTGGGCGACGGCCTACTTGCGGCGACGCCAGGCGAGGAGGCCAAGCGTGGCCAAGCCCGCGATGAGGGCGTAGTCCGATGGCTCAGGCACGGTCAGCGTGTCGATGCCGGGTTGCTGGTAGCCGACGGACTGGTAAAGCGTGCCGCCATTGAGCAGCTCGCCGAGGCCATCAAGCTCCCCCAGAGAGTTGGCGACGGTGGCGAGGATGTCCAAATTGTCGCCGGAGCCGTCGATGCCGTTCCACTGGGCCAGGGTGCCGGTGAACGTGCCAAAATCGGTCATGGACAGATAGAGGTCGCCAAATTCGTCGGCGTAGAGCCCGGCACCGCCAGAGCCACTGGGCAGCTCGGACAGGGTGTCGGCATCGTTGAGCCCGAGCGCGGTCCAGGACGGTGGGTCTGCCAGGAAGTCACTCAGCAAGGTGTTTGAGTAGCTGACAAGCAGGTTGGTGGTCAGGCCGTTGGTGGCAAAGATCAGGTTGCCCATCAGGTCGAAGGCGAGGTCAGCGGAATAGCCGCCGGTCTGGGCGAATTCGATGGCGTTAAAGCTGTTGCTGGAGTCCAGATAATAGAGGCTGTTGACGAAGCCCGGTGCCGCGACCACGAAAGCGTTGCCCGAGGCGTCGAAGCCAAGGTCATAATTGTAGCTGACGGTCGTGCGGAGATTCCAGGTCGGCGTGCCACTCAAGTTGGTGACTTCGTAAATGCGGTCGTCCGTGCCATCGAAGGTCGTGAAGCCGACCCACACTGAATTGCCATCCGGGGAGAGGCGGACAAAGCTGTTTGAGCCGCTGTAGCCGGCCGGTGCGCCCAGATCGGTCAGCACGCCGCCATTGGCGACGTCGTAATTGCGCAAGGTGCTGGAGTTGGCGTCCCAGCCGAAGGCCTTCGCGCCGCCATTGTCATAAACGTCAAATGAAGCCAGCGTGCGCGACGGCATGACCTGCCCGGCAACGTAGCCGCTGCTTGGATTCAGCGTCTGGGCTTGGGCAATCGGTGCGGCCACCAGGGCGGCGACAGACAGAAGAGAGGTGGTGAGGAGGTTCTTCATGTTGATTAAAGTTTCTGCTAGATTTATCGCTTTGTATAAGATTGCAATATCTTATTTGCAGTAAGCTGTCAAAAATAGCGCTCAGGGCACCTCGGCTGGCTGGAAATGGTTGTGGGGCTTGTCTTATGCGCCCACGCCGGGCAGCCATTCGAGGACTTCCTGGATCATGTTGTCCCAGTAGCCCCATTCGTGCGTGCCGGCGTTCTCCGTGTATTTCAGCGGGATATCCAGCTCGGCGCACTTGGCGACGAAGGCGCGGTTGTGCTCGATGAGGAAGTCTTGGCGGCCACAGCAGGCGTAGAGCTTGGGCAGGTCGACTTGATTGGCCTTGGCGTCGGACAGGAGTTGGAAGAGGTCGGCCTTGGAGCCGGTGATTTCGCTTACCTTGTCTTTGAAGACGAAGCGCATGAACTCCTGGCGGGCAGGTTCATCGACATTGCAGAGGGCCTGCAGATCCACCGCGCCGGATAGGCTGGCGGCGGCGGCGTAACGCTCGGGGTGGGTCAGGGCGAGCTTCATCGCGCCGTAGCCCCCCATGGACAGCCCGGCGATGTAGTTATCCTCGCGCCGGTCGGAGAGCGGAAAAAACGACCGTGCCAGCTCGGGCAGTTCGTTTTCAAAAAAGTCCCCGTAGCGGGCTCCGCCGATGATGTTGTTGTAAAACGACAGGTTGGCCTGCGGCATGATGACGGCCAGGCCGAGGCTGGCGACGTAGCGCTCGATCGAGGTGCGGCGCATCCAAATGGTGTGGTCGTCCGAGCGGCCATGGAGCAGCCATAGTGTTTTGTGGCGGCCTTGGCCGACGGCACCTTCCATGCCGATTTGGCTGCGCGTGGCTTGCGGCAGGATCACGTTCATGCTGGTGGACATGCCCAGCACCTCGGAGTAAAAATCACACTGGATAAACGCCATGGCCTCCAACAAAGGCAAAGCTCGGCCCGCGCGGCAAGCGTTACTTGAGCGGGAAATGAACTACGGTCACCAGCTCGCGCTCGTCCGTCTCGCGCGGGTCGTTCTGGTAAGTTTCAAACGGCGGGTGCTGGCCACATTTAAAGACCTTGCTGCGCTGGCGGGTGATACCTGCGGACCAGGCATTGCCGAGCAGCTCGTAGGGGCCAGTAAGTTTAATCGAGTAAACCTTGCCGCTGGGAATCTCACCCCGCAGCAGCCCATCCGGGGTCTCGCCATTGGTCACGGGGATGCCGATCGTGTAGTCCACGCGCGCCTTGCCGATGTCCCACTTGTGGTAGATGGAAAAGGGCGCTCCCGAGGGCTGGATGCCGGCGGCTTCGGTCGCCTGCATGATGGTGGCGAAGTCCTCCTCCATGTGGGGGCCTACTTCGGCGATCGCGCACTGGCGGCGCAGGCCCAGATAATTGAATCCCGTAAATGACTCCTCACCAATGATATCCAGCTGCGACAAGCGGTCACCTTTTTCGATGTAATTGCGCAGCATCTTGAGGCCGCGCTCGTAATCCATGCCGATCATGTTTTTCATCATGCCGGTCAGGAAAAAGAGAAAAATCGGCAGCGAGCTGTCCATTTTCCAGGTGACCTTAGTCTGTTCACCGGCATTGCCGAACTCGAAACGCACCTTGCTGACGGCCTTGAACGGCTTGATGAAAGTCAACCGGTAGTCGATGGCGACGCCCTCGTTTTCGGTGGTCACGGCGATGTTGCCCTCGCCAATATACTGGCCGATCCAGGCGTAGCTGCGGCCGTCTTTGGCGAAGTCCAGCTTGGCGTCGGGCTCGCAAATGAGCCACGGCGACCACTGTGGCCACTGGTGGAAATCCCGCACGGTGGCGTAAACTTTACCGCGCGGCGCGTTGATCAGGATGGACCGTTCGACGGAATATTTGGGCATGAGTAGAGCGAGTGGTGGATTCTTTAAAACTAGGAATGTGTGTCGCTGAGGCGAGTTTTTTTGCCAGTTTCGGGGTGAATGGCGTTCGCTAAATGGTCGGCGGATGCGGACATCTGTGCTCAGCAAATGGCTGATTCCGGTTCCGGTAGCCAGCGCCATTGCTTGAGCTGGGTGGGCTGCCAGTCCTGGGAGGCGTAGAAGCTTTCGCCGCTGGTGTTGTTGATGTCGGCGAGAAGCTGGAGGCGCTTATAGCCTTTGACTTCGGCGGTCGCTTTGAGGTGGTCCATCATTTCCTTGCCCACGCCTTTACCGCGAAAACTCGTGTGCACGACGACGTCTTCCACCAGGCCGACCACGCCGCCCTCGACGGTTGAAATTTGCTCCTGAATCGTGGCCATGCCCGCGATCATGCCGCCCATTTCGACGACAAACACATACGCATCCCGCTTCTCATAAAGCAGTTGCAGGCCGGCGCGCTGTTTCTCGGCGTTGAAGGGGAAGTCACTCTCGACTTTGGATAGCTGGCGCAGCAGCTCGACGAGGGTGGGCAGGTCGGATTCTTTGGCGAGGCGAAATGCCATAAGTAACAATTGTAGCAATTAAGTGGTTTGTAGCTCAATTGCGTAACGTCTATGACAGTCGGGTGCCAGCCGAAAGCCGGGGAGGCTCAGTTTTTCTTCGGCTTATCGCAGCCGCAGCTTTTGCCCTGGCAGCCCACCTTTTTACCTGCGTTTGACTTGCGCCAGTTCTGGAAAAGAAACACGGCGGCAGCAATCACAATGGCGGCGACGATGATGGACTCGATCATGGCTATAATCCGATGGCGGTTCCGACCTGATAAACGATGACCGCGCCAACCCAGGCAATGCTCGTCATGGCGACAAAGCTGCCGATCGCCCAGCTCCAGCCAATCTCCTTGGCCATGACGGCGACGGTGGCTCCACACTGCTGGCACAGCGCGAAAAACACCATAATCGCGAAGGCAACCGGGAGCGTGAAAATGGGTTGGCCGGCCTTGGGGCCATCCGGCCACTCGGCGTTGGCGAGAGTGGCGGTCAGGCTGGGCGATTCCTCGTCCACGTCGCCTCCGAGGCTGTAAATAATGCCGAGCGTGGAGATGATCACCTCACGCGCGGGGAAGCTGGCCACTACGCCCACGGTGATCTTCCAGTCGAAGCCGGCTGGCGCGAAGATGGGCTGGATCGTTTTGCCAATGCGCGCCATGTAGCTCTGGTTGATGTAGGCCGCGTCAATGGCGTTGGTCAATTCGGCGGAAAGTTCCGAATCCGGGTCGGCCAATTGGGTCTCGATTGCATCTGCGCCGACTTGCGCCAAGGCAGCTTGATGCACGATGAAGTCCTCGGTGACTTGCTGCTCCAGTGACTCGGAGCGCGGAAAATAAAGCAGCGCCCAGACGATGACCGTGATCGCGAGGATCACCGTGCCCGCCCGGGTAACGAATTCCTTGCCCGCGATGCCCATGCGGTAAAGCACGTCTTGCAGGCGCGGCACGCGGTAGGTCGGCATTTCCAGAACGAAGGGCTGCGGCTTGGTTTTGACGACGAACCGTGTCAGCACCCAGGCGGCGGGAACGGCCACCAGCAGACCCACGATGTGCATGACAAACAGCGACAGCCCGGCGATAAACGGCCCGTAGCGCGGCTCGACAAAGGCCCCGATCAGCAGGATGTAAACGGGGAGCCGCGCCGAGCAGCTCATCAGCGGCGTCAGCAGGATCGTCACGATGCGGGCCTTGGGGTCCTCAATCGTGCGGGCCGCCAGGATGCCGGGGATCGCGCAGGCGTAGCCGGAGAGCATGGGCACAAAGCTCTTGCCGTTGAGCCCGCACCAGCCAAAGAGGCGGTCCATCAAAAACGCCGCGCGCGCCATGTAGCCGGTGTCTTCCAGCAGCGCGATGAAGAAGAACAAAATGAGGATCTGCGGCAGGAAAATCACGAATGCGCCCACGCCTTCGATAATGCCGTCGGTCATCAGGCTGCCGAGCATTGGCCAGGGCTCCAGCCAACCGCCGACCAGTGCCTGCACCCAGCCTTTGCCGGCGTCGACAAGGTCCATCAGCGGGCCCGCCCAGGTGTAAACCGACTGGAAAACCACGTACATCATCGCGGCAAAAATCACCAGACCCCAGCCACGGTGCAGCAGCAACTTGTCGATGGACTCGCTCTTCTCGCGCTTGGGTTCGCTGGCTTGGCGGACCACGCCTTCGAGCAGCTTGTCCAAATGCTTGTAGCTGAGCACTGCCTCGGCCGCCATGGGGTTGAGCCCCAGCTTGCGGAGCTTTTCGCGGCCCTGGTTGACGGCTTGGCGAACGGCCTCGCCCTGGCTTTGCACGCGCTCCATGACGGCGGAACCGGCATCAAAAAGCATGCGGCGGATTTCCAGCTCGGTCAGCGGGACGGCCGTGTGGCCTTCTGCCGCTGCCTGAATGTCTTTTACGGCCTCGTTGACCTCTGCGGGCCAGGTCATCGGCGCGAGGCAGCGCTCTTGCGCAATGGCGGTGTTGATCGCGTCGCGAAGCTCGGCGATGCCCACGCTTTTGCGGGCAACGGTGGCGACGACTGGCACGCCGAGGCGCTTTTCCAGCACGGCGGTATCAATGGTCTGGCCGCGCTGCTCCAGGCCGTCGGACATGTTGAGCGCGATCACCATCGGCATGCCCAGCTCGGCGATTTGCAGGGCCAGGAACAGGTTGCGCTTCAGGTTGGTCGCATCGACTACGCAGACGACCGCATCGGGCTTGTTGATGCCGGGCAGGTGGCCGCTGAGGACATCCACCGCCACGCGCTCATCGAGTGAGCTGGCCGAAAGGCTGTAGGCACCGGGCAGGTCGATCAGCGTCGCCGGGCCGCCGTCCAGTTGGACAATGCCCATCTTTTTCTCGACGGTGACGCCCGGGTAGTTGCCCACGCGCTGACGCATGCCGGTCAGGCAGTTGAAAAGGGAGGTTTTGCCGGTGTTAGGGTTGCCAATGAGCGCGATTTGTTTCGCGCGCTGGGCCGGGGCTGGGGCAGCGGAGACGGTCACAATGCTTTGGAAAATTTACGCGCCAACGGGCTCTACTTCGACCAGGGCGGCTTCGCGGCGGCGGAGGCTGATCTTTTGCCCGGCGAAGGTGATCGCGATCGGATCGCCCAAGGGCGCGACTTGCGACATCTGGATTTCCTGGCCCGGGAGCAGCCCAAAATTCGCCAATCGCTGGCTGACAGCGTGGTTGAAGTTGATGGTGGTCACCCGGCAACGGCGGCCGATTTTTAACTGATCTAGGCGCATGACGTGTATTTGAGTCCGGTTATCGTAGAGGCGTGAAATCGGGTCTCAAGCCCAATTGGTGCCATTGGGGCGTTTTTTGCGCTCACTTGAAACGGTAATAAGTCGCATTGCTCCGGGCAATTAGGGGCAGTGGTCCTGCGTCGGTGGGACTGAATGCCCAAAGGAACGCGAAGCGCGGTCTTCGCCGACACTCTCTAACGCTTCGTGAGCGCAGGCATGCTGACGGCGTGCGCGGTTGGCTTTAGCCATCCGCATGTTGGCTATTTTTTGCCCGTTGGCCTGTTCTAGATGTCGGCCTTTAAAGAGTCCGACCTACGCCACTCCTTTGAGGATCGCGAATCGAGCAGGGAATGGCTTCAGCCAACCGCCTAAGCTGGGGGAAACCACTGATACAGGAAAAAATACACCAACACGCCGGTCACGCTCACGTAATACCACAGGGGGAAGGTCCACTTGGCCCATTTTTGGTGCTTTTGATAGCGCCCCTTGAAGGCGTGCCAGAGGGTCACGAAAATCAGCGGCACGATGACCATCGCCAGCAGGACGTGGCTAATCAGCATTGGGTAATAGATCCACCGCCAGATACCCTCGCCAGCAAAGCTGGTATTGACTGCTTCACCTGCACCCGCGCGCAGCCCCTTGTGCAGCAGGTAGCAGATCAGGAACACGACCGACACCGTGAAGGCCGAGAGCATCATGGCGCGGTGGGCCTTCATGTTTTTCTCGCGGTCGAGCTTGATCAGGACGAAGCCGACGGTCAGCAGCAGCGTCGCCAAGCCGTTGAGCGAGGCGTTGATGGCGGGCAGGGCATGGAGGAGGTCAGAGGTCATATTCAAAACCGAGCAGAAAAGGCAAGGCAGAGGGCAGTCGCGGAAAATTGCAAACCTGATCGCGCGGAATTTGCGGTTGAGCTATCGCAAAAGCTGCCGATGATACGCGGCAATGCGCTGCATTTTCGCAGTTTCCGGAATCCTGCTGGGGGCAACGGGCCTCACCGCCGGGCAATCGTGGGTGACCATTTTGCCGGACTACGTGGTGGTCGGCATCACCCGCATTGGCGCGGAACCGGCGGATGTCGTGGTGGAGTCGGCCGACGGGTTTTCCCAGCGCAGCCAAGTGGGGCGCTACCTGGGAGATTTGACCATTGAAGACGTGGTTAACCTTGATGGTGAGTGGTTTGTGGAAGTCCGCCGCGATGGCATGGACTACCTGCTCGCGCGCAAGCGTCCGCAGGAAGCACCGTTTCAAGCCGGTCCACTGGCCGATGCATTTAACGCAGGCATGATTGGCCGTGACGGCCGATTGACCAGTGAAGGCCGCAACGCCATCGCGCAAAACCTGCTGATCATCGCCAACGCCGCGCACTACTACACGAGCCACACCGGTGCCGATCAGGCCGACCTCACCCGTATGGCCGAAGATGGATTTTTCGAAATGGACCAGCTGACGCCTGTCATTGGCGAAGACTACTCGCAGATCACGGTCTCGCGCAAGGGTGGCGCGATTATGACGCGCACCGTTTTTGGCGAGGTGGTTCGCTGGGCGTATTAAGGGGGGCGGATCGCCAATTGGGTGAGGGCGATTCGCGATTTTCCGCGCGTCGTTGACACCGGTTCTTTACGGCTTAGACTGTGATGAAAACCCCGTTATGCCAAAACGTTACCTCCTCGCCCTCGACCAGGGCACCACCAGCTCACGAGCGATTGTTTTTAATGCCGACGGTGAGGCCGTCGCCTCCGCGCAAAAGGAGTTCCCGCAGTATTTCCCCGAATCCGGCTGGGTCGAGCACGACCCCAACGAAATCTGGTCCAGCCAAAATGCGGTTGCCGCCGAGGCGCTCGGGCAGGCCGGGCTTCGTGGGCGCGACCTCGCGGGCGTGGGCATCACCAACCAGCGCGAAACCACCATTGTGTGGGACCGCCAAACCGGCAAACCCGTCCACCGCGCCATCGTGTGGCAGGATCGCCGCACCGCCGACTTTTGCGACAAACTGAAAAAGTCGGGCAAGGCCAAGGCGATTCTGGAAAAGACCGGCCTGGTGCTCGACCCGTATTTCTCCGGCACCAAGGTCCGCTGGATTCTCGACAATGTCGACGGCGCACGCGAGCAGGCCGAGCGCGGCGAACTATGCTTTGGCACCGTGGATTCGTGGCTGATTTGGAATCTGACCGGCGGCGAGGTCCACGCGACCGACCCCTCCAACGCCAGCCGCACGCTGTTGTTTAACATCCACACGGGTGAGTGGGACGATGAACTGCTCAAGTGGCTCGGTGTGCCCCGCGAAATGCTACCCGAGGTGCGCCCGTCGTCGGGAGATTTCGGGCAATGCGCGGACTTCGGCGGTGCGGCGATTGCCGGGGTGGCGGGAGACCAGCATGCGGCGCTCTTTGGCCAGACCTGTTTCAAAAAAGGCACGGCCAAGAACACCTACGGCACCGGCTGTTTCCTGCTCCAGCAAACGGGGGAAAAACCGGTTACCTCCAAGAATAATTTGCTCACCACCGTGGCTTGGCAGACTAAAGGCCGCCGCCGTAAATATGCGCTCGAAGGCAGCGTGTTCGTCGGCGGGGCGGTGATTCAATGGCTGCGCGACGGCCTGCGGATGATCCATACCGCCAGCGAAAGTGAGCCGCTCGCGGCCAGCGTGAAGGACACCGGCGGCGTGATGCTGGTGCCGGCCTTTACTGGCTTGGGTGCGCCCCACTGGGACCCCGCCGCGCGCGGAACCATCGTCGGCCTGACTCGTGGCACGACGGCCGCCCACATTTGCCGCGCGGCGCTGGAGTCGATTGCGTTTCAAAGCGCTGAGCTGCTGGAGGCCATGAACGCGGACAGCGGGATTCCGCTTAAGGAGCTCCGCGTCGACGGCGGTGCTTCCAATAACGACCTGCTGATGCAATTTCAGGCCGACCTGCTGGGCGCGCCAGTGATCCGCCCCAAAAATACCGAAACGACCGCCCTCGGCGCGGCATATCTTGCGGGGCTGGCGACGGGCGCCTTCGAAAACGAGCAAGCCATCGAGGCCCAGTGGCAGATTGACCGCACCTTCGAACCGCAGATTAAGCGCGACGAGGCTGAGTCCAAAATGGCCCTCTGGCGCGACGCAGTCAAACGCGCGAAGGGCTGGCCGGGATAGGAATACGCAGTTTTTTAAACAGGAAGATCGGGAAGAACGGTAAGTGAAAAGCGATGATTTTAAACAGAAGGTAACAAAGATAACGAAGCTTTCAGCACGTAAGCCTTTGTTCTCTTTGTTACCTTCTGTTCAAAAAAGAAATCCTGCTGGCTTCTAGTCAGACAGCTTCCCGTTCTTCCCGATCTTCCTGTTTAAAAAATTTCGGTGAGACAGTAAGCGCGGGGCCTCACTGTTGTTTCTTAAACTGCTCGTCGAGGTGGTCTTGAAGGAGCTTCAGGGTTAGCTCGTCGTTCATGTTTTCGCTGGCCTCGCGAAGAGATTTTGCGATGTCGGAGAGGCCGGTCTGCTGGAGGTCGCGTGCAACGGTCTCGATGATCGGGCGCAGTGAGCGCACCTCGGTAAAGGTGGCCTCGTAGTTGAGGTTGACCGTGCGCGAAATGGTCTGGTCACCCATGGGGCTGGCCAACACGACGCGGCCGAGCTTTAGGGTGACTTCGCCAATGACGACGTTCTCCGGGACGGTCTGCCCCTCCTGGGTTGCCTGGTTGTGGATTTGCTCCAAGAACAGTTCCCAGTTTTCCTCGGCCGCTTCGATAAAGGCGTCGAGGTTGGAGATGTCGAAGTTCCCCTGATTGAAATTGAGCTCCTTGATGTCGAGGCGGATCAGGCTCAGGGCGACTTGGTTTTCATTCCATTTCTCGCGGTCGAGGCCCAGGGTGAGCTCAGCGATGCGGAGAAAATCGCGGTCGACGAAGTCCTGTGGATTGTCGATCTCGATATCGGTCAGGGTGATGGTCTGGTCCTTAAAACTGACGGAGCCTTCGCGCACCTGCGTGGGAAAGCCGGTGGCCTCGGTGATCGCGGTCTCGGCGACCTTCGGTGCCATTTCATCCACCAGCCAAATGAGGCCCCCTACGACGAGGACCACGAAGATCACCAACGCCCCGATGAGCGAGAAAAAGCAGCCAATCGGCTTAGTGACGATTTTGATTAGGCCCATATGATGACTTCTTTTGTGTCTTTGGCGTGGTGACAAGCCAGCTTTTTCGTGGTGCCAGGTTGTCTTTATAGGTTACGCGATAGGCGTCGCCGTCGTCCTCCTCCAGAATGTAAATGTAAACCTGGGCCCCATCGGGGCGGTAAATGTTCACAAACAGCTGGACCTCCACTGAGTCGTTGCTCACGCGGATTTGCAGCGGGCGGAGGAACTCCCAGCCAGGCGGAATGGGGCGCTGCGGGTTGGCGTAGTGGTAGGATTCCAGGGTTCTAAACGGCTTTGCCCGGTAGTTTTCAATGAGTTCCTGGGCCAGCCCAGCCATGCGGAGGGCGTCCTGCTCATTCAGGGTGTGCCGCAGGTTGAGCGCGGTGCGCATGCGCATTTTGGACTGCCGGAAGGAGTCGCGCATGGCCGCGAAAAACGCGCGGTCTTCCGGGGAGAAGTCGTCCGGGTTTTTCACGTTCATGTCCTTGGCCATGCCGCGGACGTTGCTGATGTAGTTGGCCTTTTGCTCGGGCGAGAGCCGGGCCAGCTCCAGGCGCTCCTCATCGTCGTAGCCGTAGAGATACACGATAAAACTCCACACGTCCTCGTCGGAGAGCGGCGGGGTGGACTGGGCTGGGAGCGTGGCCGACATCAGGCAAAACAAGCCCAATGCGGCCAGGTGTTTAAGCGCGGGCAAAGGCATCCGTGATCAGCACGACGCTGTCTTCGGCGGCGACAAAGGTGAAGGCCGTATTGTAGGGCAAAAGCACGTTCACGCCAGTGCTGACTTCTGCGCCGTCTTCCACGTCGCGCAAGCCGCCGACGGTTACGCTGAGGAGGCGCGGCTCGTCGTTGGCGGCAAATTCCATGCGTTCGCCGGCCTTGAGCTCGTGCTTGGTGAGGTTGAAAATCTCGCTTTCGACCAGCGTTTGTTCGCCGGGTTGCGGCTTGATGGTCTCCGGCTCGAAGTCGTCGAAGTTGATGCACTTCATCGACTCCTCGACGTGCAGTTGGCGGGGCTTACCG
Source organism: Cerasicoccus sp. TK19100 (assembly GCF_027257155.1). NCBI lineage: Bacteria > Pseudomonadati > Verrucomicrobiota > Opitutia > Puniceicoccales > Cerasicoccaceae > Cerasicoccus > Cerasicoccus fimbriatus. Next base: position 80,547 of record NZ_JAPWDU010000009.1, read on the forward strand.
TCCAGCCCGACGCGGCCCCAGTCGTAAACGCGGTAGGTCGTATCGGAGTTTTGCTGGATTTCGAGAATGAGGTTACCGCCGTCGATCGCGTGCAGGCGGCCGCTGCGGACAAACATGGATTCACCCGGCTGGACGAGCATGCGGTGGACGCATTCTTCGAGCGTGTCGTTCTTGAGGCGTTGCTCGAACTCCTCACGGGTCGCGCCTTTTTTCAGGCCAACGATCAGGCCAGCACCGGGATCGGCCTCGGCGACATACCAGTTTTCCGTCTTTGGCTCGCCGCCCAGGCTGGGGGCGATGTCTGCCGGTGGGTGGACCTGCAGGCTCAGGCGATCCTGGCAATCCAGCCATTTGACGAGAATAGGGAACGGGGTCGTGGCGTCCCAGCCCGGGCCCATGATCTGGGCTGAGGCGGTTTCGAGTGCCTGGCGTATCGTCAAGCCATCGTAGCCGCCGCCATGCAGCAGGCTCTGGGCCTCCGGGCGGTCAACGACTTCCCAGGATTCGCCGTAGGGCTGCTCGTCGGGCAGGGTGCGGCCCAGTTTGGATTCGAGGCCACGGCCGCCCCAAACGCGCTGTTGGTAAATTGGTTCAAAGGAGATGAATCGCATTGGAGCACAGCTTAATTACCCATGTGGCGGGGTCAAGTTAGGCCTTACGAGTTGGGCAGATTGGTAAGTTGGGCTCGTTCGAAGCGATACCGAATTATCATTGTTGAGCCTAGGGATCTCCGGATGTGCGGTTGGGGGTTAATGCTTAGTCTACGTTGAAAAGATTCCTTTTTCGCTTTCGCTTTTGCCCGTGAAAACTCCATGATGGTTTGCGCTGTGACCTTATAGCTTGTTTTCGCCTGACCGCTGGGTATTTTGATCACTTTACGTAATTATGGCCGCATCCGGCAAAAAAACTAAATCCGCTCCTCAAAAGAAGTCCTTCGCACCGCGGGAGAAATCACGTCCTTTGCTGGGCTTGGTCGTGCTCCTGGTGGGCTTGTTCCTGCTGGTGGCAATGATTGATTTCGAGCCCGCGCAGTCCGGTCAATTCGTGGCGGGTGCTGAGGGCGAAAACACGAAAAACCTCGCTGGTGAGATCGGCGCAACGACTTCCACGCTGCTCCTGCGTTTGTTTGGCGTGGTGTCCTGGCTCGTGCCGGTGGCCTTCATTTGGGTGTCGACGCTGTTGATCTTTAAGCGGGCACACCGCGTGCGTTTGCGCCTGTATCTTTCGATGGTGGTCTTCTTCCTGTCGTTGACGGGGATTGCCGCGCTCTTTGACCAGTGGGGCAAGGAGCCGGTGGATAGCTCGGGCGGGGTCCAGGTCGAGAAGGTCGTCGAGGCACCGGAGTCGAGCTCGTTCCCGCAGGGCATGGGCGGTCTGGCTGGCCGCGCGCTGTGCAACCAATACACGCTCCATTATTTAGGCGATTTCGGCAATGCGCTGCTCTTGTCTGCGACCACGCTTTTTAGCGCGCTGTTTTTGTTCACGGATAACATTGGGGCCTACTTCCGCCGACGCCAGGAGCGGGCGGCAGTCCGCGCCGACGCCAAAGCCAAGGAGCTGGCCGTGCTCGAGAAACAAAAGGCCCGTGAGGAGCTGGAGGCCAAGCGCGCCGCCGAGGCCGAGGAGAAAAGAAAATCCCTCAAGAAGCCACCTTCGACCAAGAAGGCGATTTTGGCAGACGACGGTCCCAAGAACCCGCGTAAGCCCTTGCCAGCGGGAGAATCGATTTTGGGCGGCCCCGAGCCGGCGGTGGATGACTTTATCCCCGATGCCAAGGAGTTCGACATCGAGGCCGAGCAATTTGAGGAAGAGGATGCGGACGATTTACCACCGCCGCCTCCTCCACGCGCGCCCGACAAGTCGAAGGAAACCCGGGCCCCGTTTACGCTTCCACCGCGGCCCAATAGCACGACGCCGCCCTTTAAGAACAAGGACGGCAGCACGAAGTCGCCCTTTAGTAAATCCACGACGCCACCCTTCCGCAAAATTGCCGATAAAAACGACGACGGCTCCGTGGTGCGCCGCGTGGGCGGCATCACCATTGTCGAAAGTGAGCAGACGGAAAAGGCGGACGACGATCGTCCGGACCGCCGTGGAGATTACATTTTCCCGCCAATGAGCCTGCTGGCCGACCCGCCCGCCAGCGCCAAGGAAGACCCGCAAAATTACGAGGAAATGGCCGCACAGCTCGTCCAGACTCTGGAGGAGTTTAACGTCAAAGTTGCTCCGGCGGAGGTGCTGACTGGTCCCGTGATCACCCGCTATGAAGTGACCCCGGCACCCGGTGTCCGCGTGGAAAAAATTCTGAATCTCGACAAGAACATCGCTCTAGGCCTCAAGGCGGACGCGGTGCGCATCATTGCGCCGGTGCCGGGTAAGGGCACGGTGGGCGTCGAGGTGCCGAACCGCTTCCCCAAGCCGGTCTGCATGAAGGAAATCGTCGAGTCGAAGTCGTGGGCCAACGCCAAGGCGGAAATCCCCGTCGTGCTCGGCAAGGACGTGACGGGCAAGGCGATCGTGGAAGACCTCACCAAGATGCCGCACATGCTCATCGCGGGCTCCACCGGCTCGGGTAAAACGGTATGTATTAATGCGGTTATTGCCTCGCTGCTTTACCACGCGGGGCCCGAGGATTTGCGCTTCATCATGGTCGACCCGAAGGTGGTCGAAATGCAGGTTTACAACGACCTGCCCCACATGTTGATCCCTGTCGTCACCGACCCGAAAAAGGTCCCCGGCGCGCTCAAATACCTGATCAACGAGATGGAGCGCCGCTACCAGATTTTTGCCAAGGTGGGCGTGCGCAACATCGCCGGCTTCAACAAAAAGCTCTCCAAGGACAAGGAGGAGCAGGCCAAGCTGGAAGCGCTGGAGCGCGAGCAGGGCGGCGATATGACGCCCGAAGAGCGCGCCGCGCAGGCCACACTCGAAGTCCCGCGCGATGACGATATTTTTGAGATCCCGGAGAAGAAGCTGCCTTACATTGTCTGCATTATCGACGAGTTGGCCGACTTGATGATGGTGGCTCCGCAGGACATCGAGACCGGCGTCGCCCGCCTGGCGCAGCTCGCGCGCGCGGCTGGTATCCACTTGATTTTGGCCACGCAGCGCCCGTCGGTAAACGTCATTACGGGTGTGATTAAGGCGAACTTGCCGACGCGTATTTCTTTTAAGGTGGCGTCCAAGGTTGACAGCCGCACGATCCTCGACCAGCAGGGTGCTGAGGCGCTCATTGGCAAGGGGGACATGCTCTTTATCCCGCCCGGCACGAGTAATCTGGTCCGCGCACAGGGTGCCTTTGTTTCGGACGAGGAGATCAATGAGATCGTCGACTACCTCAAGGAACAAAACGGCGAGCCCGAATACGCGGAGGAGGTCCAGCAGCAAATCGAATCCGGCGGCGAAGACGGCGGCAGCAGTGCTGGTGGCGACTACGACGACGAACTGGTCCCCGAAGCGATCAACATTATTAAAACACATCAGCGCGCCTCGACGTCCTTCCTGCAGCGTAAGCTCAAGATCGGCTACAATCGCGCCGCGCGCATCATGGAAATCCTCGAAGACGAGGGCATCGTCGGTCCGGACAACGGCTCCAGCCCGCGCGAAATCCTCGAGCCCATGGATTAATGTCACTGCCGCGGGAGTTCTGCGGCGGTCCTTATGATGTGTCAATATCCGGTAAATCGTCTTTAGGGATAGCATGAGGGAAAACCTACAGGACTGGAAAAATCGCGTATATTCTGGCAATAAACGCCTTATGACGCGACGATATTCATGAGTCGGATTAATTCCGTCTTGCGCCTTGGCGATATTTATCAACAACTCTAGGGGTTAATGCCGAACATCGGGGACAGATTAGAAGAAGCGCGCAAGCGACAGGGGGTTTCCATTAGGGAGGCCTCGGAGGCCACCAAAATCCGGGGTGACCTGTTATTGTCGTTGGAAAACAACAATTTCGACTTCGACCTGCCCGATGTTTACAAGCGCGGCTTCCTCAAGCTCTACGCGCGCTACCTCAAGCTCGACACCGACAAAATCATGGCGGACTTCGAGGCCGCGATGCTCGGGCGCAGCAAGCACAAGCGCAGCGATTCGCGCGAATTCTTTGGCCGGATGGACCTCCCCGAGCGCACGACGCCGCTGGGTAGCAGTGAGTCCACGCCCCCCTTTGGGGATCACGAGGAGCCGAAGAACCCGGAGTCCAAGCCCGCCGAGCGCATGGAACAGCAGGCCGACACCTCACTTTATTGGAAGGTCGGCATCATATTCGTGGCGGTATTCGTCATCTTCAGTTTGCTGACCCTGCTTGTGCAGTCGATTTTCTCCAGCGACCCGGAAGAGACCGACCCGGGCACCGAGACCACCATCACGGATAACAGTGGCGGTGGTCCAGGTAATAGCGCCGCCGCGAACGCGCCGATGAACGTTGTCCTGATCGGCTTGGGCGACACCAGCGTGGTGGTCAACACCGTCAACGGCGGCGAGCGCATCCGCGAGGCTTCCGGTTCACTCGAAGCCGGCGAAGACATCCCCTTTACAGCGAATGGCCCGATCATGATCGTGGCCTCCAACATCGAAAACATCGCTGTGCGCATCAATGGCCGCGAGTACCGCGCCGATGGGATGAGCGGTTTGGGCCGCTGGTATTTTAAAGAGACCGGCCCGTATAATCCGTAGTGCGTTTTCCTAAACAGGAAGATCGGGAAGACCGGAAAGTTTGTGGCTCGAAGCCAGCAGGTTTTCGTGAACTGAGTTCGGTGCGTAGGGCTACGCTCCAGACGCGTTGCTACTTTCACTAACCCCAGGCTAGGCTGAATCAGCACCGTTGGTGCTCAAGCGTGAATCATTCAACTCACCGCTTCCCGTTCTTCCCGATCTTCCTGTTTTAGAAAATCGTTCTGCTCGTCTACTCGCCGATCTTGACGGCGGACTGGCCGGCACCGCTGGAGGATTGTGGGGCTGCGGCGGCTTCGGATGCTTGCTTTTTGCGGCTGAGCTGGATGCCGGCTTCGACGGATTCGATCTTCTCGGTGAGCGCGGTGACCTTCACGTCGCCTTCATCAAGTACGAGGGTCAGGATGATGGCCTTGGTCGCCTTGATCGGCAGGCCTTGCACGCGGGCATCTTCCTCGACATCGACGAACACCTTGGCCGACAGGTTGTCATCGGCGATCTGCGCCTTTACGCCTTTGAAGTTGTAGCCGTAATATTCGGTGTTGGCGAAGGCTTCCTTGAGAAAGGGAACGTACTGCGGCAGGCGCATGGTGCGGGTGCCGGCGGGGCCCTCGACGATGGAGGAGATCATGGTGACCGTGATGTCTGGCGCGGCTTGCTGGATCAGCACGGCTGGGTCGCCCGAGAGATAGGCCCCGCGCCGTTCGTTGAGCACGTCCACCACGACCTTCTTGTCAATCGCGTCGACGGCATGCACTTGGACGGCGGGCAACAGCACTGCGGCCAGCGCCAGGAAACTCAGCAATTTTTTCATGCGGGCAGCATCAAGGCGCAGCGTCGAAATGACAAGGTTTCTCGGCGCATTGTTGCCCGCTGCTAGGGTGCTTATTTTCTGCAAAAAATTCCAGGGCCGTTAAGTCAGCGTTAAGACGAAGTCTGCTAAATTGCACGACCGCACCAGGCAGGTGCACGGCAATCACTCAGCTATGAACTTTTCACAGTATCTTTCCCGGCAGGGCTTGCGCCTCGCTGTTCTCTCCACCCTGGCCCCGTTGGGCGCTGGCGCGACGATCGTGGTCACCGGCTTCTATGATCCGGCCGAACCATTTTGGTCCGATGGCGGTGACGCGTCGACCGACGGCGGCATCGGTGTCTTTGCGGATGGTGGCCTGACCGTCGATGGCGGCTCGGTGCTGGCCCTGGCCAATGGCGGCATCGGGGTAACCTCCGGCGCGACGGGCACGGCTTCGGTCAGCGGCAGCGGCTCGGCGTTTACCACGAGCTACCTAGGTGTGGGCGTGGAGGGCAATGGCTACCTGACCGCCAGCGACTACGGCTTGGTGTCGGCGGTGTCGGATTTGGTCCTTGGCTTCGATGCAGACGCATCGGGCTACGTGACGGTGGAGACCAGCGCGCAGATAAATGCCGGTTACAAGATGCAGGTTGGCTACGACGGCTACGGCGAGCTAACCGTGCAAACTGGTGGCTACGTCTCTAGCTACATCATGAATGTGGCCTCCTATGCTGGCAGCGAAGGCCTGATCACGGTGACTGGGGCCGGCTCGCAACTGGAGGTGCTCACGGGCATTGAGGACAATGAAGCGGGTGACTTCATCGTTGGCCGCAACGGCGTGGGCACGCTGTCGATCAGCGATGGTGGCTCGGTCTTGGCGAGCTTCGTGGACCTCGGTTTTAACGGCGATGCGGAAGGTTATCTATACGTCACCGGGGCGGATTCTTCGTTGGACGTCAGCGATAACGTGATCATCGGCGACTACGGCTACGGCTCAATAAACATTAGCAATGGCGGCGCGCTTTATGGCTACGACATTATCTTTGGCTACGAATCCGAGGCCACGGGCGAGGGCATGGTGACGGGCGCGAATTCGCTCATCCAAGCCGATGACGACATCCTCGTCGGTCTCAATGGCTATGGGGAACTGACGCTTGAAAACGGCGCAGAAGGTGACGTCGCGGATGATATTTACGTCGGCTACAATCCGGACTCGGAGGGCTATTTGACCGTGACCGGTGCGAACACCACCTTGACGCTGGGCGACAATTTATACGTGGGGGACGAGGGCTATGGCTCGGTAACGTTCAGCGATGGTGCCTATGCCGATGTGGATGATTTTTACCTGGCCGATTCGGAGGGGTCGACGGGTATCGGGCTGATCACGGACGCAGGTACCCAAGTGGATGTCGCGGACGATGTCGATGTCGGCTATGCAGGCTTGGCCGAGCTGACGATTAACAGCGGCGCGCTATTCAATGTGGGCGGCGATGTCACCGTGGGTTACGAGGATGGCTCCGATGGCGAGCTGTTGGTGACTGGCGCGGATACCACGATGGATGTGGTGGAAGACATTCGGGTCGGCTACTACGGCATCGGGCAAATGACCATCAGCGACGGTGCCTCCGTAAGTAGTGACTACGGTATCGCTGGCGCTTTTGGTGGAGAGGGATCGGTGACGGTCGAGACCGGCGGCTCCTGGACGACGGATCGCATTCTTTACGTGGACGGCGGCGAGGATGATCAACTCCTGGTGCAAAACGGTGGCCTGCTTTATCCGGATGACTTTTTCATTAGTGCGCATCCGGACGCAAAGGGAAGTGCGACCATCACCGGTGTTCTGTCTGAATTGGGCGTCACGGATGAGATTTCAGTTGGACGGGCAAGCTATGGAACGCTGTTAATCGATGACGGTTCCACGGCCAGTGGTTACCGTTTGCGAATCGGACATTTGAATGCGGGCGATGGCTACGTAACGGTGGACAACGGTGCGAGCCTGACTCTGAGCGATTCGATTGAAGTCGGCACAAATGGGATGGGTAATTTAACCGTCAGCAACAGCGCAAGCGTAACGACTAACTACATGGAGGTGGGCTTATACGCATCGGGGACTGGCTCCGTAACCGTTGAAAGCAACGGCCACTTGACCGTAAATAACGACCTTAACCTCGGCAATAGTGGGTCGGCCTCCCTGTTGGTGCAAAGCGGCGGCATCGTGGATGCGCAAATCATTGATGTCGCCTATGTCGAGGATTCCACGGGTAACATCACCGTGCAGACCGGCGGTCAATTAAACTCAACAGGAGATATTGCGATCGGTGTGCTGAGCACGGGCACGATGGATATCCTCGATGGCGGGGTGGTGAATACCGGTGCCCAAAGCTACGTGGGTAACGGCGCGACGGGCGTGGGCGTGGTCAATGTCGACGGCGCAGGTTCGCAGTGGAACGGTGATCAAAGCCTGACGATTGGCAACGGTGGCACTGGCACGGTCAACGTCGCCAACGGCGGTAAGCTTAACTTCGGCTGGGATGTGGTCATTAAAGAAACGGGCACGCTGAACCTGACGGTGGATGGCAACGACATGGTCAACACCGGCCAGGCCGACGAGCCCGGCTGGGGCGACTTCCTGAATATGGGCCTCGTGACGCTGGTGGCAGACTCAACGCTGGAAGCTGGCGTCTACGAGCCGATCAATATCGCCGACGGACGCGAGTATTACAACTCCGGCACGGTGACGGCTGTTGGCGGCCTTTGGGACGATGCCACGCAACAGTTCACGGTAGGTGCCGTGGTGACGGCGGATACCGCGCCGTCGGACTTGAGCGGCCAGCGCGTCAGCTACTTTGACAACGCGCTCGTGGTCGGCTTTGGCAGTGATGCGGGCGAGCAGAGCTTTACCGCGACAAAGTCAGACGTGTCGTATATCAACGGTAACCCGGTCATCGACGCGTATCAGTTTGAGTCCGCCATCACGGGCACGACGTCGCTGTCGTTTGTAGTGGGCGAGGGGCTGGACGCAGCCACGATCAGTATCTGGTATCTGGCCGACGGCGAGACGGAATGGGTTCCCTACGATTCCGCGTTGTTTGAATACTACGGCGGCGTGATCACCGTTACGGTAGAGCATTTCAGCAGCTATGCCGTGGCAGTGCCGGAGCCCTCAGCCAACGCACTGGTCTTTGCCTTCGCGGTGCTGCTGATCGTGATCAAGCGCCGTCGACAGGCTGCGTAGTTTATTCCCAGCTGCGGCGGATGGCACCGTCGCGGCGTTGGCCGACGGGGGTGCCAAGCACCTCCATGTAGACGAAAGCTTCGCGGGCGGCCTCGGGGTCGCGGAGGCCCTTGCGAATACGCTGGGCAAAGGCTCCGGTGCGTTTCTTACCCTTGGCGGTCTTCGCGCTGGAGCTAATATCGTTGCCCATCACGCTGCCGAGGCGCACTTTGGCAGCTTGGCGGGCTTCTTCGGCCCGGCGTTTGGTTGCTTCGACACGCTGGCGTTGCTCTTCGAGCTCGGCCTCGTAATTGCGAATAGGTTGGTGCTCCTGGTAGGTTGGCAGCGGCGGAGGCGAGGACTCGCCGGGGTGCCCGTAGTCCAGCGGTTTGCGCTGTGGCGTGGGTTGCGGTTGGGCTGGAGGCGGTGGCGGCGGGCCTTGTTGCGGTGCGGGTTGTTGACCGCGGCGCTCCGCGATTTTGCGTCGAATTTCCTCCTGAATGCGGCGGGTGCGTTCCTCGTCAGAGGCGGGTTGCGGCTGCTGTTGTTGGCGGCGGTATTGCTCCTCGCGGTGGTCCTGCTGCTGGGCAGGGGTGGGTGGCGGCGCGGCCTGCCGATGCTGCGGGGGCGGTGCCTGCTGCTCCTCCTCCTTTTTGCCGAAGATCTGGCCAATCAGCCAGATGGCAAAGACAATGATGGGGACTATGATTTCACCGAGGCTATCCATGGGTTATCCAATCATTCGCTGCTTGCGGGTGCGTGGCGCTGGGCCATGTAGGTTTGCATTTTTTTCTGCATGGCGGCCGAGGCTTCCATGATCTGCGGCATCATCACCTCGATCGTGCGCGCCTGCAGGGCAGGGGCCTTGTCGATCGTGGCTTGGCCGGCTGGCGTGCTGTAGAACTCGTTCATGCCGCGCAGTTCGTCGGAGGTGAAAACCTCGGCGTAGGCTTTTTCCATGCCTTTTTGCATGGAGGACCAGTCGATTTCCTTAAACATCTCGGCCATCGCCTTTTCCTGAAACGCCATCAGCTCCTCGTCGGTTTGGCCCATCTGCGCCATTTGCTGGCGCATGGATTTACTCATGACTTCCATCTGCGAATCGAGCACCTTGCTGATGGTCTCCTCGAAGCGGATATTTTGGAAAAGCTCAGCGGCCTGCTCTTTGGCGAGTTCGGCTTCGCTGGGGCCACTTGGCGCGGACATGGCACCGAGGCCGACCCGGTATTCCTGCCCGTCTTTGGCGACGACCAACTGCTTGTGCTCGCGGTCGTAGCGCACGAGCTCATAGCCCTGGAACTCGCCGCCGACTTCGGCCCAGTGCGTCGTTTGGCCGCCGGGCGTGCTTAGGGAGAAGTTTACCGAGTCACCCAGGTCGAGCACGCCACGCAGGACGATCTCGTTCGTGTATTGCGCATCCTCGGCCTGCGCGATGGGCGCGAGGCAAAGGGTGGCGGCCAGGATGGCGTGAGAAAACTTCATGGGCTTAGCTTACTGGTATTGGTTGCCGCCCTGGCCCTGTTCGGGCTTGGAGATCGACTCGCGCATATCGGTGTCGGCCTGGATGTTTTCGAGGCGATAATAGTCCATGACGCCGAGCTTGCCAGTGCGGAGGGCTTCGGCGAGCGCCAGCGGCACCTGGGCCTCGGCTTCGACGACCTTGGCCTGCATCTCCTGCACCTTGGCCTTCATTTCCTGCTCCAGAGCGACCGCGGCTGCGCGACGGATTTCCGCCTGGGCCTGCGCCATGTTTTTGTTGGCGATGGCCTGCTCTTCCTGGAGCTTGGCACCGATGTTGGTACCCACATCGACGTCGGCGATGTCTACTGAAATGATCTCAAACGCCGTGCCCGTGTCGAGGCCGCGCTCAAGCACAACCTTGGAAATACGGTCCGGGTTTTCGAGGACGAACTTGTAGCTCTCGGAGGAGCCGATCGTTGTAACGATGCCTTCACCCACACGGGCGATAATGGTTTCTTCGAGCGCGCTGCCGACGTATTGGTCGAGGTTGGAGCGCACGGTCACGCGGGCGCGGGCCTTGACCTGGATACCGTCCTTGGCGACACCGTCAATGGTCGTGCGACCGGATTCGCGTGCTGGGCAATCAATGACCTTCGGGTTAATCGAGGTGCGCACCGCTTCGAGCACGCTCTTGCCGGTGCCCTTGGTGGCGAGGTCGATCGCGCAGGCGCGCTCCCAGGTCAGCGTGATGCCGGCCTTGTCGGCAGCGATGATCGCTTGCACCGTTTGGATGACGTTACCCTCGGCCAGGTAATGCGCTTCGAGCAGGTCGGACTCAATGCTGATGCCGGCCTTGACCGCCGTGATGCGTGCTTCGACGATCAGCTTGTAAGGCACGCCGCGCAGGCGCATGGCCACGAGGGTGGGGATGCCGACCGTCGCGCCCGACAGATACGAGCGCAAAAACGTCATGAAGAACGACGCGACCAGGAAAAGCATCCCGATTAGAATTAAGCCGAGAACGGCTAGAACGATAGTGCCGATGGTTCCCATAATAGATGTGCAGTGTTGAGGTTTACTTAAATTGAGTTATCACGAAATTTTTTTAACGACAATGCGGAAGGCGTCGCGGCCTACGACCTCGACGGATTCGCCTTTGTTGAGAAAGCCGCTCTGCGAAAAGCCCTCGTAGCTCTTGCCGCCCACGACGACGCGTCCGCTGGGGGCCATGGCCGTCACGGCCTCACCCTGCTGGCCGACCAGGCTGTCTTCCTCCGGGCCATCGTCGCTGCGCTGACCGTAGCGGATGCGTCCGCCACTGGTTTTGTGGAGGAACAGCTGTTTGCCGTATTTAGACTTTTCGAGCATTTTGAATTCGACCACGACCATCACGCCAATCACCACGACGGAGGCAATCAGGGTGAACACGGCGGGGATCAGCCCGTATTCATCGTAGGCGACGGCGGCAGCGGCGATCACCGCCACGGCACCCAGCACGCCCAGAATGCCACCGGGTGCCACGATCTCAAATGAGATCAGCACGAGGGCGGCGATGATGAGTCCGATGATGAGGAGCATGGTCTTGGCTCGTTGTTTAGAAAATCAGGATTGTGCGGCGGAGAGATCCTTCACCGCAGGCGGCGTATTCAGGTAGGTAGGCATGTATTGCAGAACCATCAGCAGGCTGACGACGAAAAACAGGTCCTGATACGGCGGAAAGAGAAAATATCCATAAAAGCTGATCGATTCCCCCATGGCGATCCCGATGATCGAGGCGACCAGGATTTGCTGCATCTGCTTTAAGCGGGGAATGAAAAACCACCGGCACGCCGCAGCGATGATCACCGGCACGAACAGCATGGGCGCGAGCATGACTGCGGGCAGGACTGGCTCCGGGTTCTCGTTGTAGAGGAAAAACCGGTAGGCCACGACCGCAGCGCTCAGGGAGCCCCATACCATCCAGAATACAGCCTTGGTCGGCTGGTTGAATTGGAGGTTGTTTTCGACGATGCTCATGAAGGAAAATGCGGGTTATACGGCGCGGACGACGAGGGAGAAATCGCGGCGCTCGACGACTTCGATTGCTTGGCCGGAGTCGATGGTGCCGGTCAGCGCGGTTGCCTGAAAACGTCGGCCATCGATCTCGACCTGGCCACCGGGATGGAGGGATGTTGTGGTGATGCCGCGGTCGCCGGGTTCGGGTTGTTTGTTTTCCTCGCCCTCGCGAACGTCGATCAAACGGCCACCGCCTGCCATCGCTGGCGAGCGACCAGACACCGTTGCCCCCAGCACGAGTGCGCGCTTGAGCGGGGAGTCGGGTAGGAATTTAACAAAGGCTATCGCCGCGAGAAAGGCCACGATCAGCCCCACGGACACTTGGGCGATCGGTATATAAAAGACCTCGGCTGAAATGCTGAAGCCCTTGGCTCCCTTGGGCCAGATGTCGGCCAGCGCCCAAATCAGCGATCCCATCACGCAGACACCGCCCAGCACGCCGGCAATGAGCGTGCCCGGGATCAGAAATATCTCCACGCCGATCAGCACAATGCCGACAAGGAAAATCAGCATCGGCTCATTGCCCGCCATGCCAGCGAAGTATTGGCTGGCGAATACGATCAACAGCAGCGTGACGCCGCCGACGGCAAAAACACCGACGCCCGGCGTTTTCATCTCAAAGATCAGCAGGAGGATGCCCGCACTGATCAGGATCGGGGAAATCGTTTGAAACCACTTGGCGAATTGCTCGCTCCAAGTGACCTCGAAAGTGCGGATGTTGTAATTACCAGCGCCAAACTTTTGCGTCAGGAGGTCGTCGATGTCCTCGGCAATGCCTTGGGCGAGCAGGGATTGCGGCGGGTTGCCATAGAGCTCGACGGCTTCATCGGCGGTGATCGTCAGCAGCTCGCCTTCTTCTTTAATCACCGTGCCGTCGATCTCGAGTTCGAAGTTAATGTCCATCATCGCGCGCTGCACGTCGGCGCGGTAGCGGTGCTCTTTGGAAATCGCGCGGACGCGGGCGCGCAGGTAGCTGTCGATCTTGGACTTGAGCGTCTCATTCAGGTCCTCGCCCTGACCGGTGATCACGGCAGCGGCACCCATGACCCCGCCCGGTGCGAACCAGATGTCGTCCGTGGCGATGGAAATATAGGAGCCGGCGGAGATGGCTTCTTTGTCCACGAAAGTCATCGTGGTCCCCTCGAAGTAGTCGAGTGCTTCCATCATTTCGAGGGTGGTGTAGAGGTCGCCGCCCGGGGTGTTCATGTCGAGCAGGATAACCTCTACGTCGTTGGCAATGGCTTCTTTAAGCGCCCGTCGGAGGATGTAAAGCTGCGGCTTGGTAATGGCGTCCTCAATCGGCACCACATACACATCCCAGCCGCCCTCGGGAGGCTCGGGGATCGTGCGCTCCAGCGAGCCGACGGTGGCGCGGGGGACGTCTGCGGTTACCGCCACGCTCTCCTCGGCTCCGGATTCTTCCGTGGTGCTGGCCGCATCGGCCTCGGGTTCCGGGTCGCGGGCTGCGGCAGATGTCTCCGGCGCATCATTACGGGCTGGAGCGTCGTTGGCTTGTTGTGCGAGTGCTGATTCCTCGGGGTCGCGGTCATTGTCCACACGGGAAGCCAGCGCTGGCAAAGTTAGCGAGCAGATGATCAGCAGCAGGCCCAACAGGCCCAACCATGGATAATGGCGGTTCATTATTTTCAATATTTTACAACGAGCCGGTATGCCGAGACAATTACAATGCGCATCGCGTTTTGGAATCGTTTCAAGTGAGATGGATAGGGTTTAAAACTACGAATGACGCAGATTAACGCAGATGCACATGATGCAGCTGGGTGAAGTGGACATGTCAAAAATTTGCGTTCATCTGCGATATCCGTAGTTGAAAAAAATTCTGTCCACATTCGGTTCACACTGGTAATTACGCAAGCAAACGCACACTTTTAGCAGACTATGGAAACGATCAATCTGAACGGCCACCAAATTCGCAAATGGACCATTGGTGCCTCCACATTTCTCGCCTATCCCGAGGCGGGCGCGCGCCTGATGAACTGGCACCTGCAGATGGCCGATGGCTCGTTTCGCGACGTGATCCACTGGCCCGAGAATGCCGATCTGGACAACATGGCGAAGGTCCGCGGTGGCAACCCGGTGCTGTTCCCATTCTCCGCGCGCACTTTCAGTGAGGGTGAGATCGGCTTCTGGAAAGACACCGAGGGCGAGCGCCGCCCCATGGCCATGCACGGCTATGCGCGGCAGGGCAAATTCCGCATTGAGTCGATCCATGACAAAGGATTTCTCGCCATTTTTGAGCCCAGCGACGAATGCCGGGAAGCCTACCCGTATGACTATCAGTTTTCCGTGCGCTACCGCTTTGAGCAGCTCGCATTTTACGTCGATTTCGAGCTGAAAAACCTCAGCCAAAAACCGATTCCCTGGAGCGCCGGTCATCACTTTTATTTCTCTCTGCCGTGGCACGACGACCTCTCGCGCAAGGATTACATGATCACCACCGGCGCGAAAAAAGCCTTCCGCCAAACCGACAGCGGTAAGCTGGAGCCGGTCAAAGAGTTTCCCGATCCCGCGAGCTTCGGCGATGACACGATTTGCGACCTGATCCGCACCAAGCTCAAGACCAGCGAAGTGCGCTTTGGCCCGGCCGGCGGCGAGGAAGACATCGTGATCCGCGTCGGCGACGGCGGCCGCCCCGACCCGTGGACGGCTCTCGTTACCTGGACGATCGCCGATGACAGCCCCTTCTACTGCGTCGAGCCCTGGATGGGCCCACCCAACGCCCCCGAAATCAAAAACGGCCTGCACTTCGTCAACCCCGGCAAGAGCGAGGTCTTCAGCGTGCAGGTGTCACTCGGCTAGCCAGCGTCCCGCGACTCGACTGAGCTCGCCGAAGTCTGGACCGTCGGATGCGTTGCATCCGGATTTGCCTTTGGGGCAAATGGCTAATCCAACTGATAAATGGTAGCGCGGAGCGTCTCCGCTCCGCAAGCTGCGGCAGACCGCATAATTATTTCTTCGGTTCGCTATTTGGCGCAATCCGCTTGCGCGAACATTCGATGCGCACTCTCTATCCTTGCGGAGCGGAGACGCTCCGCGCTACCTCTTGGGCAGGTATACAAGGCACCGCCTGCAAGTATGCCGCCACCCGGTAACGTTACCTTCTGGCGAAAATCAGATTTCCTTACTGACAAGGTTCGTTGGTTGTGGAAGATGACGCGCAATGCGGATAATTGCCCACCGCGGAGCCTCTGGCTCTGCACCTGAAAACACCATGGCCGCCATTAACCGGGCCTGGGAAATCGGCGCTGATGGCGTCGAGGTCGATGTCCATTTGACCAAAGACGGTGTGCCTGTCGTGATTCACGACTCCGACACCAAGCGTGTTGCGGGCAAAAAGCTGGTCGTTAAAAAATCGACTTATGCGGAACTGAAGGAGCTGGACGTTGGCTCATGGAAAGGGCCGGAATTTGCCGGCGAGCGTATCCCGCGTCTGGATGAAGTCCTCGCTTCGATGCCTGAGCGGAAGAATTTCTTTGTCGAGCTCAAGGATGACTCCGGCAACGACTTGGCGCGCGCTTTTGAACCGATTTTCCGCGACAACCCACAGTTTGTCACCGAGCGCCAAGTGTTCCTGATGAGCTTTTACCCGGATGCGCTTTGGCCGATGGCAGCGCGCTTTCCGGACATCACGCTGCTGCTCCTCGTCGACAAGCTGAACCGCATTCCGCGCCGCATCCCCGAGCGCCTGCCCGACGACAGCCTACCGGTGCACGGTATCGGCTTCTCTCACAAGCTCAAGCTCGACGACGAGCGCCGCCAAGGCCTGATCGACGCCGGAGCCATCATGAATGTATGGACCGTCAACGACCCGGCCGACCTTGATAAATGGGAAACCGCCGGCTTCGACTTTCTGACCACCGACCACCCGGAGCTGTTCATCGGGCAGTCGGTGTAGGAGTGGTGAATGGCGTTGCATACGAACGCGACGCTGGCGGAACGCGAACCTCTGTGTTCGCATTTTAATCCATCACTTACGGCTTAAATTACGTCGAACTAGCTGCGAAAATTCAGATGGTTTATCAGCGAACACAGAGGTTCGCGTTCCGCCATCCGCCCCTTTTTATAAAACCCGCAATTTAAAAATCCCGTCCCTTGACCAGGCGCTCCCTCGGTGCGTCGACTTGGCGACCGGTCATGGCGGCGTGCCAGGCACGGCAGAGGGCGGGGACCTCCATGAGGCGTAGTTGATCATCGAAGCGAAGCGGTGTGGTGCGCAGCTTGGAAAGCAAGGGCTGTAAGTCCAGCGTGAGATCGAGTGGGCGGTCGGCGGGGGCCTCGACGGGCTCGATCAGGTCCTCCGGCAGGTCGAAGTGCTGGAGTATTTTCTGACCTATTTCGTAGCGGGAAACTTTGTCAATGCCGCCCCAGTGGAAGATGCCGTGGAGGTTGGGGCGCTCGCAGAGCTCGGCGAGAACTTCGGCGAGGTTGTCCACCGCCAGCGGCTGGCGGATTTCGTTGGTAAAGAGCGTGGGGCGCTTGCCCTCGGCCCATTGTTTGAAGAGGCGCTCGTGGACGGAGCGTTCACCGCCGGGGCTGTTGCCGGTGAGAATCGTGATGCGCAGGACGGTCGCGAATTCCTTACCAAACTTCAGCACCTCGCGCTCGGCGAGCATCTTGGTCTGGCCGTAGAGGTTGCGCGGGTTGGGGGCGTCGCTGGTTTTGAAGGGGCCCTCCTCGCCGTCGAACACCATATCGGTCGACAGGTGGTAAAAGCGCGCGGACAGGTGGTTGGCCAGCATCGCGAGGTGGCGCGGCATGGCGACGTTGATCTTTTCCGCGCGCTCGGGGTTGGCCTCGACATCGGCCGGGTTGGAGATGGCGGCGCAGTTGACGATGATGTCCGGAAACTCTTCCAGGATCAGCGCCTCGATGTCGGAGGTGGAGGACAGGTCGATCTGGCGACCCACGGCCTTCGGTGGCAGCGGTGCCTCCCGCGAACCCGACACTGCGATGATGTCATGGTTGCGCCGCGCGGCTTCTTTTAAGAACGCTGCGCCAGCAAGTCCACTGGCTCCGGTAACGATGATTTTCATGAGTGATTTGAATGCGGATTTCGGATTGGGGAATGCGGAGGAGAGTAGATCAGGATTTTTTAACTACGAATGCCGCGGATGAGCGCAGATGTTGATGGGAAGGAAAAGTTAATTGCAGAGGACGCGGAGGACGCTGAGAGTTGTCTAAATTTCTATCCAATCAGGCAAGGGATCGTCGATTGGAGTTTTTACTTGGCATTTAAAACAGTAAGCGAAAACGCTATTTTGATCCCACATGTACATCGCGTTTCCTTTGCACGCTGAGCAAGGTGAGGACTTGTTCTCATTCTCTAAGGCAATTATTTTTTCACATTCGCTGCAAAACCAGTAAGTGAAGTCGCTAAGTTCTTCATCCACCGCCCAAGTCATGGAATCATTTCCGCAATTTATGCAAACTTGGGTTGCCATATAATTTCTGCGCCCTCCGCGCTCTCTGCGGTTTAAATCGTTTCGTCTAACCCGCTACCCGATGCTGGGCACGCTGACTTCCAGCTCGACTTCCGCGTCGTAATCCACGCCGTCGAGGCCGAAGCCGAACAGGCGCAGGAATTCGCGTTGGTAGTCTTCGAAGTCGGTGAGGGATTTGAGGTTATCCGTGTTGACGCCGGGCCAGATGGCTTTGACGGCTTCCTGGACATCTTCGCGCATTTCCCAGTCATCGACGCGGATCAGGCCCTTGTCGTCGGTGACGACGCCAGCGCTGCCGTAAATCTTTTCGCGGAACATGCGGTCCATCTGTTCGATGCAGCCTTCGTGGATGCCCTTTTCCTTCATCACCTTGAAGAGGATGGAAATGTAAAGCGGCACGACGGGGATCGCGGAGCTGGCCTGGGTGACGACGGCTTTGTTGACCGATACGTAGGCGTCGAAGCCGGCGATGCGGAGCTCGGCAGCGGTAGCTTCCAGGTGTTCCTTGGCCTTGCCGATGGTGCCTTCGCGGTAAATCGGGTAGGTGACCTCCGGTCCGATGTAGGAATAGGCGATAGCCTTGGCGCCGGGGGCGAGGGCGTCCGCGCCACGCAGGGCGTTCATCCATAGGGTCCAGTCTTCGCCACCCATGACCTTTTGGGTGTTGGCGATGTCTTCCTCGGTGGCGGGGGGGAGGGACACGTCGAGGATTTGCTCCTTGTCGGTGTCGACGGTTTTGGCGGTAAAGTCACCGCCGATCGGCTTGAGCACGCTCTTGAATTTCTCGCCGCTATCGGGATCGACGCGGATTGGCGAAGCCAGCGAGTAGATGACCATGTCGACCTGGCCGAGGTCGGCCTTGAGTTGCTCAATGGTCTGGCGGCGGATTTCGTGGGAAAAGGCGTCGCCGTTAATGCTCTTGGCATAGAGGCCGGCTTCGGTGGCGGCTTGCTCGAAGGCAACCGAGTTATACCAGCCTGCGGAGGCGGGGCGGCCCTTGTCGCTCGGGCGCTCGAAGAAGACCCCCAGCGTGTCGGCACCGCTGCCGAAGGCCGCCGCAATGCGCGTGGACAGCCCGTAGCCGGTGGAGGCGCCGATGATCAGCACTTTCTTCGGGCCGCCTACGATGGGGCCGCGCGACTTGACGAGGTCGATTTGCTCCTGCACGTGTTGCGCGCAGCCGGTCGGGTGGGAAGTCACGCAGATAAAGCCGCGGACGCGAGGTTTTACGGTGGTCATGCTCATTGGAGAAGAGACTAAAGAGGCTGTGGTTCAGGTTTAAAGGTTAAAGATGCGCGTTGGATGTTTTGACTTTACTCAGCGAAACGGCTGGCGCTTGATCACAATATGCCATCTTTTATTTTGACTAAGGCAACGGAAGACTTGCGCGCCAATCGACGGTCGACGCTCTGGGTGATCGGGGTTTGTGTCTTCATTTTCTTTATTAACTACAAGTATTTCTATAACATGACAACCGGGCCACATCCGGTTGAGCTGGTGGACTTAGAAAACCCGGGCCCGGTGCGATACGGAATTGCGGAAGGTGAGTTCATTCCGGTTGGTGAGAAGGTGCCGACGTTAAAGGTGTTGGGCCAAGAGAGTAATATTGGAGGCGCAATCGGTTGGTATTATGTTTTTCCAATCCGGGACCGTTTTTTGTTGGTCTATGCTGATGACTCTTTTGATGGGAAGCAGATAAGTGGAAAGCTAACGGATATCCCAGACGATCTTGGCGACCTGTCGGAGGCCGTTCCAGGTTTGTATCCGGTTATGTTGGACGGATACGTTGATTATGCGCTCAGCATGAATTTGTTTCTGATAATTGCGTTGGTGGTGTTTCCAATAGCTCTGTTTATATTTGTTCTTCAGTCGGTTAAGGGTGCCAATCCGGGACGACACGCGCATATTCGCAAGTTGGAGAGGCCGGGTGCGAAGAGCTTTTCGGTTGTCGATGAGATTGATCGAGAGATGGAGGTTGACCCTAACTTCGCTGAGGGGGACTGGCTATATGTGTCGGATAAGTGGGTGATTATCTTGCATGATGGTTTGAGAATTTACCCTCGTGAAGACCTCATTGCTTATGGTCTTGAAGGCGACAAGGGTTCCCAGCACCTGATGTTTTATTCGCGCCATGCATCAATTGGAGATCCGATGCACCTGCCGCAGAAAGAGGTTGAGAAATTGTTCTCTCTTTTACGTCAATCGGTTCCAGAAAAATTGGTGACTGACATTAAAACTTTCGGTAAGAAATGGGACCCGAGTAACCCGCCTGCGTTCAGAAATTCTTAATGACTAACCCTAAAGGGCTCATGACTTCGATTTTTGCTTTAAAAAGATTTCTGCCCGGCGTGAGATTTGCCGTCGTGGTGAATGCCGGTTCGGTGAAAAGTCATTCCAGGAAATCCCTACCCAAGGCATTTATGAATGCCATCCATGAGCGAGTGGAAGAAGGCGACTTGCGTTCGGGCGTCATTTATGGAGTCGAGCAAAAGGGCGGGCTTACACTTGATTTTTCGCCTGGCTTTCCCGCCAAAGTGCGTCAGCCACTACTGAATTCCTGGCACATTCATAAACAACGGTATGTTGCCTAATTCGTCCGGTTGCGGACGCGGTTGTAGAGTTTGCGCCAGTTGTTGTCGCGGAGCTCGCTGAGGTATTCGATGAGCATTTCGCGGTATTTGACGTTTTCCTTGATGTTGTCCTTGGGGTTGGCGGTGGACTCAAAGTAGTCGTAGAACTTCGTCTTGTTGACGTCCTCCAGGTCGCGTCGGGCGAAATTAATCATGTGCTGGACGAAGAGGCGGGTCTGGCGCTCGTAGTAGTCAGTGGTTTGCTTGCGGTCGGCCATGGCCTCCAGGTAATCGTCGTAAATGGAGCGCAGTTCGCGGTTGTTGTAGAAGGCGTTGTTGTTGTTGAGGTATTGGTAGAGGGCCAGGGAGTCGTCACTGAACTTGGTGACGAGGTCGTGCTGTCGCTGCCACTTAAACCAGTTGATCTGCTCCCACTGGGTAACGGAATCGATGCGGTAGCCGAACCAGCGGACAATGGAGCCGTCGCGGCTGACCTCGTTGCGAAAGGCCTCCTCCTCGGCGAAGTTCGAGGGCTTGTCTTTTTTAACGTAAGTTGCCACGGCGATGACTTCGCCAGTGTCGAGGTTGATGATTGGGCTGCCGCTGTTGCCGGGGACGAATTTTGCGTCGATCTCAACGCGGTCGGGGCCAATGCCAAGCACCTCGCCGGTGACCTGAGTGACCACACCGCCACCGAGCTTGTTGCCCGGGACGACGACCGGGTCGCCGATGTTAGTGGACTCGTCGACGCTTTCGGCGGCGATCAGCGAGGCATGCGGTTCTTCGACGGCGATCATCGCGATGTCGTGTCCGATGGCACCGTAAATTTCGCCAGCCTTGACGGGGGTGCCGTCGACGGTGCGAATACGCAGCTGGCGATGGCCGGTCAGCACGTGCTGGTTGGTTACGATAAAGTCGCGGCCACGGATCTTACAAAAGAAGCCGGTGCCGACGCCCTGGTCGCCTTCGATGACGACAATGGCAGCCAGTTGCTCGGGGGTGAGGATGCTGCGCTCGGGCGCTTGTTCGGCCTCGACTTCATCCTGGATTTGCTCGCCGGGCAGTTGGGCCATCTCGACATTGGCACCAGCCACGCCGCTAGCGGGCGCTTCTTCGATCTCGGCAATTGCGGGTGGGTTGGGCGTCTCGGTGGAGCGCGGCGTCGCAGTGATGTCATCGCTGTTGGAGGGGGCCATGGGGGTCCGCTCGGCGGGCACGGGCGGCATTTCCAGCGAGCCGAAAACGACATTACTGGGGTCCATGCTAAAGAAGTCCGGGCGCGGGCGGTTCAGGGCTAGCTCGTCGTCACTCACCGCGACACCGAACTCCGGCTGCATCAGCACCGTGATGTTGGTGTAGTCGCGCTCGTCGGCGCGCTCGGCCATGACTTTGACTATCGCCAGCGGTTCACGCGTTAGCCAAACGGCAACGCCGTCGCCCATGGAGGTGCGCCAGGTGAGGATATCGGTTGGAACGCCGGCAAGGGTTTCTTCGCCGATCCACCAGACGTCGCGAGGAAAATTCGCGGACTGCATCAGCCAGTCAGCCTTGTCTTCGAGGGCGGGTGCGATGTCGGGGTTCGAGGCCAGCAGCCACTCGGGGGCGGGGTCGTAGTTGAGCAGCAGGTAATTGTTTTCGCGGATGGCGTTGGCAAGCGCCTGGGTGGTCATTGGCAGTGGCGAGGACGAGTAGTGGTCCACGGCGTGGCGCTGCGGCGACCAGTAGTCGATCGACGTAAAGCTGCGGCCCGCACTGATGCTCAGGATCTCCTGGCGCAGGGAAAAGGGATCGCGCTTAAAGGCAGTGGAAAACAGCTTATAGCGCTTGGTGCGGGTCGAGCCGCCACCTTCTTGAAAAAGAAAGCTTTGTGACTTCTTCTGCTCCTCGTATACCACCACGCGGACGGCCCCTTGGGCGCGGTAGGTGGCACACTTTTCGTAGGTCTCGCGGGTGCGCAGGAGAATGGGTAAGCCATCGCGCGGCTGCTCGAAGATGGTTCGGGCCTGCGGGGTGGGGAGGTTCTCCGGGGTTGCTGGCGCCTGAGCATGGGCGGTGGTTGCCACGAGCGCGGCGGTAATCAACGACTGGAGAATGCGATGCACAGTTAACATGATATCACGAAGCATCCATTGTTTGGCAAGCTTCGGTGTTTATAGGAACAGCGGTGTGGCAGAAAAGTTTATCTTTGGTTTATTAGGTAAGATAGTAATAATAAGCTTGCGCTTGCCAATCCTGTGCTTATCGATACCCAACTTTCTTTTCCGAAATGCCCGAAACACCCGACAACATTTACCAGATATTCGACCGCATGCTTCCGCGGGCCGACCGCGAGTCGGCGCTCAAGCAGCGCTCGCATGTCTTTTGGTTGTTCGGCCTGAGTGGCTCGGGCAAGTCGACGTTGGCGGTCGCCCTGGAGCGCGAACTCTTCCAGCGTGGTCTCTTTGCCCAAGTGCTCGACGGCGATAATATCCGCAGCGGCCTGAACAAAGACCTCGGCTTTTCCGACGAAGACCGCCTGGAAAACATCCGCCGCATCGGCGAGGTGGCCAAGCTGTTTAAGGACGCCGGCGTGATCACGATCACTTCCTTCATTTGCCCGAAGGAGGAGCTTCGCCAATTGGCTAAGGAGATCGTGGGCGACGAAGATTTTTCCGACATTTACGTGAAGGCCAGCTACGAGCGTTGCCAGGAGCGCGACCCGAAAGGCCTTTATAAGAAAGTACAGGCTGGCCAGGTGAAGCAATTTACCGGCAAGGACAGCGGCTTCGAAGAGCCTGCCGCGCCCGCGCTGATCATCGACACTGAAAACGAAACCATTGAACAAAGCGTGCAGCGGCTGCTCGACTACGTGTTGGCCCGCGTGAGCGCGAAATAATTTTTCCCATGGAACACAAAAGCTACCAGGTTAACCACCTCAAACAACTGGAGTCCGAGGCGATCTACATCCTGCGCGAAACCGCAGCGCAGTTTGAAAAGCCCGCGCTGCTTTTCTCGGGCGGCAAAGACTCAATCGTCATGGCATGGCTGGCGCGCAAGGCCTTTTACCCGGCCAAGCTTCCCTTCCCGCTGGTCCACGTGGACACCGGCCACAACTTCCCGGAGACGATCACCTACCGCGACGACTTCGTGGAGCAGATCAAGGCGAACCTCGTCGTCGGCCTCGTGCAGGACTCGATCGACCAGGGCCGCGTGCAGGAAGAAAAGGGCCCCAAGGCTAGCCGCAATGCGCTGCAGACCGTGACCCTGCTCGACACGATTGAGCAGCATGGCTACGACGCCTGCCTCGGTGGTGGTCGCCGCGACGAAGAAAAGGCCCGCGCCAAGGAGCGCTTCTTCTCGCACCGTGACGAGTTTGGCCAGTGGGACCCGAAGAACCAGCGCCCCGAACTCTGGAATATTTTCAACGGCCGCAAGCAGCACGGCGAGCACTTCCGCGTGTTCCCGCTCTCCAACTGGACGGAGATGGACGTGTGGCAATACATCAAGGCCGAGGAAATTCCGCTGCCGAGCCTTTACTTCGCCTCCGAGCGCGATGTGTTCACCCGCGACGGCGTGATCCTCTCGCAGACGGACTTCATTACGATGCTGCCGGAAGAGCAAGCCACCGCCCGCAAGGAAGTGGTCCGCTTCCGCACAATTGGCGACGCCACCTGCACTGGTGCCGTGCTCTCCACTGCGGCCACCATTGACGACATCATTGAAGAAGTCGCTGCCGCCCGCCAAACCGAGCGTGGCACCCGCTCCGATGACAAGCGCTCCGAAACCGCCATGGAAGACCGCAAAAAGCAGGGTTACTTTTAATATGTGCCTTTGTGCTTAGTGCTTGTTTCTTGGTTGCCCACTGAATGGAACGATGAAGATCACGAAATTTGAGGAGATTCAAAGTTGGCAGTTGGCCCGAGAATTAACCAAGCACGTTTATCGAGTATCAGCGAAAGGGGAATTTGCCAAAGACTGGGGACTGAAAGATCAAATACGCCGAGCATCGAGTTCCATAATGCATAACATTGCTGAGGGCTTTGATGGTGGTTCGAGAGCCGAATTTATTCGATTTCTTGGCTACGCGCAACGATCTGCAACTGAAGTCATGAGCGAACTCTACGTCGCATCGGACCAAGATTACATTAGCAACGAAGAATTTAACGACCTTTATAATAGAGCTAGAACAGTCAGATCAAAAGTCGGTGGCTTCATAAAATATCTGAAGGAAATGGAATCCTAATCCACCTGACTGAAACTAAGAACCAAGCACCAAGAACTAAAACACATTTCCTATGAGCGAAGAACGCGGATATTTAGACATGGACCTCCTCCGTTTTACGACGGCGGGTTCCGTTGACGACGGTAAGAGCACGCTGATTGGCCGACTCTTATACGACTCAAAAAACATTTTCGAAGACCAACTCGAAGCGGTCGAAACCAGCTCCAAGGCACGCGGCGATGAGCATGTGAACCTTGCGCTGCTGACCGATGGCCTGCGTGCTGAGCGCGAGCAGGGCATCACGATCGATGTGGCTTATCGTTACTTTGCCACGCCGAAGCGTAAGTTCATCATCGCGGACACGCCGGGGCACATCCAATACACGCGCAACATGGTGACGGGTGCCTCGACGGCCAACCTCGCCATCATCCTTATCGACGCGCGTAAAGGCGTGATTGAGCAGACTTGCCGCCACGCTTTTATCGCGAGCTTGCTGCGCATTCAGCACGTCGTGATTTGCGTGAACAAAATGGACCTCGTGGACTGGAGCGAGAAGCGCTACGAAGAGATCATTAAGGACTTCAAGGACTTTGCCTCGCGCTTGGATAATGTGGTCGAAGTGACCTTTATTCCGATCAGTGCGCTCGAAGGCGACAACGTCGTCGATAAGTCCAAGAACATGGACTGGTATCAGGGGCCGACGCTCATGTATCACCTGGAGCACGTTTACGTGGGCCCCGACGCCAACCATATCGACGCGCGCTTCCCGGTGCAGTGGGTGGTCCGCCCGATGTCCAACGAGTGGCACGACTTCCGCGGTTACGCGGGCCGTGTGGCTGGTGGTGTGTTCAAGCCCGGCGACGACGTAGTCGTTCTGCCGAGCGGATTTAGCACCAAGGTCAAGGCGATCCATACGCTGGAAGGCGAGATCAAGGAAGCCTTCAATCCGCTGTCGGTGACGATGACGCTGGAGGACGAAATTGATATTTCGCGCGGCGACATGATCGCCAAGCCGAACAATCAGCCCAAAGTCGACCAAGACATCGAGGCGATGATCTGCTGGTTCTCCGAGAAGAAAAAGCTCAAGGGCCGCGAGAAGCTGGTGCTGCGCCACACGACCAAGGAAGTGAAGGCGATCGTGAAGGATGTCCGCTACAAGGTGAACATCAACACGCTGCACAAGATCGAGGACGACCTCGAATTCGGGCTCAACGACATTGGCCGCATTTGCCTGCGCACCTCGTCGCCGCTCTTCTACGACAGCTACTCGCGCAACCGCCAAACCGGCAGCTTCGTGCTCATCGACGAATTCTCGAACGAGACCGTCGCCGCGGGTATGATCCTGTAAGGGGTGCTCTGGTTCTTCGTGCTTGGCTCTCGGTTAGGGCCAAGTGTGGAAACTCGAAAGCAGAATTACTTTTAAAAAGACGCGGTGTAATCCGCGTCTTTTTTTCCATTAGCACCAGGCACCGAGAACTGAGCACCAAAACACAAGGATGCCCCCGCGCCTTTTGCATAGACTTGTGGCGCGGACTGATTTTTGATCAGGGCTATGGCTGAGCCCTGGCAAATCGCTGCGGACACCGGCGGCACTTTTACTGACTTGATTGGTGTGGACCCACGTGGGCGTCCGCATCGCGCCAAGGTGCTTAGTAACGCCAGTTTGCGGGCTATGGTGGCGGGTAAGTTCGGCGGTGGGTGGGTGCACCTGGAGTCGAGCTGGAGCTTTCCGGATCGCTTTTTCTGCGGCTTTTATGCGACGTTTCCCGGCGGCGAGTCCTTTCGTGTTATGGAATACCGTGCGCGCGATAAGGCGATGCTTCTTGAGTCTCGTGGTCCCTTGCCGCCGGGCAGCTTGATCGAGCTGTCGACCGGCGAGGAGGCTCCGATCCTTGGCGCGCGGGTCTTGACGCGGACGCCGGGTGATGAGCCGCTGCCGCCGATCGAGCTGCGTCTGGGCACAACGCGAGGCACCAATGCCTTGCTCGAACGCAAGGGTGCGCGCACTGCGTTTTTCGTGACGCGCGGCTTTGCGGATTTATTGACGATTGGCGATCAGCGCCGCCCGGATTTGTTTGCGCTCGATATTCGCCGGCCCAAGCCGCTGCCGTGCGAGGTGGTCGAAGTGGAGGGCCGACTCGATGCCGAGGGTGTTGAGATCGAGCCGCTGAACATGGGCCAAGCTTTGTGGGACAAAGTAAACGCCGCGCGTTCGGCGGGTTGCCAAGTCGCTGCTATTGCGCTGCTGCATAGCTATCAAAACCCGGCGCACGAGCAGGCGCTGGGAAACTTTTTGCGCGAAGCTGGCTTCGAGGTGGTGACGCTTTCGTCGGAACTGGCCCCATTCATCAAGCTGCTGCCCCGTGCGCAAACGGCGGTGGTCGACGCCTACTTGAGCCCGATCATGAACAGCTACTTGAATCAGGTGCAGGGTTCGCTGGGCAATGGCCGACTGCGCATCATGACGAGTGCTGGTGGGCTTTCCGCGCGGGAGGATTTTCGCGCGAAAGATTCGCTGCTGAGCGGACCCGCCGGTGGGGTAGTCGGGGCGGTGGCCGCTGGGAAGCAGGCTGGCTTTTCGCGGGTGATCGCGTTCGACATGGGCGGCACGAGCACGGACGTTTCACGCAGTGAGGGCGCGTTCGATTATCGCTCGTCGCACACGGTGGGCGATGCGTCAATCCTCGCACCTGCGTTAAAAATTGAAACCGTCGCCGCCGGGGGAGGATCTATCTGTGGTTGGGATGGGCGCAAATTATTTGTCGGGCCGGACAGCGCGGGCGCGCATCCGGGGCCCGCTTGTTATGGTGCCGGTGGCCCGCTCACGGTGACCGATGTCAACCTACTGCTCGGTCGGGTGCTGCCCGCCGCGTTTAGCATCCCGGTTTATCCGGATAAAGCCGCCCGGGCGGCGGAAGAAATCGCACGTGAAGTTGGCATTGAGCGCGACGAGTTGTTGCAGGGCTTTTTGCGGATTGCGAACGAGCGCATGGCGGCGGCGATTGAAACTATCTCCGTGCGCGAGGGCTATAACCCGCAGGACTATGCACTCGTGGCCTTTGGTGGAGCCGGTGGCATGCATGCTTGCGCAATCGCGGACGAGCTGAATATCGACACCGTGCTTTTCCCGCCTCATGCCGGGGTGCTGAGCGCTTATGGCATCCAGCAGGCGGTGGTCGAGCGCATTGGCCAGCGCCAGATCATGCAGCCGCTGTCTGCCGTTACGGGGAGCATCGAAACCTGGCTCGAAGATATCGCGACGGAGTTGCGCGCCGCGATGCAACAAGAAGGCATGACCGGTGCGGATCTGGTTGTTCGGCATCGCCGTGTAGCCTTGCGGTTAGCGGGGCAGGAGTCATCGATCACGATCGATTACGCCAACGATTTGGCCGACGCATATCAGCGTGAGTATGAATCGGTTTTTGGTTATTTCCCGGAAGGCCGAGAAGTCGAGGTCGTTGGGTTGGAAGTCGCTGTCTCGACGAAGCCCCCCGCGCTGGATGAGGAAACGTTTGCCGCAGAGCCCACTGTATTGTGTTCGCAAGGTGCGGATATATCAACTTGGTCGCGTGGGGAAATTCCCGTCGGCGCACTCGTTCGCGGGCCGGCAATTGTGCATGATGATACCTGCACGCTTTTCATTGAGGCCAACTGGAGTGCGGTGATGGGCACGCATGGTACGCTGCGCCTTTTGCGTGAGGGCGAGCGTTCGCGGGACGAAGCGCTCAATGAATCCATCGCCCGCGAGCTGTTTACGAATCGCTTTCGGCAAGTAGTCGATGAGATGGGCGTGCAGTTGGAGCGGACCGCGGTGTCGACCAATGTGAAGGAGCGCCTCGACTTTTCCTGTGCGCTGCTCGATGCGCAAGGGCGGCTGATCGCAAACGCACCGCACATCCCCGTCCATTTGGGCGCGCTTGGTATGTGCGTGCGGACGGTGGCGCAACATATGGAGATGTTGCCGGGCGATGTTGTGGTGACGAATCATCCGGGCTTTGGCGGCTCGCATTTGCCGGACGTCACGGTGATCACGCCAGTCTTTGTCGACGGCAAGTTGATCGCCTACGTTGCTAATCGTGCGCATCACGCGGAGCTTGGCGGGATTCGCCCGGGATCAATGCCACCCAATGCCACGTGTCTGGCGGAAGAGGGGGTGGTGATTCCGCCTACGAAAATTTTTGAAGCCGGTGATAATTGCCTATGCCGCTTGGAGGCGATGTTGCGCGAGTCGCCTTATCCATCGCGTGCGGTTGCGGATAATCTCGCGGATATCAATGCACAGTTGGCCGCCAATCGTCGTGGAGGAACGCAACTGCTGGCGATGATCGCCGACTACGGTACCGACGCCGTTGCGCACTACATGCAGGCGCTGTTGGATTTCTCCGAGCAAGCTTTGCGGGACCAATTGAAGGCGCTTCCGTCGGGGGTACTTTCATCGGTTTCTACCTTGGATGATGGTGCAGAGATTAATGTGTCGATGGAAGTCGCCGATGGTCGCATCCGGGTGGATTTTGCAAACACCACGCTCCGCCATGAGGGGAATTTGAACGCAACGCCGGCCATTGTCACCAGCGCGTTGATTTACGTGATGCGTTTGTTGGTGAGAGAAGATATACCGCTCAATGAAGGTTTGTTCGCTCCGCTGGACTTGCATTTGCCAAGGTGCTTTTTGAACCCGGAGTTTCCGCAAGATTCGCGTGAAGCACCCGCCGTTGTGGGGGGTAACGTGGAGACGAGTCAACGTGTGGTGGAGTGCTGTTTGCGGGCATTGGGCGTGGTAGCCGACAGCCAGAGCACGATGAACAATTTTATCTTCGGCAACGATGCAGTCAGCTACTACGAAACGATTGGTGGAGGCGCGGGCGCGGGTGATGGCTTTGACGGATGCTCGGGAGTCCACACGCACATGACCAATACCGCGATCACCGATCCGGAAATATTTGAGCGACGTTACCCGATGCGCTTGTGGCGTTTCGGTTTACGTGAGCGTTCTGGCGGTGCCGGATATTGGCGCGGTGGAGACGGCCTCGTGCGTGAGGTGGAGTTTTTGGCACCAATGTCGGTGTCGTTGTTAACGCAGCATCGCGAGCGCGGCCCGATGGGTGCCAAGGGCGGCGGAGATGGCATGCCTGGCGAGCAGAAGCGGATTCTGCCCGGTGGCAATTATGAATTCCTTGCGTCATGTGTGGATTATGAGGCGCAGCCAGGCGAGCGGCTTTGTATTGAAACACCGGGCGGAGGCGGTTACGGAGTCTGAATGAAAACCGCGATTATCTATCACCCCGATTGTGCGCTGCACGATACTGGTGGTTATCATCCGGAGCGGCCCGAGCGTACGCAGGCCATCGAAAAAGCGTTGCGGGATAATTTTGCGGACAAGGATATTTACTGGCTGAAGGCAACGCCAGCGGAACTCTCACGCATCGAGCAAATCCACGACCAGGGCTACGTGCGCAAAGTTGAGGAAGCATGCTTGAGAGGAGCGGATCAACTGGACCATGGCGATACGCATGTCTGTGTGGATTCATTTGCGGTCGCGCGCCTGTCGGCCGGTGGCGCGATGCTTGCGGTAGACGAAGTGATGCAAGGCAAGGCGCGTAATGCGTTCAGCATCATGCGGCCGCCCGGGCACCACGCAGAGCATGCGCAGGCAATGGGCTTTTGTTTGTTTAATAACGTCGCGGTGGCGGCGCGCTATGCGCAGCAGCAATACGCGTTAAAGCGCGTGGCGATTATCGATATCGACGTGCATCATGGCAATGGCACGCAGCACGCGTTCTATAAAGATGGCACGGTTCACTTCACGAGTTTTCATCAGTACCCTTTCTATCCGGGGACAGGCTCGCGCAGTGAGACCGGTGAAGGCGAGGGCGTGGGCTCTACCTTGAATATCCCTCTCGTCGCCGGCGCGGAATATGAAGAGTATCAGTTGGCCTGGGATGCTGAAGTGGAGCCGGCGTTAAAGGCATTTCAGCCGGAGCTGGTTCTTATCTCCGCAGGCTTCGATGCGCACCAGGATGATCCGTTGGCAAACATGCGTTTGCGCGATGAAGACTTTTACAAACTTACCCGGTTAATCAAAAACTTTGCGGCGCAAAGTTGTGCTGGGCGATTGGTTTCGGTGCTTGAGGGAGGCTATAATTTGGACGCGTTAGCACGGTCAACCGTGGAGCACGTGCAGTCGCTTTGCGATGGAGAGTAAGCGCGTTTTGGGCGCAAACTTTGCGTGGCAAAGTAACATGTTGGTGATGGTTAGGTAACTTTATGATTGATATTTAGTCACCGACTTGCTAACTACCCCATTAACTACGGGGTTTTAAGCCTTTGTCGTCAGCAAGTAGTGACTCAAATTTGCTTACATCACGCACCGATTATTCGGAAATTAGGATTCTGCTTAACGCAAAGTCCGAAGGGGATTGCCTCCCGTAATGCTAGCAAGTGCGGCCCAACTTCTCCTGACTTTTATCTCGCTTGCGCACATTACCCAACTGTGTCTGTGCGCACTTACTTTAACGAGCAGATGGCGCAAGTCGTGGCTGGCCTGAAGCTCAGTATGTTTTCTCTTCACCATCGATCGTGTGGCAATGCTTGCTGTGCGTAGATGATGTAGAGGCGCTACAAACCAAGAAAAGGACTAACCTGATATGGCTACGAAAAAGAAAACAACTAAAGTAGTGAAAAAGGCCGCCACCAAGAAGGCTGCCAAGAAGCCAGCCGCCAAGAAGGCGGTTGTTAAGAAAAAGGTCGCTGCCAAGAAGGCCGTGAAAAAAGTCGCTGCCAAGAAGGCGGTAAAGAAGGCTGCTAAGAAAGCGGTCAAGAAGGCATCCGCAAAAAAGGCTGCGGCCAAGAAAGCCGTGAAAAAGGCAGCCAAGAAGGCGGTTAAAAAAGCCGTTAAGAAGAAGGTCGCTAAAAAGGCCGTCAAGAAGGCTGCGGCAAAGAAGGCCGTGAAAAAGGCACCGGCGAAGAAAGCCGCCGTGAAGAAGGCACCCGTCAAAAAAGCGAAGAAGCCCAAAAAAGCGAAAAAGAAGAAATAAGTCTTAATTCGTAGCCTCGCGAATTCCTTTCTCGTCCGGCCTTCAGGGGCCGGGCGCTGAAAAGGGTTGCTTTGCGGGGCCGGATGCTGATGCTTGCTGGGTTTAATTAAATATCAAACCCGAAATGCCAGCATCTGAATTAAAATTATCCCCTTGGGCCAGTAACATCTCGCCATCCCCGACGCTTGCGGTCGACGCTAAAGCCAAAGCGCTGAAAGCAGAAGGCAAGGACGTCTGTGGATTTGGAGCCGGTGAGCCGGATTTTGACACGCCAGAATTTATCAAACAGGCGTGCGAGGATTCCTTGCGCCGTGGTGATACCAAGTATGCGCCCGCAGCGGGCATCCCTAAGCTGCGTGCGGCAATCGCCGAAAAGTACATCAATGAAAACGGTGTTGCTGGCGTAAAGTCTGAGCAGGTGGTCGTCAGCCCTGGTGGTAAGTTTTCCTGCTATTTGGCGATCCTCGCTGTCTGCGGTCCGGGTGACGAAGTGATTATCCCGGCACCATACTGGGTGAGTTACCCGGAAATGGTGAAACTGGCCGGCGCGACGCCCAAGGTGGTTTTTGCCGGCGATGACCAAGGCTTTAAAATCACCCCCGAGCAGCTCAAGGAGGCAATCACGCCCAAGACGAAACTGCTGGTGCTCAATAGCCCGTCAAACCCGACAGGCGCGCTATACTCCAAGGCCGAGATCGAGGCAATCATGGCCGTGGCGATCGAAGCCGGCATCTACGTGATGTCCGACGAGATTTACGAATACCTGCTCTATGATGGTGTGGAGTTTGTCTCGCCAGCGAGCCTGAGTGAAGAAGCCGCAGCGATCACGATTACGGTCTCCGGTTTTTCCAAGACCTTCTCGATGACGGGTTGGCGTTTGGGCACGCTGATGGCACCGATGCCGGTGGCCAAGGCAGTGGCAAACTTGCAGAGCCAAACTTCGTCTAACGCCACGACCTTTGTGCAATATGGTGCCTTGGCCGCGATGGAAAATCCGGAGAAGGCAAAGTCGGCAATCGCAGAAATGCTCACCGTTTTTGACCGTCGTCGCTTAACCTTGCTCAATGGCCTGAACGCGATCGACGGCGTTCGCTGCGACCGGGCTCAAGGCGCGTTCTACCTGTTCCCGAACATTTCTTCCTATGGCCTGAACTCGACAGACTTCTCCGCGAAGCTGCTTGAGCAAGAGCTCGTCGCGGTTGTGCCGGGTGTCGCGTTTGGGGCCGATGACTACGTCCGCCTGTCTTACGCGACTTCGGACGAAGTCATCAGCAAAGGCTTGGAGCGACTCACGCGTTTCTGCGGCGCTCTATAGTTTCATAACAGATTTCATTGCGAAAGCGGGGGATGGTTCGTCCCCCGCTTTTTTGTTACGATTGTTGCCTGGGCAGATGTAACATTAAATTGCTTGGAATTTTTGATGATCCGAATGATCTAGTTTACGTGCGCGAAACATGACCGTTTCTTGTTTGTGACGCGCTCTCTTGCTATATCATGCCCATTGAGATCGAAAGAAAGTTCATTGCCGATAAGGAGAAACTTCCAGCGGCGAAAAAGAGCACCCGCCTTGAGCAGGGGTATATCGACCGCGACAAGGCGACGGTTCGTGTGCGAGTCAGTGGTGACGAGTGCTTCTTGACGATTAAGGGCGCTGTCTCCGGCAAGAGCCGTTTAGAGTACGAATACGCCATTCCGCTGAACGAGGGGCGCGAGCTGATTCAGCTGCTTTGTGGCAAACCGGTCATTGAGAAAACGCGCCACTTGATCGACCACGGTGGACATACTTGGGAGGTGGATGTGTTCGATGGGGAGAACGCCGGTTTGGTGGTGGCTGAGGTGGAACTCGACGCCGAAGACGAGCGGGTGGATTTGCCTGATTGGGTTTCGCGCGAGGTGACTTCGGAGCGAAAGTATTCCAACGCCTCATTGGCCGAAAAGCCTTTTAGCGCCTGGACTGAGGAGGAGAGAGCGGGCTCATGAAGACTTCTTCCGGATTTAGCATCCCGATGAGGCAGGAGGGTCGCAATCTGTTGCGCGATATCAAGACCAAGCTTTCCCTGCTCGGCGGTGGTAAGGAACGCCGTCGCTGGAGCATCCTGGATACCTTTGACTGGCGTTTGCTGTCAGCCGGCACGGTGCTGATGCGTGATCGCAAAGTGTTCGAACTGCACAATTGCGTGGGCGATGAACTACTGGCACGTGAAGAATTTACAACCTCGCTTAAATCGCTTTACGGCGATGATTTTCCGAAGGGAACTTTGCATGACAAAGTAAGCGGCCCGATCTCGATTCGCGCAGTAATGCCGCGTGCGGAATTTATTCGTGAGGTTGAGTGCTACCGCCTGGAAAATAAGGACGGCAAAACGACGGTGCGCCTGGAGATGGAAACGCTATCCCGACCAGTCCCAAGTGGTAAGCCCATGCCGTTTCAAAAGTTACTTCGCGTGGTCGCACTCAAAGGGTATGAACGTGATGCCGATGCGGCGTCGCGAACGATAGCTTCGCTCGGCTTGGAGGCGCATGCGGATACGCGCCACTATGCCTTTGCTGCGCTGGAGGCATCTGGCGTGACGCCGTTTGACTACACCTCGAAGATTAAGCAATCGTTGTCGCCGGAGTTGACTGCGCGCGAGGCGTGCCGGCAAATTCTGGCCGCTTCGCGCGATCAAATGGAGGCCAACATCAGTGGTATGCTCGCGGATATCGACTCCGAGTTTCTGCACGACTTTCGCGTGGCACTGCGGCGGACGCGTTCCCTGCTGCAATTGGTGCGCGGAGTTTACCCGGAGGAACTGGTGGATAAGTTTAAGCTTGAGCTAGGGGCGGTGATGCGGGGCACCAATCGTCTGCGCGACTTGGATGTTTATTTGCTAGAGCAGGATGCTTACGCCAAGCTTTTACCAAAGGGGTTGCGCCCCGGCTTGGATTTGTTTTTCGCCGATCTGAAGACGGAACGCAAAGCAGCCTTTAAGAAATTTACCCGTGAGTTTCAGGGCGCTGGCGTAACCCGGAAGCTGAAGGCTTGGAACGCATTTTTGGAGAAGGGGGCGGCTCAAGCATACGAGGAATGTCCGACCGGTAATGCGCCAGTCAAGGTGTTGGCGAACCAGTTGCTGATGAAGCGCTTTAAGCGAATCATTAAAGACGGACGTAAAATCAGCAACGAAACGCCGGATGAAGCGGTGCACGATTTGCGCATCCAGTTTAAAAAATTCCGCTACCTGCTGGAGTTTTTTAAATCGCTCTACGATGCCAAGGAACTGGATTTTCTCATCAAGCGATCGCGCAAAATTCAGAATGTGCTCGGTGCATTTAACGATGTGTGCGTCCAGCAGGAGACGATCACGCATTACTTGACTGCGGTCGATTTGAAGCGCGCCGAGGCGGTTCAACTCTGTGCTTCGCTGGGCGCTCTGGTCGCCGAGCTTGAACGTAAGCGACTCGCCGAACGTAAGAAGTTCAAGGCGGCCTTTGCGACGCTAGATCATCCCAGTGTGCTTGCCGTTTCCGAGCATCTGTTTGCGCCAAGCATTGAGGCTCCGCGGGAAACCGAGTCGGTAACGCCAGTTAGCAAACCGTCAGCGAAGAAGAGAACCAGTAAGCGCGCACAGAAGAAACCAGCATCATGAAGGTATTAGCAGTTTATAATATTAAGGGCGGGGTCGGCAAGACTGCTGCGTCGGTAAACCTCGCGTATCTTTCTGCGCAAGCAGGCAACCGGACGCTTTTATGCGACTTGGATCCGCAGGGCTCTTCCTCGTATTACTTTCGGGTTCGGCCGGATAAAAAACATGGCCCGAAGCGTCTGTTGCAAGGCGGCAAAAAACTCGACCGCGAGATCCGTGAATCGGATTACCCGAATTTGCATTTGTTGCCTTCAGCGATGGCTTATCGTAATCTCGATATCGAGCTCGATCACTCGAAACGCTCGAAGAAGCGGCTGAAAGATTCGCTCAAGAGTTTGGTGGGCGAGTATGATGTGGTGGTCATTGATTCGCCGCCGAATGTTACTTTGCTCAGCGAGAATATTTTCCGCGCGGCTGATGTAATCCTGGTGCCCGTTATTCCCACGACGTTGTCTATGCTCACCTACGGGCAAATCATCGACTTCTTTAAAAAGGAAGGACTGAAGACGCAAAAACTGCGCGCGTTCTTCTCCATGGTGGAGCGCCGCAAAAAAATGCACCAGGATACGATGGTGCAAATGCGTAAAAAGGATAAGCGTTTCTTGAAACCGGAGATCCCGATGGCGGCTGCTGTTGAAAAAATGGGACTGCACCGGGAGCCGCTTTTTGGCTTCGATTCTCGCTCCGTGGCGGCCAAGGCCTACCGTGATCTGTGGGACGACGCCTCGATTTTGCTCAAAGAGGCGTAATTTCGTTGAAATTTTTGCTGAACTGAGAGTTGACAGCGGGCGCAGAAAGTTTTTTCTTTTTCGCTTCCCTTTAATGGTGGATGTAGCTCAGTTGGTTAGAGCACCGGTTTGTGGTACCGGGGGTCGCGGGTTCAAGTCCCGTCTTCCACCCCATTTTTCTGGAGCCTACTCCGGGTATTGAGATTTACGGTATTTGGGACCGTCCGGAATCTTCTGGAATAGTAATTGCTGGTCGTTGCCGTGGACAAAGAATTTTTATCTTGGGCTGAATTTGGCGAGCTCGTTTCCAAG
The DNA here is from genome assembly GCF_027257155.1 of Cerasicoccus sp. TK19100. Taxonomy (NCBI): domain Bacteria; kingdom Pseudomonadati; phylum Verrucomicrobiota; class Opitutia; order Puniceicoccales; family Cerasicoccaceae; genus Cerasicoccus; species Cerasicoccus fimbriatus. The sequence continues at coordinate 116,677 of NZ_JAPWDU010000009.1, forward strand.
CTGACGGCTGCGGTAACTGAGCTGCATGAGCAGCGTCCGTTCGATCGAATTGTCGGAATCAGCCGTGGAGGGCTACCAATCGGCGTTAGCTTATCGCACCGACTTAATCTGCCGTTTACGCCGGTTGAGGTAAAAAGCTACAAGGCGGACAACAGCCAGGGGGACATTATCTTGGACACGCCCCAAGAAGTACTGTCGCGTTGTCGGGGGCATGTTTTGCTAGTGGATGATCTGGCCGACAGTGGCAAAACGACAGACTTTTTAATGAGTCACCTGCGCGAGTTGACGCAGCCGGAGATCACCATTGCGACGCTGTATTATAAAAGAACGTCGATCGTGAAGCCGCAATTTTACGTCGAAGAGACGGCGAAGTGGATTGTCTTTCCCTGGGAGGCGTAATCGCTTATTGTTGAAGTATGGAGCACTTTTTGGATCGATCGGTAGTGGTGAATCGGTGGAATCGCGATTATCCGCCGCGGTTAACGATTAAGCCCGGCGATACGATTGCTTTCGAAATGCGGGACTCCAGTGACGGGCAAGTGCAGCCTGATATGTCGGCGGAGGATTTTGAAAAGATCGACAAGATGCGAATTCATGCGCTGACGGGGCCGGTCTGCATCGAGGGGGCCGAACCCGGGGATCGGCTGGTTCTCGACATTTTGGAATACCAGCATGAGGGGTGGGGCTGGAGTGGCTTGGTCGACGGGCTCGGCTTACTGGCGGAAGATTTTTCCGGTCCGTTTTTGCAGACTTGGCGTTTCGAGAATGACGTGACGAAGTCGATGCCAGGTTTAACGATTCCGCTTCGTCCGTTTTGCGGGATCATCGGCGTTCAGCCAGCCGAAGTTGGTGAATTTCGGACGCGGCCACCAGGCGTGTTCGGGGGCAACCTCGATGTACGGCATTTGGTGGCGGGTAGTCGCTTGCATTTGCCGGTGCAAATTCCGGGCGCTGGCCTGTGCGCGGGTGACGCCCATGCAGCGCAGGGAGACGGCGAAGTTTGCCTGAACGGTATGGAGGCACCCATGACGGTGCGCATGAAAGTAAATTTGGTTAAAGACAGTCCGCTACCGGGGCCATACCTGGAGTGCCCGGGTGAGCTGGAGCCGCGGGAATTTGCTGAGCATGGATACCATGTTTTTATCGAGTCGGATGCAGACCCGCGTGAAGCCAGTAAGCGTGTGGTTCGCCGCGCGATTGATTACTTGGTCAAGCGGCTGGGGCTCTCACGGGAGCAGGCATACGTGACGTGCAGCGTCGTGATCCGCCTGAAGATCAGCCAGCTGGTCAACGCGCCGACGATGACGATCTCGGGCTATTTCCCGGAGGCGGTTTTTGATGAAAGATCGGAGGTGCTGCCGTGATTCGCATTGAGGAGAAAGATGCTTGGCTGTTGCTCGGTCATTGTGCGCACGCTAACTTGGCGGGTGAGTTTGCGCGGCATTGGAAGAACGATCTTTTTCTGCCACCAGAACCATTTGCGCATATTTTGGATGCCGTGGCGCGGCATGATGACAGCTGGGTGGCTGTCGACGCCATGCCCGTGCTGACGCCCGAGGGTAACCCTTCGGCATTTTCCAGTGAGCTGGTCGGGACGTATGATGCTTTCGAGGAGATCGACTTGGCTGATTATTTGCGGGTGCGCGGCGAGGCGACGGAAAAGGCGGCTGATCGCGATCCCTATGCGGCGATTTTGATCTCCATGCACACCGTAAATTTGCTGACGGAACAGGCGGACTTGAGCACCTTGACGCCGGAGGAGGCGGAAGTTCACGCAGCGTTTATTGAGGGGCAGCTTCAGCGGCAGCAGGCGTTGATTGACCAGTTGAGAAAAACCGATTTTCCACAAAGCGCACTGGAGGAGTCGTCGCTGCGTCGCGGCTTTGAGTTTCTGCAAGCGTGCGATAGCTTGTCGCTGCTGGTGGGCGTGGATTTCGCTGAAACGTCAACACTGCGGCATGCCCAGGCAACGCGAAACGGCGGTAAAGTCGTCATCGATTTTACCCCAATGGGGGATGGTGTGTTTGTGCTGGACCCATATCCATTCGATGAAGTTGGCCTTAGCTTTTTGATCCCGTATGTGCGCGTGCCCAAGGCGGCGACGTCTTGCTTGGCTGATTTTCAAGCGGCCTTTCTTAACGCGGAGAGCGTTAAGAAGAAGATAACCTTTATTGCTAAATCTCAATGAGTAGCCCGGAGAGTAGACTTGAGGCCTTAAATATTGTGCTACCAGCGCCGCCATCTCCCGGCGGAAATTACCTGCCGTATCGGCGCGAGGAACGCCTGGTATTTTTGGCGGGTGTTATTAGCGCATCGGCGACTGCGGGTGAGTATTTAGGGCAGGTAGGTAATGAGCTTTCGCTTGAGGATGGTTACGGCGCAGCGCGTCTTTGTGCGCTTAATGCGCTCGCGGTTATGCGGTCGATCACGGGCTCGCTCAACGATGTGGAGAAGCTGCTCTACGTGGGCGGATACGTGAATGCAATTCCTGCCTACGGCCAAAGCCCATCAGTCATCAACGGCGCATCGGATCTCTTTGTCGAAATTTTTGGCGACGATGGGAGGCATGCGAGGGCCGCAGTCGCGGTCGCTGGTTTGCCGAAAAATGCCGCCGTGGAAATTCAGGTAAATCTCAAACTTAAAGCTTAGAGCAAGGTCTGGATTTGCCGATGTAGCATATCGGCAACCGCGTTGTGCCATGCTTCGCCATCCTTCGCGCTCGCTTGAGTGGCATCGCCGAGAGTTCCAGAGGGCGTGAAGTCGGCGGTCTTCCAAGCGAAGGTTGCGGGTGCGTTCTCAGGGGCGATGAGTCCTGCGGGAAAACGTTCGTCGATCCAGTGGCAGTCTGCCTTTTTCCTATCAACAAGCTCTGGGTGAATGGCCAACATTAGCGAAGTTTCATACTGCCCCGCGTGAATACCGAAGCGCTCCTCGCGCTCGCTCAATTCTGTGGCCGGATGCGATGATAGAATACCGATCTCGACGGTTGTGGTTTGGGCAATCTCCAACGCGGTGGTACGCAATACGGGTGAGTTTCCACCGTGAGTGTTCAGGACGGCGATGCGGCGAAATCCCCACTGTTCCAATTGCTGAACTGTTCCGAGCATTTGGTCGCGCAGCGATTCGGCGGAGATACTGAGCGTGCCGGGGAAGCCGTCGTGCTCGTTGCTCTTACCGACTAAAATCGGTGGCGCGATCCAGACCGGATCGTTATTGTCTAGGCGCGTTAACACGCGCTTTAAAAATGCGTGACCGAGAAGTGAATCGACGCCAATCGGCAGGTGGGGACCATGCTGCTCGATGGCCCCCGTTGGCAAGAGCACCAGCGATTTCGGATCGCGCGCGGCATCCGCGATTTGCACCGGAGTCATGGACAGAAGCTGACGCTCAAGGCTCACGATTGTGCCTCCGGTGTATAGGGTGTGATGGGCGGAAAATTCAATGCTTCGCGGAGAATGTTTGCCAGCGATGGTTGGCTTGATTGCGCGTCGGGATCCAGGAATAGATTGAAGACCTGCATGTCGGTTTGGATGCGTAACTCGCGAGCGATGGTATCTAGCCAGTCTCCGAGTGCGGAGTTGCTGTGGACAAAGGCGATCTTCGCAACGTTTGAGCGATGGACTGATTGGGCGATTTCCATGATGGTCCGTGATGCATTGGGCAGTGAAGTTCCGAACGCTACGCCAGGCACGATGTTCGGAACATGCCGGAAAGCAGGCAGGATGCGAATGCCGCCCGCCGCCACATCGATTTCATGAAGCGCGTGGTTCAGTGATTGCCATAGGCTTTGCTCCGCAAAGTTTAATGGCTGGTCAGGCTTATTGGCGAGCAATGCGCAAACGGGCTGAATCGCCATCTTGGGAAGCTGTAACGAGTCCGCTTGAAACGCCGGCCATGGCAGCGTGTGCCAGGCTAAATGATCATTAATTGGTATCAGTTTCGTCATGCTTTCCGCTGGTGGATGGTGTGCCCGTTGCGCACGGTTTGCCGAATGTCAGCTGGTTGGCATCGGGTGACGATGGTTGCCGCGCAGTGGTGGGAGGTGCGTAGCGTCGGCGACGAAAAATCGAATTCAACAAACGAAGCGGGCAAGCCAACCGACAACTCGCCCGGCAGTTCGCTGCCCCATCGCGTGAGGGCTACATTGCTGGTCACCATTTTTAAAGTAACCGTTGGGTCGATCTGATTCTGATTGCCGAACTGCGAGCGTGCGAGTTTGTAGGTGAAGTCCAGCTCTGCCATCAGGTTGGCCCCATTGAGCATCGCGTTGTCTGTGCCCAACAGCAGTGGCACGCCAGCCTGAAGGAGCTTCGCCACCGGGGGCAACGGGAGCCCAAGTGTGGCGTTTGCGCGCGGGTTGATTGCCACAGGAATGTTAGCGCTTACGATACGTGCAATCTCTTCGTCATTGGCGACGGTTAGATGGACGATTAAATCGGGCTGAAGAATTTCGATCGCGCGTTGCAGGTCGCCGAGTTCGGTTCGCGCAAGGCTGGTGTCGCGATAGGATGCATCTTCCAGGCAATGAATGGTCTTGGCTTTGTTAGCCTCCGTGCAAATGGAGGCGATGGTTTGCCAAGCCGTATCGGTCTGGTCGTTCATCGTGCTTTCGGAGAAGCCATCGGACTCCTGCAAAATCTCATGCAGTTCCGCGATGAATGTATCGGGCAGTGGTTCCTGATTTTTCTCCAACTGCTCAGCGGAAAAAGGGACGCCGTCGAACTGGCTTAGGATTACCGAGTGCACACCGACTGCTTGCGCGGTTTCGCGCAATCGGCGGCAGCCCTCAAGGCCTTGCTCGCGAAAGTCGAAGTGGGCGATTGTTCCCGATGCAGCCATTGCTTGAAGATAGCCCTTCATCGCGTCCAGGTGTTCATTCCTTGGTACCGTAGCGAGTGATTGGTATTTGAATCCGTTAGGCCGGAAGAAAGCCTCGGCGAGGGTGAGGCGCGTTGCGGCATCCGCCAGAAAACAGTCGCCCACATGGGTATGGCCATTAACAAAGGCTGGTGCGATGACCGGGCGTTTGCCAATGGGCTGAGGTGCCTTGCCTCTGATGTCCATCCGCGTGATTCTACCGTCCTCATACTCGAATGAAGAGCACAGGAACGGCTCCAGTTCCGGGCCTGATAAAACCACGCAGTCATTGATTCGTCCGGAGCGTTCAGTCATCTTGAGTCGTCGTGGTGAGCAGTTGAAATAAAGACGGTAAAATTTGCCGCCAACGGCTAGTGGGCATTAAGCACTGAATGCCGATGGTTGTCGAGGCCGACGATGGCAGCGGAATGGTTAGCACGGGAAGTCCGGCGAGGCTGGCCGGCGCTGTTTGCCGGAGCAGTTCCTCGCGCTGGACCTCGGTCATCGTTTGTTTCGGCGTGGGAGATTCGGTAACTGGGAGTAGCGCAATATCGCAGTGTTGAAACATCTCCTCCAGGTCTTGACAGATCGATTGACGGACGGCGTGCGCTTCGGAAATCTCTTCGCTGGTCCATGCTTCAGCGCGGAGAATTCGGCGTAGCACCGCCGGGTCATATTGCTTGCGGTGGTTGCGTATCCACGGCCGGTGTAGTGCATAGGCTTCGATACTTTGCAATACAGAGAAAGCCTTGGATACTTGTGGCGCGAAGAGTTGATGACGCTCGTGCCGCGCATCGATGCAGCCGTTAAATTGATCGCCAATGCCTTTCAACGTAGTATCGCTCATTGGGCCAATGGCGATCACGCTCAGAGGCTTACTTTCGTTGCTCGGGACCAAGTCGAGTAATGCCAGTGATGCCTGGGCGAGGGTGCTCAGTTTCTTGGTCATCCATCCGACCGTGTCGAATGACGGGGCGAGTGTGATGCAGCCTTTGCGCGCCCATTCGTTGGGCGGTAAGCGTAGGCCATAGAGCCCGCAAAATGCTGATGGAACGCGAATCGATCCACCGGTATCCGTGCCAAATCCGATGTCCGCGAACCCTTTGGCAACGGCCCAAGCGCTGCCACTACTGGAGCCTCCTGAGACCAACTGCGAGTCGCCGGGATGCGGGCAATTTCCACAGTGAGGGTTGGCTCCATCCAGCCCGTAGGCGAACTCGTTCATCTGTGTTTTACCAAGTATTGCCAAGCCCTTTGCTTTGATCGTTTGCACGAGTGGGCCATCCGCATGTGGCCCGGGGCGTACGGTTTCCAGGAACACTGACGAGGCGTTCGTGGGGTATCCGGCCAAGTCGAAGTTGTCTTTGAGAACGCACGTTAGCCCGCTCAATGGCTTGTTGGCAATGGCTGCATGTTCGGCGGACTTAATTGCTTCGATGCGTGGCGTTATCGTTGCAAAAACCGCGCGCTTGGTTGCTGCATCGAGGCTATCGACTTGGCGGTAAAAAGTCTGAATGGAATCGTGGTTGCGAGCGTGGGTAGTCGACTGGCTGCTGGCGGCCATTGCGCCCTTACCGTGGTGCTCGCGATCAACGCTCACTCGGTGGCATCCTTTAGGGTGAATGGTTGGTTGAGCGCATAGCCTTCGCCATCCAGCCCCTTGCCCGGCCAGTCGATAAGGTTTGCGCCAGAGCGCCGTGCGGCTTCGGCGACGATCTGGTTTAGCACGCTCTCGTAGTAGAAGATTGCGAATGGCTCGGGTAGTGGCGACGTGATCACGTGTGCCGTATTGATTCGGTTGAACAGGTCAGACGTGTCGTTAACGAGTGCTTGCTCAGCCGCTTCGGCGCTGGTGAATAGCCAACGGTGGGCCGGTGTTACGATTTCGGCTTGAAAAGGACCGTGTGAATAATCGAACAGATCACGCACGCGCGGCGCGGGCCGAAAGATGGTTTCGAGCACTTTGGCGCTCAAATTTTGCGCGTAAAGCTGAGTCGGATTGGCGAAATAAAAATCTACGCCGGCCAAGAGCTCATCCGCCAAAGTGTGGATCGATTGTTGAGCTCGGAAGTCCGCTTGGATCGCCGTAAGAATCTCGGGCTTCGGTAGCTTTTTATTACCAATGTTGGCGGCGATTATCAATGCCGTTGCCATTGCGCAGACCGGGCCGATGACGCGCGGCAAAATTTCAAATTCGTTTTCCAGCGGGTGTCGAACGATTGTCGCGCCTTGCTTGGCCAAGGTTTGCAGTAGCTCGGCTCGGTCACCTTTGCCGGCTTGGGATTGGCCTTGCTCTGTTGATGATGTCACCAGTGTAAGGCCTGAAAACTGCCTGCGCTGGGCAAGCGCAATCTGAGCGTTTGGGGCCAGCCCTTGTGTAAACACAACCAAGTGGCGAGCATCACGACGCTGCGCTGGCATGCTGTAAAACTGATTCAGCGGGAGGAATTCGGCGCGAACGGGTGTCCACAGATTGAGCAAGCGCACGAGGTAGCGGGCCGCAGCTTCAGAGCTTCCCATGCCGGTTGCCACGACGCCTCTGGATGCGGCAAGAGGTTCGAGCGATGGCAATTCCAGCCCGAGCGTTTGATCCAAATACTCCGGAATCTGTGCAAGCCTTTGGCTTAGCGTTTCGTGACCCAAAGTGTCCGCCATATGCTAAACCTCGGACTCCAGGAAGATCCAGTTGACGACGTTTAGCCCGCTGCGGTGAAGAGCCTGCGCGTATTCGTTTTTCTGGACCAAGCTGTTGGGGGAGTTCATCACCATCTGAATATTCAGACTCGGTAGGTGGCTCTTCAACACTTGAAACACGACTTCGTAATCGCGTTGGTCGAAGGGGATGCCGAGCTTACGGTAAGAGTCGCGTGTGCCGCGACTGAGGTTCTGCTCCATCAGCATGCGGTCGATGGCAAACGCGCCAAAGCCGGCCCCGCGACCATCCTGATAAACGAGGACCACTGCGCCGCTTCCGTAGCGGACGATGTGTTGGATCGCACGGTTGTACTTTTCTTTGTTGTCGTCCACCTTGACGGGGAAGCGGTTCAGGATCGACTCACTTTGAATGCGGACAATCGGGCTCTCGTAGGTCTTGGGATTGCCGTGGGTGAGCACGACCAAGTCATCACCCGTGACGACATCATAATAGACATGGACGCGAAACCAGTAGGGCTCAATCAGCAGGCCGCGAAGGGGATTACCGCCCTCGGTTTGGTCCAGTGCCTTCATCGACTTGGGATCGATTTTGAGCATAATGCGATTGCCGCGCAGAGACTCAAATTTCTTCACCAACGGATGGATGCCCTGGGTGTATTCGTCGATCTCGTGGTTGCCTAAAATGCCGCGCAATGTCTCGTAGCTAACGACGATCTCGTCGTCGATCGGGCGCACTGGCAGCAAATAGCTGGCCATGTAAATGAAGCGCTCGGCCTGCTTGAGGCGACTGGGCTTGAAGGGGACGACTGGTTCCGGCAGCTTGATGTCGGCCAGGGGAATTTCGTTGGGTCGGGAAAGGGTGTGGCCGGATTCTTTCTTGGACTTCAGGTAGAATAAATTGAATGGACCCGGCTCAAACTCGATGGTTTCGGCGCGCGCTACCTTTAGGCCATTGCGCTCCATGGCGGCCACTTTATCCGGGTTGTTCGTCAGGATGACCCACTCGGCCTCAATGCCAAGAATATGCACGATGTCGGCAATGTTCTGATACTGGCGGTAGTCTTTCTTTAAACCGAGCAGGCGGTAGGCGTCGAAGGTGGACAGTGTGTCGCCACTGGCTTGAACGAGCATGCGGTCGCGCGCCTTGGCCGAATAGCCCACGCCGCGGCCTTCTTGCAAAAGGTAAAACAAGACGCCTTGGCCACTCTTGGCGATTTTTTCCATCGCGCCTTCGAGCTGTTGCACGCAGTCGCAGTCACAGCCACCAAGTGTCTCACTGGTCACGCAGCTGGAGTGCAGGCGCGTGTAGAGGAGGTCGGCTTTCTCAACATCACCAAAGGTTAGCGCGATGATATAGCCCTTGTGAATGATGTCTTGAAAAATGCACGCCCGGAAGTCGCCAAATCGCGTGGGCACAGCGGTGTGACCAATGAAAACCGTGGCCCCGTGGACCGGGTGATCATAGTAATTCCCGGCTTCCAACTTGGAGGCTTGCTCGGCGTAGCGCTTGAGTGATTCCGCCAAGTTACTTGGATCTATTGGTTGCGGGTCGCCGGATTCAGGTTCGGTGGTGGTAGCATTGGTGGAGCGACACATGCGCAGAACCTAGCAACGATTATGCCACAAGTCAATCTGCCCGCGCACGTGTTACGAAGCGACCGGGCCAGCGCTTTCGCCGGTAAAGAGCTTGGCGGGGACGACGATGTCTTGAAAATAGGATTCTTCGGTGTCGCGGTAGATGAGCTCACCCGCTAAGCGGCCGATTTCTTCCGGGAGCGAACCAGCCGAGGCCAGCGTGGGCCACTCGGAGTCACGCACGCGGGTGACATCGAGCGCGGCGACGCTGATTTCCTTGCCTATGGTGATGCCGTTCTTGTTCAAGCAGCTGATCGCTCCGCGGGCGGAAAGGCCATTGAAGCTGATCCATGCCGTGGCACCCTCGACGCCAATTTTCTTTAAGATCGCCTCTGCGCAATCAAAGCCCTCGCGCCGGTCATTGCCGCCGCTCATGTCGAACTCAGTATGCTGTAGCTTGAGGTTGCGACGCTGGAGTGCGGCGACGATGGATTGGTGGCGTATCTCGCCGCGCATGGTATTCACCGTGCCGCCAAACCACGCAAACTTTTCGTGACCAAGATCGGTCAGGTGCTGGACCATCTTTTCTGCGGCGTCCTCCTCATTGGCGACGACGGAGTGGCACACGCCGGGCAGGCGGGCCGCGGCGTAGATGACACGGGGGAACATCTCTGATAGCCGGCGCACTACGGATCGTTCCACTTCGCCCATGATCACCAGCCCGCGCATTTGCATGCGGGTTTTGCTGAATTGCTCGAAGTCTTTATCGTTCAGTAAATCTTCGGAACCCAGAAAGACCGTTTTGGCACCATGCTCGGTCAGGCAGTCGTGGAGCCCCTGATGGACGTGGCTGAAAAAGTTACTCTTGTTGGCAAGCCGAAGCGGAGCGCGCAAAATGTAGCCCACGGTCGACATGCCGACCTGGTGGGCATTGCTCAAGGCGGCATCCATCTTCATGCCGCGCGGTGAGTATCCGTTGACCAGGGCGTAGTTCCAAATGCGCTCAAAGGAGGTCTTGGCGATGCCTTCGGCGCGGCCATTGAGGACCATTGACACCAGTGTTTGCGAGACGCCCAGGTCTTTTGCGATCTGCTTTTGAGAGAGGCGTTTTGCTTTTTGACTAGTGGTTGGTTTCATAGCTTTGAATAATTATTAAAGCTATGTCGGATAGGTTTGGCAAGTCGCGAGGTTTTTACTTTGAGGTAAATTTTGGCTCATCATCGGAATAGGTGACCGTCAATGTCGCACCGTTGCTCAGACGGACCAGCGCCTCGTCGTCTGTGGCGGAGATTAGCTGGCTCGTGGCGTTGTCTTTACTTGGCTGTAACAAGGAATAGATGATGGTCCGGGTACTTGGCTTTTCGGTAGCGGCGGTAATGTGAAACTGCGGATCATAGCCCTTGTCCAAGTATTTCGGATCGACTGGTGTGGCAAATTCATCATTGGCCGTGATGTCCAGTTGGTTGTCCACTGCCAGTAGCTGGACCTCCAGGTGGGCTTGGCCCGAATTAATACTTATTTTGCCATCGTCAAGCTGGGGCGGATTCACACTATGCAGCAGCCATTGAATGCTTTCCGGGCGCTCCAGGCGGACCTCATCGCGGATAATAATTAGCCCGGTGCGGAGCATCAGCACGTCGCGTTGAACTAGCTCGATATCGCTTAGCTTCGGGTTGGCGCGGTAGGCCTGAGTGGCATCGCCGCGAAACCACACGTAGTCGTCACGACTCTGGTATTGGGTGACGGTGCCCGTGGCGTTGGCATCCTGTGCGGGCTGGCCTTCGCCGCCAATGAGCAGCGCATTCTTGGACAAGGTTTGCCGGGTGTGGCCGTTATGATGCGGGCTGCGATGATATTCACGGTAGCCGGAATTGATTGCCAACTCTTCGCCATAGGCATTGAGGATGAATGCATTCTGGTCGGCATGGCTGTGCGAATAAGAGCCGTAGGGGCTGCTCTTAAACTGTAGGAAAATATCCTCTGACGGGTTGCCCAGGTCGGTGTGGACCGCGACCCAGCCAATGCTTTCCAAGTACTTGCCAGGGGGCAATTCGCTGAGGTTTTTAGGGGCGGGTAAAGGGCGGTCGGAGACAAGGAAGTCGCGCAGAAGATACTCAATCGGCGTTGGGTATTTGCGCCACAGCTTGAACTCCATCTCTTCCTCGGGGAGCGCGCGTGGGTCTTCGTAAAAGTCCGTGTAAGCACGCAGGTAACCATCTTGGTAAATCTTAGCGCCGTGGATTACGAAGTCACGAATACCGGGCTCCATGCCGATGCGCCCAGCTACGGGTGTGTCACCGAAGGCAGTCGATTTCCACGGGGTTAGAAAGTAAACAGGGAAGTAAAATGTGTTGCGCCAAAAGGGTTGCTGGTAGGCTTCGGGTGCTTCGATCAGCAGCAACGCATCTTGAAAAGAGGCATGCTCGATCACGCCGCGCCAGTAGGCCATGCCCTCGGCCCAGCCGCCGTCGTCACCGCCCCAGGGGGAGAACTGATCTTCGTAAAAACGATAGGCGAAGGCAAACCAGTCGCGTGCTTCGGGCAGGTCGTCATAGAGCGCGAGGCCCATCATGCCGAGCATCGGGACGAAGCGGACGGGGTGGCTCGAGGGCTCGACTTCGAGTGAGTTGCGTTTCAGTTGGCCCGTGCGTTTGCGGAGCATGTGGTCGAACGTCGTGTTGCCGCGACGCTGAAACATGGCAAGCACTTGGGCTTTTTCATCATCGCTTAGGTGCGCGCGAATTTGGTCGTAAACTTCGGGCATCAGCCGGAGTAGACGGAAGTTAGTCTCGTCGTTGTATTCGATACCGGTGGTCCCCTCGGGGTCCCATTCGCTTAGCTTGACGAGGAATTCCTTGGCCTTGTCCAAGTAAGCTTGCTCGCCGGTCACGCGCCAAATGATTGTTGCCGTCGAGGCGATGCCCGCGACTTCGTTGCTGGTATCCTGCGCGTCGCGCCAGGCGTCGATCTTGGCAGAGGTGCGTGCCTGCGGGTTACTGTCTCCGAAGGATTCCGGCTCGGCGGGGAAGGGCGCTTTCAGGTATTTCTCATCGAAGCCCTGCTTGATGCGCGCAAAGAATGCCTCGCCTTCGCCTGTGGTGCAATACTCGCGAAACGCCGATTGCTGGCTGGGGAGTATCCAAGTGCGCGGAGCTTGCTTGGGGATGTCGGGCAGCTGATCGGGTCGCGTCCAGCTGTCTTGCGCGAAGGATTGAGCGCTCACGCCAAGGCAAAGCGCGAGCAGGGATGTGAGCCAATTGAGTTTATACATTGCGGGGTGACCAATCGTCATAGAAGGGGTGAGCGAGGCAAAGTTCGTGGCGGTTGCTATCAATGATCCAGGGCAATGATGGCTCGCCAGTTGGGCCAAAATAGATGAGGCAGGATAACTGAATTTTGCCAGTGCTGGCAAGGGTACTTAAGACTGGCACTGCATGGTGGCGCTGCAGTGTATGACGGCGTGGATCCTCCGCAGCGCTCGCGCTGACCATGGACTGCTCGTAACCGCAAATGCTCTGAATGAGCGATACGCGACCGTTGGCGGATAGTCCGATGCAGCCGGATAGGGGCTCGTCTTTTTGCACCTCGTTGGCTTTGTAGAGCCCGAGCGAAAAGCCGCCTTGATGCAGCTTACAAGGGGCGGTCGCGGTGACGGTATGTTCGACAAAAAGCCAGCGGTCTTTCCAGGCGATAAAGGTCTCAACGGCGGCCATGTTGTCATGCGTTTTCTCGCCGAGCGTGTAGGTGCAGCGAACGTAATTTTCGCCAAATTCAGTGGGATACGTGATGTGTCGTCCAAAGCGTTTTCCGTCGAATTCGGCGACGAGCGACATGTCTGCCGGAAAGGGGTTTTCGGCGTCGGGCAGGATGGTCCCCGCTGAGGCACGGTAGGCAAGCTTGGACCATTTTGACGCGAAGTAGCGGAGGTTCATCAGGGAGACGGCGGAACCGGTATTGATGATTTCCGTGTCACCACTGAAGCGCCGAATCGTAAGCCCAACGCTGGTGGCGTGGCTGTGCTCATCGGCGTAGGTCACTTCCGCGGACGCAGGTTCGGCGGCCCAGAATGCGTGCTCGGGCGGAAGCAGCAGGAGCGAGAAGCCTTTGGCTGCCCAGTAAGAGCTGGAGACGCAGGAGTAGCTCTCCGCGATGGCGGGGTTTTCATCGGTCCACCCGATGTTCAACCAGCCTTCGGGGGTAAAGATTTCCTTTTCGAGGAAGAAACTTAAATGATCGCTGGCCAGTCGACGCACGGTTGCTGCGGGTATTGGACAACGCTCGAGCGCGAGGGCAGGGCCGAACGGTGCCAGCAGGGCGAAGCGGTATGTTTGCGAGCGACCGAAGTTGGGCGCGCCGCCGTCGCTGGCAAAGACATGATGGAAGCCCTGGAGAAATTGCTCAGCGCGGCTGGTCCAGAATTCGGCGCGCGTGCTCTGCGGATCATTGCAGAAGAAGCGCACCCAATTCAGGCCATAGTAGTGGAAGGCGTAGGCATTGTAGTAGTCGGCGGAATCGTTGAGGCCATCGCGGAACCAACCCTCATCGCGGGACATGGTTTCTAGCTCGCGCAGCCAGCCGTCGATTAGCGCACGGTCGCATGCGGTGCCCCGTCCTTCGCGGATGAGAAACTCCAGCGTAAACACGCCGAAGAACAGGTGGTTATTCCAGTGCATGGCGACGCTGCGCGCGGTTTCCAACCAGTCGAGTGCGCGTTGCTGGACGGCGGAGGGCAGCTGTTCCCAGAAGTGCTCACGGCAGATTTCGAGGCTGAGCACGAGCAGGCCCATCTCGACCACATGTTGGTGGAAATTGGTGGACGGCCCCCAGTAGGCCGGGTGCTGTGGGTTGGTCCCGTTGTCGAGGCATTGCGCGAGATCGCGGTGCCAGCTGGCGGCCTCCTCGGGCATGTCATTGCCCAGGTGCCCAAGCAGCAGCGCATACAAATGAAAAGGCCGGGCAAAGCTCTCCAGCCGGTCGGCGCGAGCATCGTGGTCGGAAGCTCTGCCATGCAAAGCTAGCTTGGCTTCGGTGGGCTCGATTACGCCCATGAGTGGACGCAGCAGCTTGAGTGCGGCGTCGGTCAACCATTGTGAGCGGGTGGTGGTCTCAGGTTGCGCGATCATAGATATCGAGGGTAACGACTGACTCTAAATTCTCGCCGTGAAGGAAGCGCTCAATGTTCGCCAAGCCATAGGCACCGGCAGTTTGACGTTGATCTACGGTGGGGCCGCCCAAATGCGGGAGCAGGAGCACATTGTCGAGGCGTCGCAAAGGCGAATCGGCGGGCAGCGGCTCAACGGTGTAGACATCGAGCGCGGCATGCAACCGGCCTTCTTGGCAAACGCGGGCCAGTGCATCCTCATCGACCACGGCACCACGACCGATGTTTACAAACAGGCCGCCATCGGGGATCAGGCGCAGCAGTCGCTCATCGATCACGCCTTCGTTTTCGGGGGTTAGCGCGGCGAGCTCGACGACGACATGATTTTCCGCAAAGAGCTCATCCAAGCTGTTGCTGCGCTTTACGCCGAACTCTTCCAGACCTTCGTCGGGAACGTTGGGCGAGTAGGTGGAGATTTCCACGCCAAACGGCTCCAGTAGTTTCACCAGGCAGCGGCTGATCGCTCCAAAGCCGTGGATGCCCACCTTGCGGTCAAAGAGTGACTGCGTGTCGAGGCTGTCGTCTTTCCAGCTGTCACCGTGGTGCATGGTGTTGTTCCAATAGCCCGCGCGACGCAATCCGGAGATGATCAGCATGAGCCCGCACTCAGCAACCACGTGGCTGATCGAGCGGCCCCAATTGCTAACGATCAGCCCTTCTTCGATCCACGCGCGAGGCACGAGTTTGCGCACGGAGCCGGGCAGGTGGCACAAATATTTTAGACCGGATTCACGCGCCAAGCCCACTTCATCGGGAAGGGGTGGAGTGCGCCAACCGGTGATGAGTATGTTGGGTTTATGAGTGCTGAAGACCGTGGCCCAACCGACAGCGTTCACCTCATCAGGTGTCATGTGGATGAGGTTGGGAGCTAACTGCAACAAACGGTTCCAGTGTGGGGTCGGGAGGAAATCTGCCTTCTCCCAGTCGTTTAAAATCACAAGCACATTTTCCATTGACATGCCCTATTTAATTTTTATTAATCGCTGCAATGTCAACGAAAAACCTCATCTCAACCCTTACCCTTTCCGCTTTGACTGCCCTGCCGATCCTGACCGCAAATGCGGAGGAAATTGTCTATGAGGCGGCCTTCGATACCATGGAACCGGGCACTGCCGTGGGCGAGCCCTACAAGACGCGCGCTCGTGGTGAAAATACCGCAATCCTTGCAATGGCACCCAAAGGCGAGGCATCGAAGAATTGGATTTTCGTGAAAGACGTCGACGTGAATGAAAAAGTTTACCTCGTTTCCGACATTTCGCCGACCGAGAGCGGCACGCTTTCTTTCCGCTTGTTTTATCCATCAGCCAGTGCCACGGTCGGCATTTATCTGCGTAACAGCGAGTTGCCCAAAAGCGATAATAACGTGGTAGAATTTAAGTCATTGGAGACGTCAGGTAATATTTATGTAGGCGTCAATGGCGTGCGCCAAAAGCTACCTGTGTCCGTCGGCGGTGCTGAGTTCCTGAGTTTCGATATCGAGTTTAGCGCGACAGATGCCGGTGAGAAAGTGGACGTCTTTATTAAGGACACGTCCGGCCGCCACCTGATTCACAGCGCGACTTCCGAGCAAGGCAACTTTGTCGACACCCTGATGATCACCACGGACACGAACACCGAGAGCTCGGAGTTCTACGTCGGCGATATCGTGATCAAGAAAAGCTAGTTTCAACCCATCAATCTCATCTAACCCATACTAACCCTCATATACCCATGAATAAGTCAATTATTGCCGCTTTTATAACTGGATCCGCACTTGCTGGAACTGCTTCTGGTCAGATTCTTTTTTTTGAAGACTTTGAGAGCCAGGCTGCTGGAAGTGTGCCAACTGGTAGCACGGTAAATCCCACTTCAATTGAATCAGACTACTATGCTGAAGTCGTTCAAGGCGCTGAGAACGGAGCCGGTGGCGGGATTGGCCATGGTGTGAAACTATTCGATAATAATAGTGGATCTGCCTTCCAGTTTGAAAACAACTTCGTTTCTGGATCGGCTAATCAAGTATCTGCGATTAAGTTTTCCTTTGACCTGGCATGGGAGCAAGATCTTGGTTCATCGAATTATGCTCGTGGTGGAGTTACCAGCTTTGACACAACGCTGAGTCAGGGGTCCAATCTGTTTTTAGAGATCCGCTTGTATGGCGATGGAGAATTAAACATCCGTGGTGCAAGTAATGAGAGTACGAATCTAGTCCTCGGGCAAGGCTATGGCTTGGAAATTTTTATCAACGACTTTGACTCTCAGAGTATTAGCTATGATATGCCTGGGGGTGGAACGGGAATCCTTGCTGCAAACTCATTTGCAGCATATCTAGACGGGACGATTTTTCACGAGGACAGCCTGAAAAATGGTGCCTTGACCGGTGAAGATAACCTCGGTCGCATGGGCATCGATTCCTTTAGTAGCGCTGTTGGTATCGACTACACATTCGATAACTTCGAAGTCGTGAATATCGTACCCGAACCCAGCACTTACGCCATCATCGCGGGTGCTGCGGTGCTCGGCTTGGTGATGATTCGCCGCCGCCGTAAGTAAACTTTCTATTGGGGGATAGAAAAACAGCATTGCTGCCCGGTCGACTGTGAGGGGTTACTCATAGGCCGGGCGGCATTGCCGTATCTGGGTATCGCCTTTTTGCTATGAAAAAAATCTTTGCCGTTCTTGTTTTTGGTGCTGCGTTCAGTGGCTTGACTGCCGCGCAGCATCGCGTGACTTCAGCCAGTGAGGTTACCGCGCTGATTCAGTCGGGCGTCGTCGTCGCGGGTGATGAGCTCATTTGGGCAAATGGAGAATATGCGGACGTCGCGATTCGGTTGACCGGTGTCGACGGCGAACCGGGTGCCCCGATTACGCTGCGAGCGGAAACGGCAGGCCAAGTCGTTTTTACCGGCTCGTCTCATCTTCAGGTTGGCTCGGATTACGCGGTGGTGTCGGGCTTCCGATTTTTGGCTGAGTGTGATGAAGGTGCGGCGAAGCATGTGATTGAGTTTCGTAGTGGCAGTGACGACGCGCACCACAGCCGACTCACAAATGTGGTGATTGAGGAGCGCGAAGCGGGGCCACCCGTGTTGAAGAAGTCCAAGTGGGTGGTGCTCTTTGGGCAGTTTAACCGCGTGGATCATTGTCATTTTTCGGGCAAGCGAACCCACGATAATCTGATGACGGTTTACCTCGATGAGACCGATGCCAAGCGGCCGGCTTACCACCAGATTGACCACAATTATTTTGGCGACCGCGCGGACGGCGAGCTGGCGGGCGGCACGAATAACGGGTGGGAAATTATCCGCATCGGCGATAGCCGCACCTCGCAGCAGTTGGCGCTCTGTCGTGTGGAGCACAATTATTTTGAGCGCTGTGACGGCGAGATCGAAATCATTTCCAACAAGTCCGGGGGCAACATTTATCAGGGCAATGGCTTCGTCGAATGTGCGGGGCAGTTGACCCTGCGCCACGGCTTTGGCTGCCTGGTAGTAGATAATCTTTTTGTCGGTTCCCCTTCGGGCAATTCGTTGCAGAGCGGGGTGCGCATCATCGGGCCGGATCACCAAGTCGTCGGTAATACATTTTGGCGTTTAGGGGGCGAGGGTGCTCGCGGTGCCATCGTGCTGACCGAGGGTGTGGCGGACGGGCAGCTTAACGAATATCTTCCGGTGACGAATGCACTCGTCCGCGGCAACGTGATCATCGACTGCCACTCACCGTTTGTCATTGGCGCGATGTATGGGCGCAAAGCTAAAGGCGGTAAGGTGAATGATGTGCCGCCGCGCGATGTCGTGATCGAGCACAATAGTGTGATCGGCAACGCGCCGGTTTTCGAGTTTCTGAGCGGTGGGAAGCCACTCATTTTTCTGAGCAACAACCTCGCTTTCACGGATCATCCAGTCGCTGTGCCTTGGGCGGCTTCGGCGGATGCGTTTACCGTGCAACTGCTCGATGCGGCGATGGTCGATAAAAACGCGATTCAGAATCGTGTCGAATTTATCCGGCAGAATTCTGGTCCGCAGTGGCGGAAGTAGCGGCTGGTGCTGAGGCTCGGACCTCGCGATTAAGTTTCTTCGCGCCACGCTTGAGGAGCTGAGAAATCGCAATGAGCGAGCCGCCGCAGAATACAAAGGCCAAGCGGCCGGAGATCGGATTCGGGATCAGGGTCATTACCAGCATGAAGACGCCGTAGGCTAGGGCAATGCGGCTGATCAAGCGCACTTGGAACGCGGGGTCGTCCTGCCCGGCATCGCGGTCGCCTTCGGTTACCGGGGTCTCGACATCGCTAAAGAACGCCTCAATTTCCTGTTCGCGCTTGGCGGGCAAGCGGCGGTCCAACGCCGATGCGATGAAGAACCAGCCAACGCCGATGATCAAGTTACTGATAACGCCGACGATCAAGACGGTGTCGCTGAACTCGCGCGCACTGAGCTCCAGGCCAATCCACGATTGCAGGTTGTCCGACGTCATGAATAGCTTCAGCGCGAGCGAATTGGCCATGCCCAGAACGATGGCTGACCAAGCGGCCCAGTCCGGCGAGCGTTTTACGAAGACTGCCAGCATCGCCGGAATAATCAGCGGCATCGCCACCAGCGTGCCGAACTGCAGCATGATGTCGAATAGTGACATGTTCTTGAGCTGATTCAGGCCGAGTGCGATGAGGATGATCAGCGAGCCAAGGGTAATGGTCGTCATTTTGCCGGCCAGCATGAGTTCCTTTTCGTCGGCCTTGGGGCGACAGACGGAATAATAAAAATTACGAACGAAGATGCCCGCATTGCGATTCAGGCCGCTGTCCATGGATGACATTGTCGCGGCAAACATCCCTGAGGCGAGCATGCCCATCATGCCGAGTGGCAGCACTTCCAGGCAGATCGCGACGTAGGCGACTTCGTCGGGCTTATCCAAATTGGGGAAGACTGCCGACATGTCCGGAATGATGGACGAGGCGGCCATTGGCGGGATAAACCAGATGACTGGCCCGATGAAGAACAGCACGGTGGCGAGCAGCGCAGCCTTGCGTGCCTCACCTGTGTTGCGCGCTGAAAGGTAGCGCGAGGAGTCGAGCAGGTTGTTGATGTTGACCACCTGCTTGATCACGATCGCAAAGATCCACACGTAGATAATGGTGGAGTTGATTTCGAGTGCGTGGTTCTTGCCCGAGAGTGGGACGGTCGAGAAAAATTCGCCCACGCCACCAATGCGACCGAAAGTGAAAAACGCCGCAACAATCGTGATGAGCATCAGCACGACGACTTGGATAAAGTCACTCGCGGAGACCGCCCAGGCACCGCCAAGCAGGCTGACTAGAAGCACTGCGACACCGGTGGCGATGATCGTGGTATTCACATCGAAGTTGAACACCGCCGCAAAAAACAAGCCCAGTGCGTTCAGCCAAATGCCGGCGTAAATCGTGCCCAGCGGAATTTGCAGCCAGGTAAATACCTGCTCGTTTACCTTGCCGAAACGACGGCGAATCGCCTCCACGGCGGTGATGACGCGCGTCTGCCGAAACTTGGCGGCGGTGATCAGGTAGTTGCCCAGAAAGCCGAGGCCGTTGGCAAAGTAGAGCGCGAGGATGATGGCACCGTCCTGGTAGGCTTTGGCCGCGGCACCGGTAAAGGTCCACGCACTAAACTGCGTCATAAAGGCGGAGCTCCCAGCCATCCACCAGAGCATGCTGCCGCCGCCGCGGAAGTAATCGCTGGTGTTGGAGACGGCGCGGCGAAAGACCCAGCCGATGATGAGCATGAAGGCGAAATAAGCGCCGAGGACGATGAGATCGTATGTAGAAAATGTAGAATTCACGGGGTTTTTATCGCTTGACAGAGGGATTTAATAAATATTAAAAACGAGGGAGCAAGACAAATATTACCCATGTCCACCCCTTCGATGATTGTCCCTGCAAGGCCCCTTGAATTGCGCCCAAACCGCGTATGGCGTTCGTACCGTGGTGGTCGTTTGTTGAGTAAGTTGGAAGGTCGCGCGGATGCCGTGGACGACCATTTTCCCGAAGACTGGATTGGCTCGGCGGTGCGGGCGATTAACCCCGCCGAGGTGTCGCGTCCGGGCGAGGGGTTGGCGAGCGTAGCCCTGGGTGAGGAGCTGGTCGGACTGGATGAGCTCTTTGCCGAGCAGGCGGAATTTTTCTTTGGCGCGGAGCATAGCAAGTGCTACGGCGCGCAGCCGGAGTTTCTGGTCAAGTTCATCGATTCGGCCGAGCGTTTGCATTTTCAATGTCATCCCACGAAGGCGTTTTCCCGGGAAAACCTAGACTCTCGCTACGGTAAGTTCGAGGCTTATTACGTGCTCGATGTGCGCCCCGAGGTAGGAGAGGGGAAAGTCTATGTTGGCTTTCAGCGCCCTCCCGCGCGCGATCAGTTAAAGGAGATTATTAAGCGGCAGGATATCCCGGCGCTGCTCGATTGTTTTGACCCGATTACCGTGAAGCGTGGCGATGTGGTCATCGTGCCCGGTGGCGTGCCGCATGCGCTCGGTGCGGGCGTGCTGCTGGTGGAGATCCTGGAGCCTTCGGATTGGGTGGCACGCTTTGAATACCAGCGTGGTGATTACGTGCTGCCCGAGAAAGATCGCTTCATGGGCCGCGGTGTCGACTTCGCGTTGGACATGATGGATCTGCAGGCCAAGAGCGTGGAGTTTGTGCGCGAGCATTATTTCTGCCCGGCCACGGTGGTTCACCAAGCGGGTAATGCCCGGCGCGAACAGCTGATCGGCCCGGCACACACGGACTGCTTCCAGGTGTGGAAAACCAGTTGGCGCGGGCAGGCGCAGCGCACGGTTAATTCTTATTGTATTGCAATCGTCACGCAGGGTAGCTGCCGCTTGGCGGGGCCCGACGGTTTTACGCGCGAGCTCGGTTTATTTGACCGCGTGATCATCCCGCTCGGCATGGAGTCCCTGCGGCTCGATGCGCCTGAGGGTTGTGAACTGCTGGAGTGCTACCCGCCCAGTGCAAACCCGAGCGCAGAAATTTTAACGGCATGAAATCCCATTACCTCATTCCCATCGCAGCCTGCCTGTTGGCGGGTGTCGCCCACGCTAAACTCGTCCTCAATCCGCTGATTGGGGACAACGCCGTGCTGCAACGCAACGCGCCTATTCCTGTGTGGGGAGAGGCCGACCCGAAGGCCGAGGTGAGCGCGGAAATGGCGGGCAAAACCCTGACCGCCAAGGCCGACGCCGACGGCGATTGGCTGATCGAATTTCCCGCCATGCCCGCTGGCGGACCCTATGAGCTGACTGTGCGTAGCGGCGACGATACGCTGATCGCTTCGCGCTTGCTGGTGGGCGATGTGTGGGTGTGCACCGGCCAGTCGAACATGTATTGGCCGGTCAATCGCACGACGGGCCACGAGCAGGCGGTTAAGTCGGCCAATAACGATCAACTGCGTCTCTTCACCGTTCAGCGCACGGCGGCGGACGAGCCTGTCGAGAGCGTGCAGGGCGCGTGGCTACCGGCCAATCCCTATACCGTGGGCGGCTTCTCGGCGGTCGGTTATTATTTTGGCTCGTCGCTGCAGCCGGAGGCCGGTGTGCCGGTTGGGCTGATCATGTCCACCGTTGGCGGTACGCTGGCGAGTAATTGGACGTCCCGCGAAGTGCTGGAAGCCAACCCGGCGTCGGTGCCACAGTTTGAGCGCTACGAGCGCGAGCTGGCGCAATACCCCGCCGACCTCGCGGCCTACGAGAAGGCCGTGAAGAAAAACCCCAAGGCACAAAAGCCACGCGAGCCGGCCAAGCGTCAACCGAGCGGTTACTACAATGGCATGATTGCGCCGCTATTCCAGTATCCGGTGGCGGGCATTATCTGGTATCAGGGCGAATCCGATTCGTGGAATTTCGAAAACTACGACCGCTTCCTGCACGACATGATTGACAACTGGCGCCGCGGCTGGGAGCAGCCAGAGTTGCCGTTTCTCATCGTTCAACTCGCCGGCTTCGAGGGCAAGAAAGGCGTCGATGAAAACTATCCGGAGATTCGCGAAGTGCAGCGCCGCACGGGTATGGAGCCGAACAACGGCTTGGCGCTGGCGATCGACGTTGGCGAGGCGGACGACATTCACCCCGCCAATAAAAAACCCGTTGGCGAGCGCTTGGCCAAGGTCGCGCTGGCCCAAGTTTACGGGCAGGACGTCGCCTATGCCGGGCCCACACCGCAGCGCGTTTATAAGCAGGGCGCGGATGTCGTCGTGGAGTTCGACTCCGGCGCGGGCAAGGTGATTGACCGCGATGGCGGCGACTTGCCGGGCTTCGAGCTGGCCGGTGCCGATCAGCAATTTTATCCGGCCACGGCCCGGCTCGATGGCAATACCGTCATCTTGAGCAGCGCCAAAGTTTCCCAACCGGTGACGGTGCGCTACGCCTGGACTGGCTTTCCCAAGGTCGACCTCTATAATGAAGCCGACTTGCCCGCGACCCCATTTAAAGAATCCATCACGACCCGAAATCATGAAACAATGTAAGAAAAACTACCCCGGATTTACCCTGATTGAGCTGCTGACTGTGGTGGCCATTATCGGGATCCTCGCGGCCATGCTGATCCCGGCCATCGGTCACGTCCGCGCCAAAGCGCGGGCGGCGCAAGGCGTATCGAACCTGCGCTCGATGGGCGGCTCGTTCATGGCTTTCGCTAATGACCACAAAGGCTTCTTGCCCCAGCCGACGATTAAAAAGGACGACTGGAACGAGCTGTATCCCGACAACCCTGTCGGCGGCGACCAGATGTGGACCAAGCAGTTGCGTGACTACTTGCCGCAGCAGAGCAGATCGCTGACCGGACGCGAGCACGAGATCTTCGTGTGCCCGAATGCGGAGTTTGCCAATGCCGACGGCCAAGTCTATGATCAGGATGATCTTTCCCGCACTTACACCGCGACGGAAACACTCTATGGTTTGAACGCCTCGGGCACGCCGCAGGCGGACACCGCCCGTGCGCTGGCCACGATCGAGAATCACTCCAGTGCGATGTTGGTGATCGACGCCAAGTCTTACAATGGGGCTTCGGGCAGCCTGTCATCCACACTTTGGAAGTATGCGAGCCGCGATCAAGGCAAGTCGGCCAAAAACACCACCTACATCGATTTCCGCCAACCCGGCGACAACGCCAACGTGCTCTTTGTCGATGGCCACGTGGAGCAAATCAGCGTGGATGAGTTTGCCGATCTCAAAGAGCGAACCTGGACCGGACGTATAAATTAAAATGAGCGCCACACCCAACCTTTCGCAATTGAGTAACCTGAGCTGGTGCTTCTCCAGCATGGGGTGCCAGGAGTTGTCACTGGATCAGATTGCGCGGCTGGCCGCCAAGCATGGCCTTAGCCAAGTGGAGCTGCGGGCCGTCAGCGAGCAGATTAATTTACCCGCCGTCGCGCGCGAAGAGCAGTGGCTCAGCCGCTCGACGAAGGAGCTGCTTGGCAATGCGGATGTGGCCATCGCTGGTTTTAATTCCTCCGCCAAGCTGGCCCAGCCATTTGAGGAGGCGCAGGTGGAGATCGAAGCGTTTGCCCCGCTCATGGCTCACTTCGGTGCAACGAGTTTGCGCGTCTTCGACGGCGCGATGGACCTCTCTGAATCCTGGGATCACATCTGGCGTTGGCTGGATCGCTGGGAGCGCCTGCGCGAAGAGCGCGACTGGTGCTTTAGCCTCGCGTTCGAAACGCACGACTGCCTGCTCCAGGGGGAGGACATCGCCAAACTGTTTAGCCAGGGCCACCAACACATCGGTTTGCTCTGGGACTCGCACCACACGTGGAAAAAGGCAGGCATCGACCCGCTGAAGTCCTGGCGCGAAGTGGCCCCCTTTACGACCCACATTCACGTGAAAGACAGCATCTCCAAGCCGAGCGCGCGCCACCCGTTTAGCTACGTGCTGCCGGGGCAGGGCGAGTTCCCGCTCGGACCGTTACTGGAGCAGTTGGCGGACGACGGCTTTGGCGGCCCGGTCAGCCTGGAGTGGGAGCGCTTGTGGCACCCCTACATGCCCAGCCTGGATGAGGCCCTCTTCGTGCTGCGCGAATACGTCGCCCAGCTCCGCGCAGCGGCGTAGGCGCGGTAGCGCAGTCGTTTTCCTGCGTAGCAAACGACCGGCTATGGTCATGTTTGCGCAAAGATAAAACCCGATAGGCTTGCGTGTGGTGCAGGCCTGATTCATCGATGGGGGATGTCGTTGAAAAGCCCTCTCGAAGTCTCCCAGCACCTCAATCTTCCGCAGCCCTACGAAGCCGTTGCCGGGCAATGGACGCCCGAGCGCGCCAAGGCCTGGTATGATCGGTTGCCCTGGCTCGCGGGGACGAATTACTACCCCGCCACCGCGATCAACCAACTCGAGATGTGGCAACGTGATATGTGGGACCCCGCGCGCATCAAGCTGGAGATGCAGTGGTCGCAGGAGCTGGGCTTCAACACGCACCGCGTCTATCTGCATGACCTGGTTTGGGAAGCGGACGCCGATGGGCTCTACGCGCGCATGGACGAATTTCTCGACATCTGCGCGGCGCATGGCGTGCGGCCGTTCTTCGTGTTCTTCGACGACTGCCACTCGCCGTTTCCCAAGCTCGGTGAGCAGCCCTTGCCCGTGCCGGCTTATCACAACTCCGGCTGGGTGACGTCGCCCGCGCGCGCGGACGCCTTAGCCTTCGCTGCGGGGCAGGCGAGCGAGGCCGTCGTTAACCGCTTGAAAGGCTACGTCCAACAAACCTTGCAGCGCTTCGCCCACGATGACCGCGTCCTGATGTGGGAGCTCTATAATGAGCCTGGCCGCGGCGCGGGCACGGTGGAAGACGCCAATGCCGGCAACCTCGAAGCGCACGACTTTGCCGACGCCTCCGCGCCGCTCGTGCACGAGTCCTGGGTATGGGCTCGTGAGGTCAACCCGAGCCAGCCGATCTGCTCGAATTCCGAGGGCTGCGTGGGCGACATCAATTGGTCCATTAGCGTCATCAACTCCGACGTGCACTCGATCCACCACTACGGCAACCGCGACAAAGTCAGCGAGCTGCTGGATCAGTTCGAGCAGTTTGATCGCCCGCTGTTCATGACGGAATACCTCGCGCGCAAAACCAACTCCACCTTCGAAGAGGTGATGCCCTTGCTCAAAGAGCGCCGCGTCGCCGCGATCAACTGGGGCTTCGTTGCGGGCAAGAGTGGCACCATCTGGCCGTGGAACAGCCGCGAACGCGACGGCGCCTACCGCACCGCGACCTCCCTCCGCGCCAAGGGCGATGTTGTCGAAAAAGTGGAAGACCTCCCCGAGCCCGACCTGTGGTTTCACGACATCCTCCGCTACGACGGCACCCCTTACCGCGAAGAAGAAACCGCCTGCATCCGCTCGCTGACCAAAGGGTAGAGCACCTAAGTCGCTTGTCACTTGCGGCATGGTCGGCTGGAGGGCGGTGCTTCGTCACCGCCGTTCCGCCGAAATGGTGCGCTGCCTCATTGGAGGGCGGTGCGTCGTCATCGCCGTTCCGCTGCAAAGGTGCGCTGCCTCTTCACCTCCGTTCATCCTAATACTGCGTTGCCAAACCTCCCCATCATACCTCGAGGCAACGTACGGCGGTGACGAAGCACCGTCCTTGATCCACCGGACCCCTGATCGGGCATCGAAAAAAGTTAACTTTTTTTCGCGATCCTCTCTTAGCGCACCTGAAAACGCCTGATTTCGATGCTGCTTAGCAGCATTGAATGTTATTCAGCAGCATTGGGTAGCACTGAGCAGCATCCGTATGCCTCATTCTGCACGATTTTGGGCGAAAAGCAGGCCAACCGAAGCAATGGAGCAAACTGAAGCAACCGAAGCAATGGAGCCATTTACGGTTTTCACGCGCCTTGATAATATGAGCACGTCACTCGGGCGAAGGCGCCCGCCCAAGCGACACCAACTCAAATCACAACATAAAGTAACCCTCGAACCTTCACACGTTCGAACCTCCCAACCTAATCAAAAACATGAACACCAACACGCTTAAATACACCCTCAGCCCGAATCCGCTCACCGGCGATAGCTTCCGCGCGATCATGACGCCCGCCCGCGCCGTGGACATTGAGGGCATCATCAAACAAATGAAAATCCTCGGCTCCACCGTGACCGAGGCCGACATCCGCGCCGTCGTCACCGAGCTGCTCCGCGTCGTCGAGATCCAGCTCCTCGGCGGGCGCAGCGTCAACCTCGGCGGCATTGTCCGCCTGTGGTTTGGCATTCGCGGCGAGTTCGCCGACGAGCACGACTACTACGATGAGAGCCGCCACGAGCTCTACCTCCACGCCAACGCCGGGCTGGCCTTCCGCAAACGCATCCAAAACAAGATCGTCACGCAAAAGGTGGAAACCGTCGACCGCGTGCCGAAGCTCTACCGCGTGATCGACAAGGGCTCCGGCCAGGAGAGCGCCACCATCACGCCGGCCCGCAACGCCATCATCAAGGGCAAGCGCCTGAAGTTCAATGAGGACCAGCCCGACGAAGGCGTGTTCTTCATCAACCTGGCCGACCGCTCGGAAACCCGCGCCACGGAGATCACCCGCAACGACCCGCAGGAGCTCACGTTCCTCGTGCCGCCCGAGCTCCCCGCCGGGGCCGACTTCCAACTGGTCGTCCGCACCCGCGAACTCGGCACCAACGGACTCCGCTCCGGCGTGCTCGATGCGACCCTCAGCAGCGAAGCCCTCGCCGCCTAAACCGCAAAGCGCACCCACGGCCAGTCACGGACACCCCCCGCGAACCCGGCCATCACCAACGCTCCCGCCTTTCACCGGCGGGGGCGTTTTTTTTACGTTAACTGGAGGGCGATGCTCTGTCATCGCCGCAGTTGCCTCGTCGCGTTCACCATCAATACGTGCGGCGGTGACAAAGTACCGCCCTCCAGCCCAGCCAACCGCAATCGAAGGACAAAACCCCGCTTCTACGTCCCGCCCCCCATCGCCGAATCCCCATCGCTTTCGAAAAAGCATTAGGATCGTTTTCAACAACACACTACCATCTGTTGCCTCAACACATCGGGATGTGTTGTGTCATCACATTAGGTTATGTTGGTCCAACACATGAGGCTGTGTTGTTGAAACACATACGGATGGGTTGCCAAAATACCCATAGATCGTTTTGATGAAATGTATGAGCGCTGAATGGCAATTAATCGCCGCAAAGAATAACCCAATCAAATGGACCGGGGATCTCGACGATGACTGCACCGCCCGTTGGGCTGGCCTCATCCTCAGAGCCGAAGCAATGGATGACGATGTCTGGTGGTGGGCTGTTACTGACGAAGAGCAAAATCTGGAAATCGATTCGTCGAATAGAAAAAGCGTCATTACCCAAAACGGAAAATCCGCGAGACTTCAGGCAGAAGCAGCCGCCAAACAAAATCTGCTGGGTGAGTAGGTTATTTGTAGCTATAAACCAGAGGGCTCAACAGGCAAACATCATGTCGTAGGCAAGCCTAACCTATCGAAAAACGCTCTATTTCTTTCTTTTGCAGATAAAACAAGCTTATCAAATGAGATGACTTCAACGTATGCATTGTAAGTCTTATTGTAATGAAAGTAACCCATGCCGTCATGAGTTCTAGTCATATCCAAGATCTCGCATCTATTAATGACGCTTGGGGTCAAATCACACAACACGTAGCAAAAGCCTGGTAAGTTCTCGGCATTGGATAAGGGTCTCCCATCTTTTGTTGTAACTTTTCCTTCCCGTGCTCGCTTTAGATAGCCAAGGCACTGCTCAATTGGGTCTTTATCTTCACCAGGCTTCGCATCATTACGCATCGGCCGTTTAATCTCAATCACTGTTAAAGAACTAAATGGTGCAGAATCAGTCTCCGAAGTTAAAAAGGGATTATCATTGATATTCAATGCCATTAAATCTGGTTCCTTTTTACTGCTTGATCCAGTTATTGGAATTTTTTGGAGAGTCTTGTCAGAACCTAGATACTCATGAAATGCCAATCTTTCGTCAAAGAGCCAAAGGTTACAGCTCGCTGGAAGAGCTTCGTCCGTGTCCTTACGCATTGGCATAATAAGATTATGGATTAAATCTTCTCTTTCATAGGTCCCATCAACCTTTCTTTTTATTGCTTCACTAAACAGGTCCAAGATGACCTTCCGATGAGACACATAGTCAGCTAAATCAGAGGTTTTTAGATCAGTAGCTTTAGCAAGATACTCTCTTAAGCGATTAGAATAATCAGCCTCAGCCTCACCAAGCATTGGACTCATAATATCGTGTCCCTCCTCCAAAAGCTCGCTTTCCATCTCAGATAAGAATTTATGCAAAGCAATGTCCAAGTCCTTATCCGATATCTCAGGGTCAACGGCCAATTTGGACTCAGGAATTCTCTTAAGAATCGGCCTGTAGCGTGGAGCACGTTTCGAAACGAAATGATTAATTCGCTCTTTCGATTTCATTATGTTGGAATCTAAAAAACCAGAAAGTTGAGACTGAGCTTTTTCAATAACTTTTGAGCGAATATCGCTCATGCTGATTTCGATTCCCTGAAGCAACCCTTCATACTCCTCTTCTATATCAAAGCCGGTTCTTTCAGCTCTGACATTCTGGTCTAGGAATTCCGAAGTCACATAGCATACATACGTAAATTCGCCATCTTCATCATTTAGTTTACCAAATAATCCAGCAATTTTCCCATTGAGCTTCTCTTCCTTCACC
Organism: Cerasicoccus sp. TK19100; assembly: GCF_027257155.1. NCBI lineage: Bacteria > Pseudomonadati > Verrucomicrobiota > Opitutia > Puniceicoccales > Cerasicoccaceae > Cerasicoccus > Cerasicoccus fimbriatus. The sequence goes on from NZ_JAPWDU010000009.1 coordinate 145,578, forward strand.
AGCCTACTTCCGGCACAATATGCTATTGAGTGATTAAGGTGATTTGTCGACCGTATCCTGACATGATTGAACACAAAATCGACCTCATTAATCTTAGCCTGCTCCGCTATGGCAGAGTTTTTAATATGCTCGTGGTAGACACTATCTAGATTAATACTTTCACCTTCGTCCCATACATGAATTTCCGGACAGCCTCCAGATCGAATAAAATACCAAAGACAGTGTTCAAAAATCTGGGTGGCAATTGAACTGAGAGTCTTACGAGATGCTTGCTGATATTTTTTCTTAAACCCAAGGAGAGCCACTTGGGTTTCTCTTATTTCCGTATCATTTGCCTGTAATTCACCTTCGCCACGAATATCAGTCTTAGCAGAAAATGTAAATTTACGCTTATGCAACGCACCACCGCCATTTTGGTATACACTGTCTATTTTAACTTCTTCAAAAGCTTTCAGCCAAAGCAACCGGCCAACCCCTCGACATCCTTTATCTGCCTTGTGATCGCTATCAAGAGTCATAAACGACTCCATATTTTCTTGATTAAAACCAATTCCATTATCCTTAACTATAAAACCTCTAATGCTTGGAATGGCATCGCGACCAGGCCTTTTGGCATGCTCCTCAAACAGATCGGGCTCTAACTGATTGCGAATAATTTCGACATCAATCCTACCTTGATCCATAGTTACTTCAGTTTCTTCAATAGCATGAATTGAATTAACCACCGCTTCAAAGAGAGGTAGCAATCCCTCATGATAGGGTAATGATGTATTTCGGAGTCGGCCAGGAAGATTGGTTTTTACACTCATCTCCCGATACAATCATTAGATGTTTAAAAAAATTGCAACTAAATTACATAGGAGCAATAACCTATGCCAAATTTAAGCAGATGGCAGACTTACCGACCCAAATAATCCCGAATGCCGCAAGGGCTAATTTTTAGAATTACCTAATGCCAGCCAATACTTGGACCAAGCCCCAACTCTTAGTCGCGATGAATCTCTACACGCGGCTGCCGTTTGGTCTGTTCCATGCGAGGCAGCCGGAGATTGTGCGCGTGGCGGAACTGATGGGGCGGAGTCCGGGGGCGCTGGCCATGAAGCTGTGCAATCTGGCGTCGCTCGATCCGGCGCATCAGGCGCGCGGCGTCAGCGGCTTGAGCAATGCCAGCCGGGGCGACCGCGAGATGTGGGCGCGCTTTGAGCAGGATTGGACAGGCATGGCCTTGCAGTCCGAGGAGGCGTTTGCGGCGTTGGCGACAGAAGAGGCAGCGAACAGTGTTCGCGAACAAGCAAGCGACTTTACCGGCGTCACCGTGGCGAGCGAAGTCCAGCGCCGCGTGGGCCAGCAGTTCTTCCGGCGGGCCGTGTTAACGGCCTACGACACGCAATGCTGCATCACCGGCAATCCGGTTGGCTCATTGCTCACGGCCTCACACATTCAGCCCTGGGCGTCAGCCGCGCAAAACCGCCTGAACCCGCGCAACGGACTCTGCCTCGCCAAGACGCAAGACACCGCCTTCGACCAAGGCCTGATCACGCTCGACGAAGATTACCGCGTCGTGTTGAGCCAAGCGCTGGCCGACCACTTTTCCGTCCAGACGATCCAGGACAACTTTAAGCGTTACGAAGGGCAGGCGATCCGCAAACCCAGTCGCTTTGCCCCCGACCCGCAGTTCCTCGCCTTTCACCGGGAACAGGTCTTTGCGGCGTAAGGAAGGTTATTCGGGTGGTGGTCATTGGAGAATGGCCACAATGGAGGGCCGGTGCTTCGTCACCGCCGCGCTTCGTGGTGGGGCTATGTTAATCCGTGGGGCAATTTATTGTGGTGGGGTAATGTGCGGCGGTGACGAAGCACCGCCCTCCAGCGGGCAGGGCGTAAATGTTGCCGTGACGAAACGCCGCCCTCCTGAACCTTTCCGGGAATATAATGTGGATGAAAGACTCTAAACAGTTGGAATTTGCTTCAAAGCTCCTCGACGTTATGGTGTAAGTTCCGTTTCTTTTCACGACAGCCCACTATGCGAAACCTCCCTCATTCCTTTCTTTGTCTTTGTTTTATCGTTGTTGGCGCGTTGGCGCAGGGCGATTTGATCACCGGCACGGTGCAGTCCGGCGTGGATACGCCGACGCCGATTCCCAATGCCCAAGTGATTCTTTACGAGGCAACCAATGGCGCGCCGGTGGTGCGCGGTTCGGCAATTTCGGATGCCTCGGGGATCTTTGCCATCGACTCGGCGGTGCGCAAAACCAGCGGCACGTTTTACATCCGCGCCAAGCTCACTGAGCGCAACGAGTTTATCGCGCTGCTGGGAACGGAACTGCCGGCCAATGTAATCGTCAACGAGCTGACCACGGTCGCGGGTGCCTATGCCTCGGCGCAGCTGTCGGACGGGAGTCAGATTTACGGTTCGCCGCTGGCGCTAAGCATTGCCGCGGGCATGAGTGAGAATCTGGTCAACCACCAGACGGGCGATTCTGCCGTTGTCATGCTGGACGGGCCGAATTCTGACCAGACCAATTCTTTGCGCACCAAACGTTCGCTCGGCAATGTGTTGCATGCCTGTCTCGACAGTGCGGCGGTGACGACGGAGTTTTTGAACAAGTCCACGCCTTCTGGCTACCCGGCACCGGCCACGACTGCCATTGCACTTTCGCAACTGGCGCAACGCCCGGCCACGAACGCGAGCGATATCTTTACCTTGTCCTTGCTGGATCCGATTTATGACCGACACCTGACGTCGGCTGTCGAGTCGTGGGTGATCGCCGTGAAGGTCAACGTGTCGAACCCGATTGACCCCGCCGTGGATTTGTTTGGCGGGCCGGCGAACGTCGGTTTCGACTCCAAGGGCTACGCCTGGATCGCGAACAACGTGGTCCAGGGCACAGGGAACTCCACTGATATTTGCATGGTGCTCAAGCCGAACGGCAAACCCTCGGATGGCACGAATGACCGGCCGGTGTCGCCGATTCGCGGTCATGGTCTTCGCGGCGTAGGCTGGGGCGTCTCGGTCGATAGCAAGGACCAGGTCTGGTTTGGCAACTTCGGTTGGGGGCCGACGAGTGACGCCGATAACTACCCGACGCAGGCGCGCGAAGGTAACGGCAGCGTCGTCACGCTGACCGCCGAGGGGGATTTTCTTTCGCCGGAAGACGGTATTTACCAAGGCCCCCTGCGCGTGCAGGCGATTGAGCCGGACGCCGATGACAACATCTGGATCGCGAGCCTCGGCAACGACAGTTTGTTCTTCTTCCCCGAGGGCGATTCCAGCCGCTCGGTGGGCATATACCAATACACCAATGCCGGCCCGTTTGGCATCGGCATTACTCCAGATGGCGACGCATGGATGTCGAACTCCGGCGGTATCGCTGGCAAGTATCAGAGCAGTATTGCGCGCTTCGAGCTTAATGCCCAAGGCAAGCCCGAGCAGGTTTTCTTAAAAGAAATCGGCAATACCCTGAAGGTCGTCGCGTCCGACTCCTACGGCAACGCGTGGCTGGCCTCGCAGGGGGACAGCAAGGTGTATGTGTTCGCTGCGGATGCGACGGGGGATGACGATCCGATTGGCGCTTACACGGACATCGGCGGCTTGGATGGTCCTTGGGGTCTGTGCGTGGACGGTGATGACAACATCTGGATTGGCAACTTTGGCGCGCTGGAGCCGGGGCAATTTTCACATGGCCGTGTAACCCAGCTCGCCGGTGCGAATCCCGCTACCCGCCCGCCGGGCCTGAGCATGGGCGACCCCATGAGCCCGGATGTTGGCTTCCGCGTGGAGTCCGCCGGCGAACCCGTGAAGCTGGCCAACGGCGAGAACCTCTACGGACAGGAAGGCAATGGCGATGTTTTGAGCTACGCGCCGCAAATGCGCTCGACCAGCGTGCAGATCGACCGCGCGGGGAACTTGTGGACGTTTAATAATTGGAAGCCGCCATTCCTGAACGACGTCGAGGTCAATCCCGGCGGCGACGGCATCTTGATTTTTGTGGGCCTGGCGCCACCTCCAGCCAAGTATGCCGGCGAAGCCGATGCGGATACCGACGGCGATGGGCTGACCGACTCCTTCGAAGATCAGATCATTAACTTCGACCCGAATGACGACATTACGACTTATTCCGACGTGAATCCCAATGGAGACTTCGACGGCGACGGTTTGATCGAAACCACCGAGCAGGCTTACGGCTCCAGCCCGACCTCCACCGATAGCGATGGCGACTACTACTTGGACAAGGACGAGGTCGACATGGGCACGGACCCGACCAACAGCATGAGCCTGCCGATCAACACGCAAATGGTCGGCACGACGGAGTTCCAGTTCGACACGATTTTAGGTTACCTTTACCAGGTCCAGTTTACCGAAGACCTGCGCGTGTGGTTCAATTACGGCGAGCCCATCGTAGGCGACGGCAATACGACGACGGTCGAGGTGCCGTTCGTTGGCGGCGGCAACAACAGCGAGTTTTACCGCGTGGTGGTTCGCCCGCCAGTGGAATAAATTTCCAGCGGTTCAGCGCGAAGTCGAAGTCTGCAGGGTTGAAAGCTTCACCGTGTTGTAGGCAGAGGTCAGTGGGCCGAGTTTATCGGTCTTGGGCTGTTGGGGGAGGGTGATGCGGAACGTGGTTTTGACCTCGGGCGTACTGGTGACGCTGATCTTGCCGCCGTGGGCTTCCACGATTGCTTTGGAAATGGCCAGGCCGAGGCCCACGTTGTTGTGACGGCTGGTGTGGGAGCTGCTTTCCTGGAAAAAGCGGTCGAAGAGCTTTTCGAGGTTTTCTTCCTGGATGCCTTTGCCGTTGTCGCTGACCTCGATGATCGCGAGGTCGCCCTCGAACCACCCGCTGAGCACAATGGTGATGGGCCGGTTGTTGTGCTGGATCGCGTTATTAACGAGGTTGGTCAGCACCTGTTCCAGGCGGAAGGGGTCGCAGCGAATGACGCCCGAGGATAGGCTGGTGCGCAGCTCGCTGCCGCGCTTGTTGGCATAGGCTTCGAGTTCCTCAGTCAGCTCCAGGAGCATGCCCTCGAGTGGCAGCTCCTCGTAGTCCAGCTTAGCGCGGCCGGAGTCAAAGCGTGATAGTTCGATGAGTTGCTCGGTGATGCGCTGGATGCGCTCGGCGGATCGCGCACAGACGGTGAACAGGCGCTTGTATTCCTCAGTGGTGCGCTCGCGTTTGAGGCCCAGTTCGATCTGCGCCATGAGCGCGGTCAGCGGTGTGCGCAGCTCATGCGAGGCGTCGGCCGTAAAGCGCGCCTGCCGGTTCATCAGGTTTTCCATATGTTGGAAAGACTCGTTTAGGTTGTCGACGAGTTCATCGAACTCCCGCGAGTTGCCTTTGGTGGACTCCGGGATGCGGACCGTCAACACGCCATCAGCAATCTGGGCCGCCACCCCTTCCACATGTTTGAGTGGGCGCAGTGAGCGCGACACCTGCCAATAGCTCACGGAAATGCCGACCAGAAAAATGCCTGCCGTAACTAAACCGATCTGTAGCTTGAGTATGTTTAGCTCGGCAAAAATCGGTGCGAGATCTTTCCCGACGAATATGTATCCACTCGGGTTACTGTGGATGAGTTCGCGGTAGGCACCATCGCGGGTTCGGTGGAAGTAGCCGTGCCCGAGTTCCGGGGGTAAGCTGGCACCGTCGGGAAAGTTGGGTGTCTGGATAATTACCGCTCCGCTTCGCCTGCCGGTCACCTGCGCATAGTATCCTTCATCGGCATAGGCTTCTGCAAAGGCCTCCGCCGGATCACCGTTATGCAGCCGGAGTGTGTCAACGGGGTTCGAGCCTTCTGAGAGCTCCCAGCCGAGCGCCTTAGCGCTTTCGGGTAGCTGTTCCAAGCGGTCACGGGGCTGCCGTTGGCCGCGGGGTGCGCGATTACCGCGCGGGCCTTGACGCTGTTCGATATTTAGCGCCTCACCCATCAGCGGCGGCACTTTGATGTCGAGCATTTGGTCGACCTTCGCCATGCGTTGCGCCTTCTCGTAGAAGTAAAATCCCGTGCCCAAAACAGAGAGCACCACACCGAGAATCAAGGTGTGCCAGAGCTGGATTTTCCACTTGAGAGACAGGGGCATCGGGCAGCCTTATTGCTTGGGGACGATGTAGCCGAGGCCCCGGCGATTTTGCAAAAAGTCTTTGCCCAGCTTACGCCTGATGTGATGTACCTGCACGTCGATCACGTTGGAGAGCGCCTCCTCGCCGTCGCCGCTAATGGCTTCGGTCAGCTCGTTGCGCGAGACGACTTTGCCCGCGTGCCTCGCCATGTAGGCGACGATTTTATACTGCGCGGCGGTCAGCTTGACGGGCTCGTTGTCGAGGAAAACCGTGCGGTCGGCGATGTCGATAAACACGCGGCCGAGGTCGATCTGATTTTCCGCCAGGCCGACGGAGCGGCGGGACAGCGCGCGAATGCGGGCCAGCAGCTCGCGGTCGTTGTAGGGCTTGGCCAGGTAGTCGTCGGCCCCGCTGTTGAGGCCTTTCACGCGGTCGTCCACGTCGTTGAGTGCGGTGAGCATCAGCACCGGCGTGGTCTTTTGGCGGCGCAGCTTTTCAAGGATTTGCCAGCCGCTCATTTCGGGCAACATCACGTCGAGCACGATGACGTCGTAATCCCATTCCTGCGCGCGATAGAGCCCCTCGGAACCGTTGTCCACGGCGTCAACCGCAAAGCCCTCTTCAGAGAGCGTTTGGACCAGACCGTGCTGGACATCGTGGTCGTCTTCTATGACAAGAATTTTCAAAGCAATTAGCGTTTGCATACTAAGAATAGTAGCATGCGAACCATTAACAATGCCTTAATTGTTGGGGTTTCAGGCATTAGCCAATGAACAATTTCCCTCAGTGCTAGCTACAACGGTGCCAAGTTGGATCAGCGGGTATTGATGATCGGCGTTAATGCAGTGTTAATGGTTAATGCAGTAGTATTCTACCGATTGCCATGACTATGAATCGATTTCTTCCAACGTTCCTTAGCCTGCTATGGCTGGCGGCGGCATCGCTGTTGCAGGGCCAAACATTTATCTCGGATGTCACGCCCAGCAGCGCGGCGACAGGCGCAAGCGCGCTCACAGTCGACATCACCATGGGCGGCATGCCGCAACCGCCACCGGCGGACCGGATGCCTACCAGCGTAACGATTGGCGAACTCGCCGGGACCAACTTCAGTCGCGACAACCGTAATCATGTCGCAGCGACTTTTGACATCCCCGCTGACATGGCCTTGGGCGACTACGACGTGACCGTCGTTTTCACCACGCCGATGGGCGAGTTGCAAATCATCGCAGAGGCAGCATTTTCCGTCACCTCGGAGGACGCGCCACCGGTCATCACGGAGCAACCGCAGTCAGCCAAAGTTCCGGTTGGCCGCGCGATTACTTTTCGCTGCCAGGTTAGTTCGACGAGCGCCGTGACCTACCAGTGGTACCATCGCAACGTGGTGTTGGAGGGCGCGATTAGCGCGTCGCTGACCATTGATCCCGTCGAAGGCCTCAACGGTGGGCCCTACTACTGCGTTGCCACGAACGAGTTTGGCACCGCGGAGACGAACACCGCGTTCCTGGAGGTTTTCAGTGATGCCTACCTCCCGGTGTATGCGATTGTCGACACCAACCAAACCCGGACTTATGACGACGTGGACTCGATTGCGCAGCCGGTCATTGGCGAGCCCTTTATCGGTCAGGACGGCCAATACACGGGCAATGTGCCCTTCTACTGGCCCAGCGACGACGGGCTGACCGTTTACGATAACATCACCCGGCTCACCTGGACACAGACCACCGATACCAACGGCGATGGCGAGATCGACATCAACGACAAGATGACACTGCAAGAGGCGCAGGCTTACGTTGACGAATTGAATGCGGAAACCTACGGCGGCTTCGACGACTGGCGGCTGCCGTCGATCAAAGAAATTTATTCGCTAATGGACTTTTCCGGCGTCGACGCCAGCGGTATGAGTCAGCAGAACGTGCGGCCGTTTATCGACACGAATTTCTTTGCCTTCGGCTACGGCGATGTGGACAACGGCGAGCGCGTTATCGACGCACAGTACGTTTCCACCACGCAGTATGTCAGCACGGTCTTCGGCAATCAGCAGGCAGTCTTTGGGCTGAACCTTGCCGACGGCCGCATCAAGGGATACCCGCTCAATCTGGATTTCTACGTGCTCGCCGTGCGCGGCGGCATGGGCTACGGCGTGAACCAATTCGTCGACAACGGCGACGGCACGATCACCGATCGCGCGACCGGCCTCATGTGGCAACAAGCCGACAACGGCGAGGCGATGGGCTGGGGCGAAGCGCTCGACTACGCCTTCGATCTGGAGCACGCAGGCTACCGCGACTGGCGTCTGCCCAACGCCAAGGAGCTGCAGAGTATCCTCGATTACACGCGCTCACCGGACACCACCAGCTCGCCCGCGATCGACCCGCTCTTTACCCTGACGGCCATCACCAATGAAGCCGGGCAGATCGATTACCCGTGGCTGTGGACGAGCACCACGCACCTCAACACTGCGGAGTCTCCCGCCGCGCACGCCGTGTATTTTTGCTTCGGCCGGGGTATGGGCTACTTCAATGACGAGTGGCTAGATGTGCATGGTGCTGGCGCGCAACGCAGCGACCCCAAAAGCGGCGTGCTGGCAGACTATCCTTACGCGCCCGATGGCTACTACAATGGCAATGCCGGGCAGGGCGACGCGATCCGCATCGATAACTTCGTGCTCTGTGTGCGTGGCGGGGCGCGGCCGCCCTTCGCTGATGCCGACGAAGACGAGTTGCCCGATTGGTATGAATACGATTACACCGGCGCTGCGACATCAATGGAGCCCGGCGGTGATGACGACGGAGATTTATTCACCAACCTACAGGAGTTCCGCGCCGGCACGTTTCCTGACGATGCGCAGTCATTCATCAAGACAATCGGCATCACCAACGAGGACGGCAGCGTGACCTTCCGGTGGGCTTCGTCTCTGGATAAATTCTACCGCGTTTATGAGTCGACCGACTTGGAGGAATTCACGCCGGTAACGGATCCGATCCTCGGCGCGCCCCCGGTTAATGAAATAACACTGGTGCCGGATACACTGCCTACGTTCTACCGCGTGCAAGTTTCACCACCTCCCAGTGCAGGTGGGCCGGGAGAGTAGGATGGTGTAGCATAGGCGTCTCGCCTGTGCGCTAAACAATCTCATTTCTACTCGTAAAAAATTCGACGCATCGAGCACAGGCGAGACGCCTATGCTACACGTATTGTCCGGCCAGCATTGCGGCTGTGCTTTCGTCGAGTTGCTCGCGGCGGCGGATTTCCTCGAAGCAGTCGAGTAGGTCTTCCACGCGCAGGCGCTTCTTTTCCGGGCCGGAGAAATCATAGGCCGCCTTGCCTCGGTTCATCATGATGATGCGGTCGCCGAGGTTGACGGCTTCATCCGCAGCCATCACATTCTGCTTGCGCGTAAGGGATCGAGGCAATGAACTGGCAATGCCCGAAAGCGCAGCGGCATATTATTCACGCCAACGCAAACACCACTTCAGGCTCGCTATGATTCTCAACGCCATGCTCCAGCGGCTCTACATGAGCCTGCAACGCGGTCCCTGCTTGAATGCCCGTCCGCACAATTCGCGTCAGCGGGTCGATCTCACGCAGTTGGCACATTTTCAGGGTTTGCCCGTGGATGAAATTCTGCCCGCGCTCCTCGGTGAAAAGCGTAACGTCACACTCCCGGGTAACGTTCCTCTATTCCGCAAGCCGGACTACCCCGAGAGCGAATGGTCGGACGAGCAAAAGCGCCACGCCCGCCAATATGAACAGCAGAGCCGCCTGCTCAAGAAACTCCACGACATCGCCAACGACGCGCAGGAATACATTAACGACCACGGCGAGAGCGCGCTGTTTCTGGGCTTCCCCATCGTCTCCCTACCGCCCCGATCCGGAGATGACACATTCCGCAGTTCGCGGGTGCTGGCGCCGCTGGCCTTTGTCCCGATCAATCTCTCCGTGCGCAAAGGGGCCAACCCCGGGGCGACGCTGACCGTAGTCGGCGAAGGCGCGGATTTGCTCATTCCCAACCCGGCCCTACTGGCGTGGATTGAGAAAGAAACCGGACATGACGTGCCCGAGCTCTTCGAAGACGAAACCGGCGAGGTGCCGGATCAGGAGTTCGCCGAGATACTCGCCTTTGCCCAAAAAGCGCTGGCGCTCGACGGTGCGGTGTTCAACTTTACCACGGCCTTGTCCGCAATCCCCAAGGCAGACGCGCTTCCCGAGAAAGCCGCACTGCTGCCGGGCGCGATCCTCGGCCTGTTCCCGCTGACCAACCCCGGCCTCATGCGCGACACCAAATGGATGATCGCCAACGAGGGACAACTCAGCGGCCCCATCACGCGCTATCTTCACCAGCAGGCGCTGGCGGTAAACGAAGATGAGCCCGACACACGGGAGCCGGAATTGCCCGAGCAGCATCCCGGCGCAGCCGCCAAAGAGTTTGCCCACGAGTATTACATCGCGCCGATTGACCCCAGCCAGGCCGCCACGGCGGACGCCGCCCGCAGCGCGAAGGCGCTCGTCATCCACGGGCCTCCCGGCACCGGCAAGAGCCAGACCATCACCAATATCATCGGTGACCACCTGGCCCGGGGGCAGCGCGTGCTCTTTGTCTGCGATAAACGCACGGCGCTCGATGTCGTCATGCACCGGCTGGACCACTACGGGCTCGGCCACTTGTGTGGCATTATCCACGATCCCGCGCGCGACCGCCGCAGCCTGTACATGGGCCTGCGAGAACGCATGGAGGCGCTGGTGGACAATGCGCCGATCCCGAACCCCGGGCGCAAACTCCAGCGCGTCAACGAACGCCTGACCGAGCTAAACGCCGAGCTGACCCGCTACTTCCAGTTGCTTCACCATCATGACGATCAGCGCGAAAACAGCTTCCACGAGTTGGTGGGCCAGTGGTTTGCCTATGCGCGGCGCTCGACCGGTTTCCTGGCCGAAAACGCAGGCCCGGCCCTGGGAATCGACGAAATTCGCCAGCATGAAACCGACGTGAGCGAGGTCATGCTCCGCGCCGTCGACGCACGGCTCAGCGGCAACCCATTCTTCGAAAACACAGTGCTAACGCTGCAGCAATATTTCCAACTCGGCCAAACGCACATCGAGGAGCAACTGCAACCCTTACACGAGCTCGCGTCCTCGGTGGACCAGCATCTCTGCGACGGGCTCCCCATCCTGCACGCCGAGGAAACACTCTCCACGCAAGCCGACCAGCGGGACGCCCTCCATGCAGCGCTGATCACGATCACGACCGAGGGCGATGCGCCCCTGGCGGCAACGCTGGTCGCGCTCAGCCCCGAAGCAAGCAAGGCGCTCATCGCCGAGCGGCCCAACATCGAATCACTGGCGCCACACGTGCGTGAAGACCTCAATCGCGAATGGGTGCTGATGCTTTCCAACTCCCTGCCGAGCCTTAGCGACGCGATGCAAGCTCTTGTCGCGCTCGAAGAATATGCGGCAACCAAGGGCAGCTTCTTCCGCTTCCTTCAGTTTAAGAAAAAGGCCGCTGCGCAAAAAGTGTTGCAAGCTATCGGCGCGACGATGGGCGATGAGAACATCGACCGTGCCATTGCTTTTTATCAGGGCGTTCGCACTCGTTGGCTCTTGGCGGACACCGTTAGTCGCCTCTGCGCAGCCGCCATCGCTGGCAACGATAACGCCGCTCTTCGCAGCGCATTGACAACGCTGGAGCAGTTTTTCGCCATTGTCGAAATCTGCGAAACCAACGCCGCCCAGCCGCTCTGGCCATTGGTCAGCGACGCCTTGGGAGATCCCGAAAAGACCACTGCCATCGCCGGGCTCCTGCAGGCATCCGCAAACCGTGCACGAGCGCTAGAAGATTTTCTCCAGGCACTGCGAGCGACTGCGCTCTTCAACGACGCGTGCCTGCAATCCGTTGACCAGGCCATTCGCCGCAACGATCGCGCGGACTCCATTACCAGCTCTTGGCTCGAGTATGTTGGCGCGTTGGAATCCTTGATTCGTTTGGAAGATGCGCTCGGCCGAATGCCCGCTGCGCTGCAATCGCCCGTGCGCGAGCTGGCCCTGCACGAACTGGACGCCGAGAAGGCAATGGTCGAGCTGCAGCAACTCGCCCACCGCAATGAGATCAACCGTTACGTTGAACAAGAGCCCGACCTGCTCCGCATCGACTCCGCGCGCATCAACGCGGCCTTCGAGGAATATGGCCGCCGCATGGCTGAGAAGCAGGACCTTGTCCGCGAATACATCACACACTTTTGGGACAAACGCCAGCGGGAGCAACTGCTGGTTTCCACCGGTTCGCGAATGAACCCCAATGGCGCGGCCCTGCGTAACCGCCTTTACGTGCGCGGTAAAAAGGCGTTGAAGCTACGCCAGATGATTGCCACTGGCAAGAGTATCGAAGGCGGTGACCCGTTGTTTGACCTGTGCCCGGTGTGGATGGCCGGTCCCTCGACAGTGGCGCAGATTTTCCCCAGACGTGAGATGTTTGACGTCGTGGTGTTTGATGAGGCCAGCCAATGCCGATTGGAGGAGGCCATGCCGGTGCTGCTGCGTGGCGCACGTGTGGTGGTGGCGGGCGATCCGAAGCAGCTTCCTCCGACCCGCTTTTTCGAGAGCAACGTCGCCGAGTCCGACGACACCGATGCCGAAACCATCGAAGAGCTGGCCGAGCAACAAATGAGCGAAACGGAAGACCTGCTTTCAGCCTCGTTGAACCTCGACGTTGAAGAAGCGTTTCTCGATGTCCACTACCGCTCGCGCAGCGAGGCGCTGATCGGGTTTTCCAACGAGGCGTTTTATGGCCGCCGGCTGCAACCCATTCCGGGACATCCGCGCAACAAAGCTCTGCAGGCGCCGCTAAAGCTGACTCCAGTCAATGGCGTTTATCAGGAGCGCACCAACCCGGCCGAAGCCATTGCCGCGGTGGAACGCATCGCCGAGCTGCTCGACGACGAGCACCCGCCCAGTATCGGCGTGGTGAGCTTTAACATCAACCAGCGCGACCTCATTATCGAGGTGCTGGAGGAGCGAGCTGAGCAGGACCAAGCCTTTGCTGAGCGTCTGGCCGAGGCCCGCGTGCGGCGCGGCAAAGATTCGTTCGAAGGTCTCTTTATCCGCAACCTCGAAAGCGTTCAGGGCGACGAGCGTGACCACATCATCATTTCCACCACCTTCGGGCCGGATGCCGAGGGCAAGTTTCGTCGCAACTTTGGCGCGCTGTCCCGCGTGGGCGGAGACCGTCGTCTGAACGTGCTGGTCACGCGGGCACGGGCGGCGATTCATGTGCTCACCTTCATCCCCGCCATCGAATACCGCTCCGCACAAATGCCCGAGCCGGGCAAGATCACCGGCCGCCATCAGCTCTATGCCTACCTGCGCTATGCGGAGTTTATCGAGAACCAATTCGAGTCCTACCAGGACTACCTCGAAACGCTCAAGCAGGACGCAAAAGCCGTTTGCGACGTGATCGAAACCGACGAGCCTAGCACACTAGCCTTCGAGACCGGTATGACGCTGCGCGACCAACACCAGATCGGCAGCACGGTCCACTGGGGCAACAGCGGCTTTTGTGTCGATGTCGCGCTAACGCATCCGCAGCTTCCCGAGGATGTCACCCTCGGCGTGCTGATCGACTTTAACCGCTTCCGCAAAACGCCGGACCCGATTGCTTGGGAATACTTCCGCACCGAGGTGCTACGCAGCCAAGGCTGGAACCTGCGCCGCGTATGGAGCCCGATCATTGCCCGCGAGCCGGCCAAAGCCATCGAACAACTCGCCAAAGCCCACGGAGAAGTATCGACCGACTAGAGTGCGAACACTTTGAATTGTGCGTTGATCGACATGTCCATGGAGCAACTGTCTTTGTTTTGGCTCATGCTATTTTATAGTTTGGGTTTTTGATGATGGCGTTGAGCATGATGATGA